>NZ_JBSAXF010000027.1:0-76347 GCF_053427845.1 Burkholderia sp. AW49-1 | reverse complement strand
CCGGGCTGTGCTTTTTCAATGGTTCGGACTCCCGCGCTCAGTGATGCGCGGCCTTGCCCTTCTCGCCGCCGTGATGCCGCGACGGCTTCGCGATCGATTGCGGGTTCGGCACGACTCGCACGGGCGCCGCGGATACGGTACCGCGCGTCGACGTGCTCGAAGGCGTGTTGCTCAGCGGCGCGGCCGGCGCATTCGGCGACACGAACTGCACGAATACTTCACCGTCCTTCACCATGCCCATCTCGTAGCGCGCGCGCTCCTCGATGGCCGCGGTACCGCCCTGCAGATCCTGCACTTCCCCCGCGATCCGTTCATTGCGCAGCTTCTCGTCCGCATTCTTCTGCAGTTGATCGCCGAGCTGCTGGCGCAATTCGTGCACCCGCAACCAGCCGCCGTGTCCCCACCATAGGGGGTACTGAATGAGCGCCAGCAAGGCAATCAGGACGACAGTGACAAGCCGCATGTAGGAGACGCAGATATAAGAAGCGCCGCTCCGCGCAACATGCACAGAGCGGCGTCGAGATGACGAACCCGATAGTAGCGCGTTAGCGCAGGTTATAGAAAGCCGATTTGCCCGGGTAGCTCGCGATATCGCCGAGGTCTTCCTCGATGCGCAGCAGCTGGTTGTACTTCGAGATGCGGTCGCTGCGCGACAGCGAACCCGTCTTGATCTGACCGGCGTTCAGGCCGACCGCGATGTCCGCGATCGTCGAATCTTCCGTTTCGCCCGAGCGGTGCGAGATCACGGCCGTGTAGCCCGCGCGCTTCGCCATTTCGATTGCCGCGAACGTTTCGGTCAGCGTACCGATCTGGTTGATCTTGATGAGGATCGAGTTCGCGATGCCCTTCTCGATGCCTTCCTTCAAGATGCGCGTGTTCGTGACGAACAGGTCGTCGCCGACGAGCTGCACCTTCTTGCCGAGGCGCTCGGTCAGCAGCTTCCAGCCGTCCCAGTCGCCTTCGTGCATGCCGTCCTCGATCGACACGATCGGGAACTTGTCGGCGAGCGTCGCGAGGTAGTCGGTGAATTCGGACGACGACAGTTGCAGGCCTTCGCCCGCGAGCTGGTACTTGCCGTCATGGTAGAACTCGGATGCGGCGCAGTCGAGCGCGAGCAGCACGTCTTCGCCCGCACGGTAGCCGGCCTTCTCGATCGCCTGCAGGATCGTCGACAGGCACTCGTCGTTGCTGCCGAAGTTCGGCGCGAAGCCGCCTTCGTCGCCGACTGCCGTGCTCATGCCGCGGTCACTCAGGATCTTCTTCAGCGCGTGGAACACTTCCGCGCCGCAACGCAGGGCTTCACGGAACGTCGGCTGGCTCACCGGGACGATCATGAATTCCTGGATGTCGAGGCTGTTGTTCGCGTGCGCGCCGCCGTTGACGATGTTCATCATCGGGACGGGCAGCTGCATCGCGCCCGAGCCGCCGAAGTAGCGGTACAGCGGCAGGCCGGCTTCTTCAGCCGCTGCCTTCGCGACGGCCATCGACACGGCCAGCATCGCGTTCGCGCCGAGGCGCGACTTGTTGTCGGTGCCGTCCAGCTCGAGCAGCGTCTTGTCGAGGAACGCCTGTTCCGACGCGTCGAGGCCCATGATGGCTTCGGAGATTTCGGTGTTGATGTGCTCGACGGCCTTCAGCACGCCCTTGCCGTTGTAGCGGCCGGCTTCGCCGTCGCGCAGTTCGATCGCTTCACGCGAGCCGGTGGACGCGCCCGACGGCACCGCCGCGCGGCCCATCGTGCCCGATTCGAGCAGCACGTCGCATTCGACGGTGGGGTTGCCGCGCGAATCCAGAATCTCGCGGCCGATGATATCTACGATTGCACTCATGGGTTTCCTCTGAGAATGACGATGGATTCTTCAAACTGCGATGGCACGCGCGCCGAAACCGCCTACGCTACTGACGCGCGAAGCCGTCGCAAGGTTCATTCGATCTTTAGTTGAAATCGTTTTCCAGGAACGGATTGCGCTTCACCGCCTGGTCGAGCGTGACGAGGGTCTCCAGCAGCGCGCCCATCCGGTTCAGCGGCACCGCGTTCGGGCCGTCGGACTTCGCTTCGGCCGGATTCGGGTGCGTTTCCATGAACAGGCCCGCGACGCCCGTCGCGACCGCGGCACGCGCGAGCACCGGCACGAATTCGCGCTGGCCGCCCGAGCTCGTGCCCTGCCCGCCCGGCAGCTGCACCGAGTGGGTCGCGTCGAACACGACCGGCGCACTCGTCTCGCGCATGATCGCGAGCGAACGCATGTCGGACACGAGGTTGTTGTAGCCGAACGAGACGCCGCGCTCGCACGCCATGAAGCGGTCTTCCGACAGACCGGCTTCACGGGCCGCGTCGCGCGCCTTGTCGATCACGTTCTTCATGTCGTGCGGCGCAAGGAACTGGCCCTTCTTGATGTTGACGGGCTTGCCCGAGCGCGCGCATGCGTGGATGAAGTCGGTCTGGCGGCACAGGAACGCAGGCGTCTGCAGCACGTCGACGACCGACGCGACCTGCTCGATCTCTTCGATCGAATGCACGTCCGTCAGCACCGGCAGGCCGAGCTGGCGCTTCACCTCGCCGAGGATCCGCAGCCCCTCGTCCATTCCGAGGCCGCGAAACGACTTGCCCGAGCTGCGATTCGCCTTGTCGTAGGACGATTTGTAGATGAACGGAACGTTCAGCTTCTCGCAGATCTCCTTCAGGCGGCCCGCCGTGTCGATCGTCATTTGCTCCGATTCGACGACGCAGGTACCCGCGATCAGGAAGAAAGGCTGGTCGAGACCGACCTCGAAATCGCACAGCTTCATGCTTGCACTCCACGCGCCTGCTTGTTGGCGAGCGCGGCTTCGACGAACGACTTGAACAGGGGATGACCGTCACGCGGCGTGGACGTGAATTCCGGGTGGAACTGGACGCCAACGAACCACGGGTGCATCGAACGCGGCAGCTCCATCATTTCCGGCAGATCCTCGCTCGGGGTACGGGCGCTGATGATAAGGCCGCCCGCTTCGAGCTGGGGCACGAAGCGGTTATTGACTTCATAACGGTGGCGGTGGCGCTCGTTCACGTCCTTGCCGTAGATCTCCTCGGCCATCGTGCCGGGCTTGATCGGGCAACGTTGCGAGCCGAGGCGCATCGTGCCGCCGAGATCGGATTCCTCGGTGCGCGTCTCGACCTTGCCTTCGCGGTCGTACCACTCGGTGATCAGCGCGACCACGCGTTCCGGCGTGTCCGGATCGAATTCCGTGCTGTTCGCCTGCTTCAGGCCGACGACGTCGCGTGCGAATTCGATCACCGCGAGCTGCATGCCGAGGCAGATGCCGAGGTACGGCACCTTCGACTCGCGCGCGTAGCGGATCGCGGCGATCTTGCCTTCCGTGCCACGACGGCCGAATCCGCCCGGCACCAGCACGGCGTCGAGATGCTTCAGGCTGTCGACACCGTTCGTCTCGATCTCTTCCGAGTCGATGTACTCGATGTTGACCTTGGTCGACGTGTGCAGCGATGCGTGGCGCAGCGCCTCGATCAGCGACTTGTACGACTCGGTCAGATCGACATACTTGCCGACCATGCCGATCGTGACTTCGTGCTTCGGGTTTTCCAGCTTCTCGACGAGCTCCGACCACATGCTCAGGTCGGCATCCTTCGGCGACAGCTTCAGTTCCTCGCAGATGATCCGGTCAAGGCCCTGGTCGTGCAGCATCTGCGGAATCTTGTAGATGCTGTCGGCGTCCCACACCGAGATCACGGCGTCTTCCGGCACGTTCGAGAACATCGAGATCTTCTTCGATTCGTCGTCGGGAATGCGGCGATCCGCACGGCACAGCAGCACGTGCGGCAGGATGCCGATCTCGCGGAGCTTCTGCACGCTGTGTTGGGTCGGCTTCGTCTTCAGCTCGCCGGCCGTCGCGACGTACGGCACGAGTGTCAGGTGCACGAAGCACGCGCTGTTGCGGCCGAGGCGCAGGCTCATCTGGCGCGCGGCCTCGAGGAACGGCAGCGACTCGATGTCGCCGACCGTGCCACCGATCTCGACGATCGCGACGTCCGGTTCGCCGCAGGTGGCCGATGCCGCCCCGCGCTCGATGAACGCCTGGATTTCGTTCGTGATGTGCGGAATCACCTGCACGGTCTTGCCGAGATAGTCGCCGCGGCGTTCCTTGCGGATCACCGATTCGTAGATCTGGCCGGTCGTGAAGTTGTTGGCCTTGCGCATCTTCGTGCTGATGAAGCGCTCATAGTGGCCGAGGTCGAGATCGGTCTCCGCTCCGTCTTCCGTCACGAACACTTCGCCGTGCTGGAACGGGCTCATCGTGCCGGGGTCGACGTTGATGTAGGGATCGAGTTTGAGGAGGGTGACTTTCAGACCGCGCGATTCGAGGATCGCGGCGAGAGAGGCGGCGGCAATACCCTTGCCGAGGGAAGAAACTACGCCGCCGGTGACGAAAACATATTTGGTCATCGCTGGATGCTCGCGGGAAAAACGGATTATACCGTAAAGCCTGCTCTTCTCTCAGCAATTGACGCGATGATCGCGCCCTTTCGCGCTGTGCCGCGCCAGCCGCGCGCGCCGGGGCGAACCGGCCGGCCGGTCGGCGCAACCGCGCACGCCGGCGCGGTGCACCGGATCGATGCGTCAGGCGCTTTTCGCCAGCGCCGCGCTGTCGCGCGGCACGCCGCCCTCCACCGTCTTCAGCGAACTCAGCATCCGCTGCAATGCGCGGGCCGTCTCGATCGGCCGCTCCATCGGGAACAGATGGCTGCCCTCGAGCCATTCGATGCGCCCGCGCGCCGCGCGACGCGTCGCATCGAGCCCGACCTGCCGCACTTCGCGCGAGCGCGTGCCGGCGAGAAAGCCGAGCGGCACCGGCGCGCCGTGCGCGAGCCGCGGGCCGAGCGTATGTGGCAGCGTCCGGTAGATCAGGTATTCGACCTGCCGATCGAACGCGAGCGCGCGTTCTCCGTCGGCGCCCGCCTGCGGAATGCCGTAGTCGATGTAGTCGGACAGCATCCGCTCGTCCCAGCGCGCGAACGCGGGTTTCTCGTGAAAGTGCCGCCAGGCTTCGTCGCGACTCACCCAGCGCGTGCGCCGGTTGCGCGTCGCCGCCGCCGGCGACAGCCGCTCGTCGAGCCCGGCCCACTGGCTCGCGCGCAATGCGCCGGCGCGCCATCCCGCGATGATCGGCGAATCTATCATCACCACGCCGCGCACCCAGTGCGGCTTCTTCAGCGCGGCCATCAGCGACAGGTAGCCGCCGAGCGAATGGCCGACAAGCCAGACCGGGCGCTCGTAGCGGCTGCCGATGTCGTCGAGCAGCTGCTCGACGAGATGCGGCCAGTCGCGCGTCACCGGATAGCGGCGGTCGTGACCGATGCGCTCGATGTAGCGCACCTCGTAGTCGTCTGCCAGCTCGGCGAAGATCGTCCGGTACGTCGATGCCGGAAAACCGTTCGCATGCGAGAAATGGAGGATGTCCTTCAAACGCCGATGTCTCCTTTGTCGACCGGAGTCGGCGCGCTCGAGCTGACTCCGGTCCCATGCTTCGCGGTCGGCCGGGGTTGCCCTTCAGCACCACCTCCAGCCTCCGCCTTCTTGACCCGCGCCGTCGCGCCGCTCACCGGCCCATCCAGTACCGCCGCTGCGCATCGCGATGACGCTCGAACGCGAAACCGCCGCCCGTCGGGGCGACGTCGAAGCTCACGGCCCCGTCGCGATCGGTGCGCGGCAGCGGAATCCCGCGCGTTTCGTAGCGCGCGAGGACCGTCCGGTGCGGATGCCCGAATCGATTGCGATAGCCTACAGGAAATACCGCGACGCGCGGCCCGACCGAATCGAGGAAAGGCTCGACCGACGACGTGCGGCTGCCGTGGTGCGGCACGACGAGGATCTGCGCGTCCAGCTCGTCGCGCGCATCGGCCACCAGCCGGCGTTCGGCGCTTGCCTCGATGTCGCCCGTCAGCAGCGCCGACGTGTCACCCGCGTCAATGCGCAGCACGCACGATTGCTCGTTCGAGGAACCCGCGCCGGCAACGCCCGGCGGCCACAACATCGAAAATACGACGCCGTCCCAGATCCACCGCTGCCCGGCCGCGCACGGCAGCCGATCCGCCACGCCGGCCGCCTGCGCGTCGCGCCACAGCCGGTGCCGCGGCGCAATGCCGGCGAGCAGCTGGCGGACCTCGGCGGCCGCATAGACGGCCGCCGCGCCGCCCGCGTGATCGGCGTCCGCATGACTCAGGACGAGCGAATCGACGGTACGGATTCCGCGGGCACGCAACGCCGGCGCGACGATCCGCGCACCGGCATGGGTCGACTCCGCCCCCGGTCCCGCATCGAACAGCAAGGTCCGGCGCGCGGTCTCCACCAGCACCGATGCGCCCTGCCCGACGTCGAGCACGGTCAGCCGGAAGCCGCCGGGCGGCGGCGCATCGGGTGCCGGCGCGACCAGCGGCAGCCATGTCATCGGCGCCGCCCAGCGCAGCGGCCAGCCGCGCGGCATCAAGACCCACGCGACACCCACGCACGCAAGCGCCAGAACCGGCCAGTCGGGCATGCGCAGCCAGAACACGCCGGCCGGCCAGTCGGCGAGGTGCCGGAGCAGCGCCATCATCGGTTCGAGCGCCGCATGCGCGAGCCGGAACGCATACGCGTCCAACGGCGCGGGCAACCCGATCCCGGCGAGCACGATCGGCGTCACCACGGCGCTGACCCACGGGATCGCAAACGCATTGCCGAACGGTCCCGATACCGAGATCTGAGCGAACCACGCGGCCGTCAGCGGCGCAAGACCGATCGTCACCGCGTACTGCACGCGTGTTGCCTCCGCGACACGGCGCCCGGCACGCTGGCACCACGCGCGCAGGCGGTGCCAGCGGTCGACCGTGGCAGCGCCCTCCGTCCCACGGTCGTCATCGCCGCCGAATTCGCGCACCGCGCGCCAGCCCGCCACGGCCATCAGGATCACGGCGACCGCGCCAAAAGACAGCCAGAACCCGGCCGACACCACCGCCCACGGATCGATCAGCAGCACGCCGCCGAGCGCCGCGCACAACACGGCGGACGGTGGCACGCTGCGTCCGGCGAGATAGGCAGCCGCCCCGGCCGCGATCATCCACCACGCGCGCTGCGCCGGCACGTTGAACCCGGCAAGCGCCGCATAGCCGGCGGCGGCCGTCAGCGCCGCTACCGAAGCCGCATATGGCGCAGGCATCGCGAGCGCCGCGGCATGTCCGCGCCAGCGCAGACGCCGCCAGACCCACGATACGATCCCGCCCGCGATCGCGCCGACGAGCCCGACGTGCAGACCCGAAATCGCCACCAGATGACTCGTGCCCGTATTGCGCAGCACGCGCCATGCGTCGTCGCCGATGCCGGATTGATCGCCGACCGCGAGCGCGGTCACGATGCCGCGATGGCGCGCGTCGCTGCCGAGCGCGTCGCCGATACCGTTGCGCAGCGCGTCTCGCAGCCGATCGATCGACGCGCGCCATCCCGATGCACGCGCGTCGAGCAGTTCCGCCCGCTCGGGCGCGACCACATAGCCGATCGCACGAATGCCCGCGGCGAGCCACGCCGCCTCGCTGTCGCGCACGCCCGGATTCGCCTCGGCATGCGGGCGCTTCAGGCGCACGACGAGACGCCAGCGCTGCGCGGCGCGCAAATCGGGCATCGCGTCGCGTGCGGCCCGCGCACCATACGTGCGCCACGACAACCGGATCAGCGGCGGGAAACGGGCCAGTCCCGCATCGTTCGATTCGACGGCCAGCAGCAGTCGCGCACCGGTATCGTCGATCACCGGCAACCCGCGGATCACGCCCGTGACGACGATGTCGCGCCCTTCCCGCTCGACGGGCAGGCTGTCACGCAGCCGCCATTCGGCACGTGCGGCCGCATAGCCGAATCCGATCGCACCGGCGGCGCATGCGCACAGCATCCACCGGAGCGCGACGATCGCGCGGGTTCGACGGCGCCGCGTACACCCTGCGAGCAGCGCGCCGCAACCGGCCAGCACGACCGCCCCGCCTGCCCAGCCGCCCACGCCCGGCAACGCCGCCTGCCGCTGCAGCACGACGACGCCGAGCGCGAACGCAATCCACCACACGCGCATCACACCTCCTCGTCGACCTGGCGCCGCCGTCGATGCGGCGCCTTCCGGCAACGATTATGCGGACGAAAGTGCGAGGCGCGGCAGCGCGGCGAGCGCGTTAGCCGTTGTGGATAGGGACAGCGCGTGCGCGTCGATCCCGCGCAGTTCGGCGAGCACGCCGCCGATGCGCGGCACCTGGTCGGGCGCGTTGCGGGACTTGTACGCCCACTCGGGCGCGATGTCGGGTGCGTCCGTCTCGACGACGATCGCGTCGAGCGGCAACTGCGCGGCGAGCCGCCGGATCTGCAACGCGCGTCCGAACGTCACGTTGCCACCGAAACCGAGATGCAGCCCCTGTGCGAGATACGCATCGGCCTGCTGGAAACTGCCGTTGAACGCATGCGCGATGCCGCGCCGCACGCCAAGGCGGCGCAGCCCGGCGAGCACGCGGTCCTGCGACTTGCGCACGTGGCACAGCACCGGGAGGTCGAATTCGCGCGCGAGCTTGAGCTGCCCCTGATAGAAGAATTGCTGGCGGTCCTCGTCGAGGCCCGGCACGAAGTAGTCGAGACCGATCTCGCCGATCGCGACGAAGCGCGGATCATCGAGGCTTGCCTCGATCTCCATGCGCAGGCGGTCGAGATCCTCGTCGCGCGCGTGCGGCGTATACATCGGATGAATACCGAGCGCGTAGACGGCACCCGGCGTGCGCTGCGCCAGTTCGCGCACGGTCGTGAAATTGTCGCGCCCGATGCTTGGAATCACGATGCGCGACACGCCGGCCGCGCGCGCCGCGTGCGCGACGGCGTCGCGGTCGGGGTCGAACTCGGCGGCATCGAGATGGCAATGCGTATCGATCCACATGGCGGCTTTCCTGCGCCCTCGCCGCCGTGCCGGGACTCACCCGGCGGCACGGTGGGGCGTTCGTTCACACCGGCAGCGCCGGCTCCTCATGCAGCACGCCGTCGCGCAGGCGCATGATGCGGTCGCAGCGCGCCGCGAGCTCGGGATCGTGCGTGACGATCACGAAGCTCGTTTCGAGCGTCTCGGACAGTTCGAGCATCAGGTTGAACACCGTGTCGGCGGTCGTGCCGTCGAGGTTGCCGGTCGGCTCGTCGGCCAGCACGCACGCCGGCTTCGTCACCAGCGCACGCGCGATCGCCACGCGTTGCCGCTCGCCGCCCGACAGCTCGCCCGGCCGATGCTTCGCGCGCGGCCCGAGACCGACGCGTTCGAGCATCGCCTGTGCCTGCGCACGTGCGTCCTCGGTCGTCATCCGGCGGATGCGCAGCGGCATCGCGACGTTGTCGAGCGCGGTGAATTCCGGCAGCAGGTGATGGAACTGGTAGACGAAGCCGAGCGCGCGGTTGCGCAGCTCGTTGCGCTCGCGCTCGGCGAGTTGCGTAAACGGCTTGCCGAGCAGCGACACTTCGCCGGCGCTCGGCTCGTCGAGGCCGCCCAGCACGTGCAGCAGCGTGCTCTTGCCGGAGCCCGACGCGCCGACGACCGCGAGCTTCTCGCCGCGCCGCACCGTCAGCTCGGTGTTGTTGAGCACCTGCACGTTGAAGCCGCCCTGCACGAACGCCTTCGTGATCCCGCGCGCCTGAAGCACGTATTCCTGCATACCTGCCGAATCCTGTCTGATGGGTTGTCGTGTATCCGCCAATGCGGCCGCGCGATCATTCATAACGCAGCGCCTCCGCCGGCTTCACCTTCGCGCCGCGCCAGCTCGGATAGAGCGTCGCGACGGCCGACAGCACGAACGCGATCAGGCCGATCTTGATGACGTCGCCCGCGACGAGCTCCGACGGCAGCTCGCTGATGAAGTACACCGACGGCGGCAGGAACTGCACGCCGAACAGATGCTCGATCATCGGGATCAGCCACGGAATGCTCCACGCGATCAGGCAGCCGAGCGCGACGCCCGACGCGGTGCCGACGAAGCCGATCGTCACGCCCTGCACGACGAAGATCTTCATGATCGAGCCTGGTTGCGCACCGAGCGTGCGCAGGATCGCGATGTCGGCCTGCTTGTTGGTCACCGTCATCACGAGCGACGACACGAGGTTGAACGCGGCCACCGCGATGATCAGCGTGAGGATGATGAACATCATCCGCTTCTCGATCTGCACGGCCGAGAACCAGGTCTTGTTCTGCTGGGTCCAGTCGCGGATGTACAGGCTGCCCGACAGCGTATGCGACAGCTCGACCGCGACCTGCGGCGCCTTCTGCATGTCGGTGAGCCGCAGCCGCACGCCAGTCGGCGCGGACATCCGGAACAGCGCCTCCGCATCGCGGATGTTGATCATCGCGAGCGTGCTGTCGTATTCGTAGTGGCCCGACTCGAACACGCCGACCACCGTGAACTGCTTGAGCCGCGGCATCATCCCGGCCGGCGTGATCGTGCCTTCGGGCGCGACGAGCGTGACCTTGTCGCCGACCGTCACGCCGAGGTTGCCGGCGAGCGCGTCGCCGAGCACGATGCCGAACTGGCCGGGCACGAGCGCGGCGAGCTGGCCCGCCTTCATGTCCTTGCCGATGTCCGACACCTGCGGTTCGAGCGACGGCTCGACGCCGCGCAGCATCACGCCGCTCACCGCGTCCTGGCGCGTGAGCAGCGCCTGCGCGTCGACGTACGGCGCCGCGCCGATCACCGACGTATTGCGGCGCGCTTCCTGCGCGGTCAGTTGCCAATCGGGCATCGAGCCAGTCGGCGAGAATACCTCGACGTGCGCAAGCACCGACAGCATGCGGTCGCGCACTTCCTTCTGGAAGCCGTTCATCACGGACAGCACGACGATCAGCGCCGCGACGCCGAGCGCGATCCCGAGCATCGAAACGAGCGCGATGAAGGAAATGAAGCCGTTGCCGGTCGTGCGTTTGCCGGCGCGCGTGTAGCGCCAGCCGATCTGCCATTCGTACGGAAGTTTCAAGCGAATCCTTTCTGCTGGTTACGGCGGGGATGGCGGCCCGTGGCCGGAGCGCCGTCCGGCGGCGGCCGGCCGCCCGGGCACGGCCGGAAAAACGGTCGCCGGACGCAATGGGGCCGTGCGCCGGCCCGATCACGCGCGCAGTTTGCCATACAATGCGCACCATCATGCACGACCGACGCCTCCATTTTCTCGTTCCGTTCGCGCTGCCGTCGGCGGCCGATGCGACCTCGTCCCTGCACACGCTGGACAGCCCCGCGCTCGAAAAGTTGCTCGCCCGCGCAAGCCTCGTCGAGCGCGTGGCCGGCGAGGACTTCCAGCGCACGCTGCCACACGAGCGCTGGCTGGCCCGCCAGTTCGGCGCGACCCAGGGCAACGCCGCCGACGAGGCGCCGCTCGCGCCCTACATGCTGCTGGCCGACGGCGGCGACCCGGGCAACCACGCCTGGGCGTGCGTCGAACCCGTCCACGTCGAAATCGCGCACGATCACCTCGTGCTCGTCGACCCGGCGAGCCTCGCGCTCGACGACGGCGACGCCGCCGCATTGCTGGCGGTCGCGCGCCCGCTGATCGAGGAGCTCGGCGTGCGGCTGGAGGCGCCGCAGCCGGCGCGCTGGTACCTGTCGAGCGAACAGCTCGCCCGCCTCGCCGGCGCAGCGCCGCTGCGCGCGAGCGGTCGCAACATCGAGATCTGGCTGCCGCACGAGGCGCACACCGGCGAACGCTCGCGGATGTGGATGAAGCTGCAGAACGAAGTTCAGATGGCGTGGTTCCAGCATCCGGTCAACGAAGCGCGCGAAGCGCGCGGGTTGCCCGCCGTCAACTCGATCTGGTTCCATGCGCAAGGCACGCTGAAGCCGGTCGACAAACCGTTCGCGCGCGTGTTGTCCGCGTCGCCCGCGGCACTCGGCCTCGCGCGCGCCGCACAAGCCGAAGCCGGCGCCGTGCCGGCCGCACTCGACGCACTGCCCGCCGCCGCCGGCGCGACGCTCGTCGAGCTGCCCACGCTGTCCGCCCCGTACATCGAGCAGGACTGGCCACGCTGGCACGATGCGCTCGCCGCGCTCGAGCGCGACTGGTTCGCGCCGTCCCTCGCCGCGCTGCAGAACGGCGAGCTGGCCGGCGTCGATTTCACGCTGTGCGGCGACACCAGCTCCGTGACGCTGCACGCGACGCGCGGCGACCTGCGCAAGTTCTGGCGCCGCCGCGCGCTGGCATCCCTGTTCGAATAACCCGACCTGTATGACCCGGATCGTTACCCGCCCCGTCGCGCCCGCCGACGCCGAAGCGCTCGCGCGCCACGGCCTCCACCCCGTCCTCGCGCGCCTGTATGCATCGCGCGGCGTGCAATCCCCGACCGACATCGAGACGGCGCTCGCGCGCCTCGTCCCGCCCACCGAGCTGAAAGGCTGCGCGGACGCCGCGGCGCTGCTCGCCGACGCGATCGCCGACAAGCGGCGCCTGCTGGTCGTCGCCGACTACGACTGCGACGGCGCGACCGCCTGCGCGGTCGCGGTGCGGGGCCTGCGCATGTTCGGCGCGCAGATCGACTACCTGGTGCCGAACCGCTTCGAATACGGCTACGGGCTCACGCCCGAGATCGTCGAACTCGCGGCCGCGCGCAAGCCCGACCTGCTGATCACCGTCGACAACGGGATCGCGAGCGTCGCGGGCGTCGAAGCCGCGAACGCGCGCGGCATCGACGTGCTCGTCACCGATCACCACCTGCCCGGCGACGCGCTGCCGGCCGCGCGCGCGATCGTCAACCCGAACCAGCCCGGCTGCGCATTCCCGAGCAAGCACATCGCCGGCGTCGGCGTGATGTTCTACGTGCTGCTCGCGCTGCGCGCCGAACTGCGCCGCCGCGGCGCGTTCGCGAGCAAGGAGGCCGAACCGCGCCTCGACGGGCTGCTCGACCTCGTCGCGCTCGGCACCGTCGCCGACGTCGTGCGGCTCGACGGCAACAACCGCGTGCTCGTCGCGCAGGGGCTGCAGCGCATCCGCAACGGCCGCATGCAGCCGGGCATCGCCGCGCTGTTCCGCGCGGCCGGCCGCGAGGCGCGCACTGCATCGGGCTTCGACCTCGGCTTCGGCCTCGGCCCGCGCCTGAACGCCGCCGGGCGGCTCTCGGACATGTCGCTCGGCATCGAGTGCCTGATCACCGACGACATCGGCCGCGCGTGGGACCTCGCGCAGCAGCTCGACACGATGAACCGCGAGCGCCGCGAGATCGAGGCCGGCATGCAGCAGCAGGCGCTGGCCGATCTCGCCGACGTCGATCCGGCCGACGCGTGCACGATCACGCTGTTCAACCCGGAATGGCACCAGGGCGTGATCGGCATCGTCGCCGGGCGGCTCAAGGAGAAATTCCACCGCCCGTCGTTCACGTTCGCGCATGCGGACGAAGCCGGCACGCGGGTCAAGGGTTCGGGCCGCTCGATTCCCGGCTTCCACCTGCGTGACGCGCTCGACCTGGTATCGAAGCGCGAACCCGACCTGATCGTCGCGTTCGGCGGCCACGCGATGGCGGCCGGCCTCACGCTCGACACCGACAACGTGCCGCGCTTCGCGGCTGCATTCGAGGCCGTCGCGCGCGAGTGGTTGTCCGACGACGCGCTGGCGCGCGTGATCGAGACCGACGGCGAACTCGAGGAAGCGTATTTCACGCCGCAGTTCGTCGGGCTGCTCGACGAAGCCGTCTGGGGCCAGGGCTTTCCGGCCCCGCTTTTCTCCGGCGAATTCGACGTCGTGTCGCAGTCGCTCGTGAAGGAAAAGCACCTGAAGCTGCAGCTGGCGCGCGGCCGCCAGCGCTTCAACGCGATCTGGTTCAACCACACCGAGCCGCTGCCGGCGAGCGCGCTGATCGCGTACCGCCTCGTGGCCGACACATGGAACGGCGTGACGCGCGTCCAGCTGATCGTCGAACACGCGGCCGGCTGAGCGCCACCCGCCCGGCCAACCCGCCCGCGGCACGCGCGGGCCGCATGCACGCCGCGCCGAACGGGGCCGCGGCGCGCATGCAAGCACGTTCCGCGTCACCGGGAAACCCCGCCGATCGGCTATAATTCCGCTTTTTTACGAAGCAAGAATAGCGAACGATCATGGAAGCGGAACGTCTCAACGCGATCGAAAGCTCCCTGCTCGACCTGCGCACGCGCGCGGGCGAGCTTCGGGGGTATCTTTGACTACGACGCCAAATCTGCGCGTCTGACCGAAGTCAACAAGGAACTCGAAGACCCGAACGTCTGGAACGATTCGAAGAACGCCCAGGCACTCGGCCGCGAGAAGAAGCTGCTCGAAGGCGTCGTCACGACGCTGACGGCACTCGATAGCGACCTGCGCGATGCGCTCGACCTGTTCGAGCTGGCACGCGAGGAAGGCGACGAAGACACCCTCGTCGCATCCGAAGACGACGCGAAGAAGCTCGAAGCGCGCGTCGGCGACATCGAATTCCGCCGGATGTTCTCGAACCCGGCCGACCCGAACAACTGCTTCATCG
Source organism: Burkholderia sp. AW49-1 (assembly GCF_053427845.1). Lineage (NCBI taxonomy): Bacteria > Pseudomonadati > Pseudomonadota > Betaproteobacteria > Burkholderiales > Burkholderiaceae > Burkholderia > Burkholderia sp. AW49-1. The sequence goes on along the minus strand of NZ_JBSAXF010000027.1, from coordinate 61,848 downwards.
ACATCCAGGCCGGCGCCGGCGGCACCGAGGCATGCGACTGGGCATCGATGCTGCTGCGCCAGTACCTGCGCTACTGCGAACGCAAGGGCTTCAAGGCCGAAGTGCTCGAAGAGTCCGACGGCGACGTCGCGGGCATCAAGAACGCGACGATCAAGGTGTCGGGCGAATATGCGTACGGCTTCCTGCGCACCGAAACCGGCATCCACCGCCTCGTGCGCAAGTCGCCGTTCGACTCGTCGGGCGGCCGCCACACGTCGTTCTCGTCGGTGTTCGTGTATCCGGAAATCGACGACTCGATCGAAGTCGAGGTCAACCCGGCCGACCTGCGCATCGACACGTACCGCGCATCGGGCGCGGGCGGCCAGCACATCAACAAGACCGACTCGGCGGTGCGGATCACGCACATGCCGACCGGCATCGTCGTGCAGTGCCAGAACGACCGCTCGCAGCACCGCAACCGCGCCGAAGCGATGGCCATGCTGAAGTCGCGCCTCTACGAAGCCGAAATGCGCAAGCGCCAGGCCGAGCAGGACAAGCTCGAATCGAGCAAGACCGATGTGGGCTGGGGTCACCAGATCCGCTCGTACGTGCTCGACCAGAGCCGCGTGAAGGACCTTCGTACGAACGTCGAAATGAGCAACACGAAAGCCGTGCTCGACGGCGATCTCGACGACTTCATCAGCGCGAGCCTCAAACAGGGCGTGTAAGCGCCGCGGCGCGGCCCCTGCGGTCGCGCCGCCCTTCCCGTTGCGTTGCCGCACCCACTCCGAATTCCGACCATCATGACCGAACCGACCCAAACGCAGCCCGCCGTCGCGGCGGACGAAAACCAGATCATTGCCGAGCGCCGCGAGAAGCTGCGCGCATTGCGCGAGCAAGGCGTCGCCTATCCGAACGATTTCCGGCCGACGCATCACGCCGCCGATCTTCAGGCGAAATTCGCCGACTCGGACAAGGCCGCGCTCGAGGCGAACCCGGTCGAGGTATCGGTCGCCGGCCGCATGATGCTCAAGCGCGTGATGGGCAAGGCGAGCTTCGCGACGGTGCAGGACGGTTCGGGCCAGATCCAGTTCTTCGTGACGCCGAACGACGTCGGCACGGAAACCTACGACGCATTCAAGAAGTGGGACCTCGGCGACATCGTCGCCGCACGCGGCGTGCTGTTCCGCACCAACAAGGGCGAACTGTCGGTCCAGTGCAAGGAGCTGCGCCTGCTGTCGAAGGCGCTGCGTCCGCTGCCGGACAAGTTCCACGGCCTCGCCGACCAGGAAATGCGCTATCGCCAGCGCTACGTCGACCTGATCGTCACGCCGGAAACGCGCGACACGTTCCGCGCGCGCACCAAGACCATCGCGTCCATCCGCAAATTCATGGACAACGCCGACTTCATGGAAGTCGAAACGCCGATGCTGCACCCGATCCCGGGCGGCGCCGCGGCGAAGCCGTTCGTCACGCACCACAACGCGCTCGACATGCAGATGTTCCTGCGCATCGCGCCGGAGCTGTACCTGAAGCGCCTGATCGTCGGCGGCTTCGAACGCGTGTTCGAGATCAACCGCAACTTCCGGAATGAAGGCGTGTCGCCGCGCCACAACCCGGAATTCACGATGATGGAGTTCTACGCCGCGTACACCGACTACCGCTGGCTGATGGACTTCACCGAGCAGCTGATCCGCCAGGCGGCGATCGATGCGCTCGGCACCGCGACGATCCAGTACCAGGGCCGTGAGCTCGACCTCGCGAAGCCGTTCCACCGCCTGACGATCACGCAGGCGATCCAGAAGTACGCGCCGCAGTACACCGACGGCCAGCTGTCGGACGACGCGTTCCTGCGCTCCGAACTGAAGCGCCTCGGCGTGGACGTGTCGCAGCCGGCCTTCCTGAACGCCGGCATCGGCGCGCTGCAGCTCGCGCTGTTCGAGGAAACCGCCGAATCGCAGCTGTGGGAGCCGACCTACATCATCGATTACCCGGTCGAGGTGTCGCCGCTCGCACGCGCATCGGATACGGTGCCGGGCATCACCGAGCGTTTCGAGCTGTTCATGACCGGCCGCGAGATCGCGAACGGCTTCTCGGAGCTGAATGATCCGGAAGATCAGGCCGCGCGCTTCAAGAAGCAGGTCGAGCAAAAGGATGCAGGCGACGAAGAAGCGATGTTCTTCGACGCCGACTACATCCGCGCGCTCGAACACGGGATGCCGCCGACGGGCGGTTGCGGGATCGGCATCGACCGTCTCGTGATGCTGCTGACCGACAGCCCGACGATCCGCGACGTGCTGCTGTTCCCGCACCTGCGCCGCGAAGACTGACGGCCGAGCCCGCGTGTGCGCCGCGCCCTGCGGCGCGCACGCGTCAGCTTTGTAACCACGCGTAAATCCCGCCCGCCGGCGTTCGCCGGTTTTCGATCGTCCCCCGCTTTATCCCCTCGCCGTAACGGCCTTCTCCGGGTTTCCCCGGTAATGCCCGCCGCCCCTGCGCTGCAATTCGTTACACCTTGATACGGTGCGACCCTCGCCCGTGGACGACACTCCTGTTGCGTCACCACGCATGACCACGGGACCAGAACGCGGCGCCGGAACGCCAAGTCTGCTCGCTCCCGAGCGTGGGATCCGGCCAGCGCCAACGTGCGAAGCCGGGTCGACACCGGAGAACAAAATGGACAACCAGAATCAAACCACGCCGCAAAAGCAACGCCTTCACCCGCTCATCGCGACCGCGGCAGGCGCCGTGATCGTCGCGAGCCTCGCGGCCACCGCAGCGATCACGGGCATCTTCCCGAAGGCCAACAGCAACAATGCGCAGAACGGCCAGACCCAGGCCGCGCGGATCGCGTCGCAGCCGGCCGTCGATACGGCCGCTGCGGCCAGCGCCGCGCTCGCCGCGCAAGCGCAGCAGCAGGCAGCCGAACAGGCCGCGCAGCAGAAGGCAGCGGCCGAGAAGGCGGCGGCAGCCCAGGCCGAACCGAAGCCCGCGCCGCGCCCTGCCGCCACGCACCGCCGCCATACGCCGGCACCGCAACCGCCGCAATACGCGCAGCAGCCGTCCGCGCCCGCTCAGGCGGCCTATTGCCAGACCTGCGGCACCGTCGTCGCGATCACGCAGACGCGTACGCCGGGCCAGAGCTCGGGGATCGGCGCGGTCGGCGGCGCAGCGGCCGGCGGCCTGCTCGGCAACCAGTTCGGTCACGGCAACGGCCGCACGGCGATGACGATCATCGGCGCGCTCGGCGGCGGTCTCGCCGGCAATCAGGTCGAGAAGCAGGTGCGGGCGGAAACCGACTATCAGGTGCAGGTCCAGATGGAAAGCGGTGCGACGCGCACCTTCACGTACCACAACCCGCCGCCGTTCGGCCAGGGCCAGCGCGTGCGGATCGAGAACGGCACGCTGGTCGGCGCGTAACGCCTGACGCCTCGCCGGGCGGCCCTTGCGCCGCGCCGGAAATGAAAAAGGCTCGTGAAGCATCACGAGCCTTTTCTTTTTGCGGGAGCGTTGCCGGAGCCACATGGCTCGAGGCGCCAGCGCGAATCTCAGTCTTCGTCGTCGAAGTCGGATTCATCGATCCAGTGGGCCTGGATCGCTTCGAGGATCTTCTCGCCCGAGTGCGCCGGGTCGTCGGTGAAACCGTCCAGTTCGATGACCCATTGTCGCAGGTCGACGAAATTGATCCGCTGCGGATCGACGTCCGGATGCTTGTCTGCCAGCGCGATGGCGATTTCGCGCGAATCGGTCCATTTCATGGCCTGCTCTCCCGTGTGCGCGGCGAGTCCGCCCCGCCGATCCGTCAGTGATTTTCCTTCGCGTGGTTGATCGAGTACTTCGGGATCTCGACCACCAGGTCAGAATCTTCCTTCACGATTGCCTGGCACGACAGGCGCGACGTCGGCTCGAGGCCCCACGCCTTGTCGAGCAGGTCGTCTTCGTCCTCGTCGGACGGGTCGAGATCGTTGAAGCCCTCGCGGATCACCACGTGGCAGGTCGTGCATGCGCACGACTTCTCGCACGCATGCTCGATCTCGATCCCGTTGTCGAGCAGGTTGTCGCAAATACTCTTGCCGGGCGTCGCGTCGATCACTGCGCCGTCCGGGCACAGTTCGACGTGAGGCAGCACCACCAGTTGAGGCATGTCCGTTCCGTCAGTCAGGGTGCGGCGACTGGCGCCGCACGGTTCAATATCGCGCGGGCAGTCGCCGGCCCGCGCGCAGTTCGTTCAGATCTCGTCGAGCCGTCGGCCCGACAGTGCGCGCTTGATGCTCTTGTCCATCCGGCGCGCCGCGAATTCGTCGGTGCCGTCGGCCAGCGTCTTGGTCGCGGTTTCGATCGCGTCCGTGTCGTCGCCCTGCGCGATCGTGCGCAGCGCGGCGACGAGCGCGTCGACCTGCGTGCGTTCGGTGTCGTCGAGCAATTCGCCGTCGGCCGCCAGCGCCGCCTGCGTCGCCTCGATCATCCGCTCGGCCTCGACTTGCGCTTCGCGCAGCGCGCGCGCCCGCATGTCGATCTCGGCGGTCTTGAAGCTGTCCTCGAGCATCTTCGCGATGTCGTCGTCAGCGAGGCCGTACGACGGCTTCACGACGACCGACGCCTCGACGCCCGAATGCTGCTCGCGCGCGAATACCGACAGCAACCCGTCCGCATCGACCTGGTAGGTCACGCGGATGCGCGCCGCACCGGCCGTCATCGGCGGGATGCCGCGCAGCTCGAAGCGCGCGAGCGACCGGCAGTCGGCGACGAGCTCGCGCTCGCCCTGCACGACGTGGATCGCCATCGCGGTCTGGCCGTCCTTGAAGGTCGTGAATTCCTGTGCACGCGCGATCGGAATCGTCGAATTGCGCGGAATGATCTTCTCGACGAGGCCGCCCATCGTCTCGACGCCGAGCGACAGCGGGATCACGTCGAGCAGCAGCCAGTCGTCACCGCTGCCGCGATTGCCGGCGAGCAGGTCGGCCTGGATTGCCGCGCCGAGCGCGACGACCTGGTCCGGATCGAGATTGACGAGCGGCGGCTGGCCGAAATGCTTCGCGACCGCCTCGCGAATCACCGGCATGCGCGTCGCGCCGCCGACGAGCACGACGCCCTTGATGTCGGCCGGGCTCACCTGCGCATCGCGCAATGCCTTGCGGGTCGGCGTCAGCGTACGCTGCACGAGCGGCTCGACGAGCGCGGCGAACGTGTCGTGCGAGACCGTCTGCTCGAGCCGGGCACCGCTCGACAGCGTCACGTCGAGCGCCGCCTGCGGCGCGGACGACAGCGCTTCCTTCAGCACCCGCACGCGATCGAGCAGCAGGCGCACGTCCTCGGGCGCGAGCGCCTTCGCGTCGATGCCTGCCTGCGCGAGCACATGGCCGAACAGTGCATGGTCGAAATCGTCGCCGCCGAGCGCGGAATCGCCGCCCGCTGCCAGCACTTCGAACACACCCTTGGTCAGCTTCAGGATCGACAGGTCGAACGTGCCTCCGCCGAGGTCGTACACCGCGTAGAGGCCTTCGGCCGCGTTGTCGAGACCGTAGGCGATCGCGGCCGCGGTCGGTTCGTTCAGCAGGCGCAGCACGTTGAGGCCCGCAAGACGCGCGGCATCCTTCGTCGCCTGGCGCTGCGCGTCGTCGAAGTACGCGGGCACCGTGATCACCGCGCCGACCAGTTCGTCGCCGAGCGTGTCTTCCGCGCGGTAACGCAGCGTCGCGAGAATCTCGGCCGATACTTCGACCGGGCTCTTCACGCCGTCGATCGTGCGGATCTGCACCATGCCCGGTGCATCGACGAATTCGTAAGGCGCGTTCGCCGCGCCTTCGACCTCGGCCTTGCCGCGGCCCATGAAGCGCTTGACCGACACGATCGTGTTGCGCGGATCGCTTGCGGCCTGTTCCTTCGCTTCGTGACCGATGCGGCGGCTGCCCTTCTCCAGATAACGGACTACGGAAGGCAGCAGCACGCGGCCCGCGTCGTCCGGCAGCACTTCGGGCACGCTGTTGCGCACGGCCGCGACGAGCGAGTTCGTCGTGCCGAGATCGATCCCGACAGCGAGTCGCCGCTGGTGCGGCGCCGGCGCCATGCCCGGTTCGGAAATTTGCAGTAAAGCCATCTTGGTTCGTTCGGGCGCTCGGCCCGTTTGCTGCGCGTGCCGCGAGGCACGCGGTTAAGTTTCGAGGCGCTCGATCTGCGCACCCACTTCCGACGCGACCCGTTCGATGAACATCAGCTGGCGCACGGCTTCGGCGGCGGCCTGGTCGGCGGCGCTGTCGAGCAGCGTGCCGAGGCGCTCGAGGCGCACGCGCTTTTCGTCGCGCAATTCGGCGAGCAGCGCATCGAGCGCGTCGACGTTGCGGGCGGCCGCGGCATCCTCGATGCCTTCGCGCCACTCCATCTGCTGCATCAGGAACGCGGGCTCCATCGCGGTGTTGTTTTCGGCACCGATATCGACGCCACGCAGCGACAGCAGATAGGTCGCGCGCTTCAGCGGATCGCGCAGCGTGCGGTACGCCTCGTTCGCACGGGTCGCCCATTGCATCGCGATGCGCTTTTGCGCGTCGCCGGCCGCCGCGAAGCGGTCCGGGTGGACCTGCGTCTGCACCGTGCGATACGCGCTGTCGAGCGCAGCCTCGTCGAGCGCGAATTGCGCCGGCAGGTGAAACAGATCGAAGTGGCTGTCTTTCAGCGAAACCATCGTCGCGTTCAATTCCGGTTCGTCGCACGGCAAACGCCGCACATTAAAAAGGCGGCTCGTGCCGCCTCTTGCCCGCATCGCGCGGATACCCGCGTCACACGCGGAACGATTCGCCGCAACCGCACTCGTCCTTCACGTTCGGGTTGTTGAACTTGAACCCTTCGTTCAGGCCTTCGCGTGCGAAGTCGAGCTCGGTGCCGTCGATGTACGCGAGGCTCTTCGGGTCGACCACGACCTTCACGCCATGGCTCTCGAACACCTGATCCTCGGGGGCCAGCTCGTCGACATACTCGAGCTTGTACGCGAGCCCCGAGCACCCGGTCGTGCGAACGCCAAGCCGCAGGCCCACACCCTTGCCGCGACGGACGAGGTATTTCTGGACGTGCTGTGCTGCTTTTTCGGTCAGTGTAATTGCCATGATGTCCTTGCCGCGGCGCGCCACCGGGGCCCGCCGCGTTCCGTCTAAGCGCCCCAAACCTGTCGCTTCGCGCCAGCCCCCCAGGGGGTCATCCCTCAAGGGGACTTCCTACGGGGCGGAAAACTTGGGGCGGCCCGGCGTTTTCTTGCGAAGCCGCTCGAGACCGCTCAGGCCGCTGCCTGATCGCCTTCCTTCGTGTCGTGGCGCTTCTTGTAGTCGGCCACGGCTGCCTTGATCGCGTCTTCCGCGAGAATCGAGCAGTGAATCTTCACCGGCGGCAGGGCCAGCTCTTCGGCGATCTGCGTGTTCTTGATCGACAGCGCCTCGTCGAGGGTCTTGCCCTTCACCCATTCGGTCACGAGCGAGCTCGACGCGATCGCCGAACCGCAGCCGTACGTCTTGAACTTCGCGTCTTCGATCACGCCGTCCGCGCCGACGCGGATCTGCAGCTTCATCACGTCGCCGCAGGCCGGCGCGCCGACCATGCCCGTGCCGACCGCGTCGTCGTCTTTCGCGAACGAACCGACGTTACGCGGGTTTTCGTAGTGATCCAGAACCTTGTTGCTGTATGACATGACTCAGACTCCTTGACTCGTTACGTCTGCGTGCGCAAATCCGCCCGCGAATGTATTCAATGCGGTGTTCAGTGTGCGGCCCATTCGATCGTCGACAGATCGATGCCTTCCTGGTGCATTTCCCAGAGCGGCGACAGTTCGCGCAGCTTCGCGATCTTGCTGTTCAGCAGAGCGATCACGAAGTCGACGTCCTGCTCCGTCGTGAAGCGGCCGACCGTGAAGCGGATCGAGCTGTGCGCGAGTTCGTCGTTGCGGCCGAGTGCACGCAGCACGTACGACGGCTCCAGCGACGCCGACGTGCACGCCGAGCCCGACGACACCGCGACGTCCTTGATCGCCATGATCAGCGACTCGCCTTCGACGAAGTTGAAGCTGATGTTCAGGTTGTGCGGGACACGGTGCTCCATGTCGCCGTTCACGTACGTTTCCTCGATCTGCGACAGGCCGCGCAGCAGCTTGTCGCGCAGCATGCGGATGCGCTCGTTCTCGGTCGCCATTTCTTCACGCGCGATGCGGAACGCTTCACCCATGCCGACGATCTGGTGCGTCGCCAGCGTGCCCGAACGCATCCCGCGCTCGTGGCCGCCGCCGTGCATCTGCGCTTCGATGCGCACGCGCGGCTTGCGGCGCACGTACAGCGCGCCGATGCCCTTCGGGCCGTAGGTCTTGTGCGCCGAGAACGACATCAGGTCGACCTTCAGCTTCGCGAGGTCGATCTCGACCTTGCCGGTCGACTGTGCGGCGTCGACGTGGAACACGATGCCCTTCTCGCGGCAGATCTCGCCGATCGTCTCGATGTCCTGGATCACGCCGATCTCGTTGTTCACGTGCATGACCGACACGAGGATCGTGTCCGGGCGCAGCGCGGCCTTGAACACGTCGAGGTCGATCAGACCGTCTTCCTTCACGTCGAGATAGGTGACTTCGAAGCCGTCGCGCTCGAGCTCGCGGCAGGTGTCGAGCACGGCCTTGTGCTCGGTCTTCACCGTGATGATGTGCTTGCCCTTGCCCTTGTAGAAATTCGCGGCGCCCTTGATGGCGAGGTTGTCCGACTCCGTCGCGCCGGACGTCCAGATGATCTCGCGCGGATCCGCGTTCACGAGCGCGGCCACCTGCTCACGCGCTTCCTCGACCGCGCGTTCCGCGTCCCAGCCGTATGCGTGGCTGCGCGACGCCGGGTTGCCGAACTGCTCGCGCAGGTACGGCACCATCTTGTCGACCACGCGCGGGTCGACCGGCGTCGTCGCGCTGTAATCCATATAGATGGGCAGGTGGAGAGTCTCTTGGGTCATCTGTCGCTCCGGGAATTCTGTGCAGGGACTATGTGCGTTATGGGGTGTGCGGCGCGTTCGCGCTCACGAACTCGCGATGTTGAACACCGAATTGGGACCGAGCGGCATCGTGCGCACCGGTTCGGCCGGCGCCGCGACGGGCTCCGGCGTGCGCCGGTCGCGCAGCACCGCGGGTGCGCCCTCGCGTGCGCGCTGCTGATCGACGAGATCCTGCAGCGATACCGAATCGAGGTATTCGACCATTTTCTGGTTCAGGGTCGACCACAGCTCGTGCGTCATGCAATGGCCGTCGGGCTGCTTCGAGCCGTCGCACGTGCCTTTGCCGCCGCACTGCGTGGCGTCGAGCGGTTCATCGACCGCGATGATGATGTCGGCGACGGTGACGTCCTGCGCGCGGCGCGCGAGGTTGTAGCCGCCGCCCGGGCCGCGCACGGATTCGACGATTTCATGCCTGCGCAGCTTGCCGAACAGCTGTTCGAGATACGAGAGCGAAATCCGCTGGCGCTGGCTGATGCCTGCAAGCGTCACCGGGCCCTGCTCCTGGCGCAGTGCCAAGTCAATCATCGCCGTGACGGCGAAACGGCCTTTGGTGGTGAGTCTCATGGTGTCTAGGGGACTGCAATCTTGACGATTTTGGTCAAGTATAAATATTTGACGTTTTTAGTCAAGTATCCATGTCTTCGACAGGGTATTCGCAAATCGCTGAATACACCCCGTCGCGATCAGCGTGCGGCGCCGCTCTGGAGGGTGTCCAGCAGGCCCGCGCATGCGCGCTCGACCTGGTCGAGCACCTGTTCGAAGCCCTGCGCGCCGCCGAAATAAGGATCCGCCACTTCGGTCTCGGTCGCGCCCGGCGCGAATTCCATCAGGAGGCGCACCTTGTCGCGATGCCCGGGCGGGCAGCGCCGCCGCAACTCCGCAAAATTGGCTTCGTCCATCGCCAACAGCAGATCGAACCGCTCGAAATCCACCGCGCTCACCTGCCGCGCCCGCAGCGCCGACAGGTCGTAGCCGCGGGTGCTGGCCGCCGCCTGCGCGCGCGTGTCGGGCGGCTCGCCGACGTGCCAGTCGCCGGTCCCGGCCGAATCGATCGCGATCCGATCGGCCAGCCCGGCCGCTTCGACTTGATGGCGCATCACGCCTTCCGCCGTGGGCGAACGGCAGATGTTGCCGAGACAGACGAAACAGATCGCAACGCGGGTCATCGCACTATCGAAAAGCCGCGGCGAACCGCGTGGAAGAAGAACACGCCATTATACAAAGGCGCCCGGAATCGCGCCGCCGCGCAAAGCGACGGCGGCGTGCCTTACAGCGCCTTGGGTGCGACGAGTGCGACGTCGCCGGATACGGCCGGCAGCGGCTTCGCCGCGTCGCCGACCAGCCCGAACGACACCGCGCGCGCGAGTTCGGCCGATGCCTGATGAACGGCGAGCGGGCCACGCGACGGCGCGTCGGCCATCGCGTGCAGATAAGCGACCGCGGCGAGCGGAACGACGATTGCCAGCGGCCAGTACATCGATATTGTCTTTCTCATGATGCGGCTCCTTGACCTCATGCCCCGAAACCCGATTCCGGGGACTACAGGCAGGATTCTATAGACCGCACCTATCGAGATAAATACATGAATAGCGAACGCACTGTTGTCGCTCGATGAACAGTCGTCAGCCGAGGTGGCTTTGCGATGCCGCGTATAGTTCGCGGAAGGTGCGTCCGGTCGGCGTCGGCATGTCACGCGTGTCCATCCAGCCGCCCATCATCGGCAGGCGCCGCAGCGTGCCGCCATTGCCGCCCAGCCGCTCGAGGATGCGCACCGCAAGCTTGGTCGTGAGGGCGTACAGCATCGGCCGGCGTGCGACAAAGCCCCACGCGGCGAGCGCGGCGCGCTCGCGCCACGGCCGCAGATGCCGCTCGACCTGTTTCTCGCGCAGCGTGCGCAGCAAGTGCGACAACGGGATCCCGGCCGGGCACACGCTGTCGCATTCGCCGCACAGCGTCGCGGCCTGCGGCAAGTCGAGCGCTCGGTCGAGCCCGACGTAGCTCGGCGTGAGCACCGAGCCCATCGGGCCCGGATAGACCCATCCGTACGCGTGCCCGCCGACCTTCTGATATACCGGGCAGTGGTTCATGCAGGCGCCGCAGCGAATGCAGCGCAGCATCTCCTGGAAATGGCCGCCGATCAGTCCCGTGCGGCCGCCGTCGACGAGCACCACGTAGTTGTGCTCCGGGCCGTCCTCGTCGCCGGGGCCGCGCGGCCCGGTGAGCAGCGAGAAATAGTTCGAGGTCTTCTGCCCGGTCGCCGAGCGCGGCAGCAGACGCATCGCGGTCGCGAGATCCTCGAGCGTCGGCAGCACCTTCTCGATGCCCGTCACCGCGACATGCACGCGCGGCATCACCGTGCACATCCCTTCGTTGCCTTCGTTCGTGACGACCGCGACCGACCCCGTCTCCGCGATCACGAAGTTGCCGCCGGTCACCCCCATGTCGGCCGACAGAAAATGCGGGCGCAGCACCTCACGCGCCTCGCGTGTCATGTCGGGGATCTCGGTCAGACGCTCGCGGTGGTGCGTGCGCGCGAACAGGTCCGCGATCTCGTCCTTGTCCTTGTGCACGACGGGCGCGATGATGTGACTCGGCGGCTCGTTGTCGTTGATCTGCAGGATGTATTCGCCGAGGTCCGTTTCGATCGACTGCACACCCATCTCGGCAAGCACCGCGTTCAGGCGCATTTCCTCGGACACCATCGACTTCGTCTTGATGACCTTCTTCACGTCATGGCGTCGCGCGATGTCGGCGACGAGCCGCGCGGCGTCATCGGTCGTTTCCGCGAACAGCACCGTTGTGCCGCGCCGCGTCGCCTCGCGTTCGAACGCCTCGAGCCACACATCGAGATTCTCCAGTGCACGGTTGCGGCGCGCCTTCAGCGCGGCGCGCGTCGCCTGGAAGTCGATCGCGGTCATCGCGTCGGCGCGTGCGGACACGAACTTCGTCGACAGCTTCTTCAGGTTCTGCTGAAGGCGCTGGTCGGCCAGTTTCTGGCCGGCACGGGCCTTGAAATGCATCGATTGGACTTGCATCGCGGTATCGGGGAAAAGTGAGCGGAACCGGGCGTCAGACGTCGCCCGCCAGCACCTGCGCGACGTGCAGCACGCGCGTGTCGCGGTCGCCCGTGCGGCGCAACCGCCCTTCGATGTTCAGCATGCAGCCGAGATCGCCGAGCACGACGGCGCCTGCGCCGGATGCGCGCACGTTCGCGCATTTCTCGTCCGCGATGGCCGCCGAAATGTCGCCGTACTTGACCGCGAACGTGCCGCCGAAACCGCAGCAGTGCTCGCAGTCCTTCATCTCGGTGACGGCCACGCCGCGCTGCGCGAGCAGCGCGCGCGGCTGCGCCTTCACGCCGAGCTCGCGCAGGCCCGAGCACGAGTCGTGATAGGTGACGGGCCCCGTGAATTCACCGGGCGCGAGCGTCACCTTCGCGACGTTCGCGAGGAAATCCGTCAGTTCATAGACGTTCTGCTGGAATCGCGCATAGCGGCCCATCAGTTCGGGGTCGTCGCGGAACAGGTCGGCGTAGTGCGTGCGGATCATGCCGCCGCACGAGCCCGACGGCGCGACGACATAGTCGAACTGCTCGAACTCGCGCAGCGTCTTTTCGGCGAGATCGCGTGCGAGCGCGCGGTCGCCCGAGTTGTAGGCCGGCTGGCCGCAGCAGGTTTGCGCGGGCGGCACGAACACCTCGTAGCCGGCTTCGCGAATCAGTTTCAGCGCGGAAAAACCGATTTCCGGACGCATCAGGTCGACCAGGCAGGTCACGAACAAACCGACTCGCATATGCGCTCCTTCGAGAAAACGGCTCTCATTATCCGCCGTTTGGCCGGCAAGACCAACGCCGGCGCGCGCGCAAGCACGCACGGCCGGAAACGAGGACTTCCTCGAACGGCGTTCGCTTTTTTCACGATACGAGATACAATCGACGCAACCACCGCTTGATGCGTCAACCGATTCTCCCCCGACATGAGCCAACCCACCCCGGATTCCAAAACGTCGATCCAGGTGATCGAACGCATGATGCGGCTGCTGGACGCGCTCGCCGCGCACAGCGACCCCGTCAGCCTGAAGGAGCTTGCGCAGCGCACCGAGCTGCATCCGTCTACCGCGCACCGCATCCTCAACGACATGGTGACCTGCCGCCTCGTCGACCGCTCCGACCCCGGCACCTACCGGCTCGGCATGCGGCTGCTCGAACTCGGCAACCTCGTGAAGGCGCGCCTGTCGGTACGCGACGCCGCGCTGATGCCGATGCGCGAGTTGCACCGCCTGACCGGCCAGACCGTGAACCTGTCGGTACGCCAGGGCGACGAAATCGTCTATATCGAGCGCGCGTATTCGGAGCGCTCGGGGATGCAGGTCGTCCGCGCGATCGGCGGCCGCGCGCCGCTGCACCTGACGTCGGTCGGCAAGCTGTTTCTCGCGGTCGACGAAACGTCGCGCGTGCGCGCCTACGCGACACGCACCGGGCTGTCCGGCCATACGCAGAACAGCATTACCGATATCGCAAAGCTCGAGCGCGAACTGACGCTCGTGCGCCAGCAAGCGTGCGCGCGTGACAACGAGGAACTGGAGCTGGGCGTGCGCTGTATCGCGGCCGGCATCTACGACGACTCGGGCAAGCTCGTCGCTGGCCTGTCGCTGTCGGCACCGGCCGATCGCCTGCAGGACGCGTGGCTCGGCCAGTTGAGCCGCACCGCCCTCACCATTTCGGAATCGCTCGGCTACCGCCCGGAACCCGCGAAGAACGCCGAAGGGCTGCAACGGCACGCATGACCCGCACCGCCCGCCGCACGGCGGCCGGACGAAAAAAGCCCCGCGATTGCGGGGCTTTTTCTTTGCGGCGACGGTACGGCGGCGAACCGCCGTGGCGCGATCAGGTGCCGCCGTTCGCCGTGTTGGCCGCCGTCAGGCGCTCGCCGCCGCCGGCGTCGAGCCAGTTGCGCAGGCGCGCCGCGTCGGCGAAACGCGAGTACTTGCCGAACGAATCCAGCAGCACCATCACCATCGGCCGGCCGTGGATCGTCGCCTGCATCACGAGACATTCGCCTGCCTCGTTGATGAAGCCCGTCTTCTGCAGGCCGATGTCCCACGAGCCGTTGCCGCGGATCAGCGCGTTCGTGCTGTTGTAGACCAGGTTGCGCTTGCCCGTATTGACGTCGTACGTGCGGTCGGTCGAGAACTGGCGAATCATCGGGTACTGGTACGCCGCGTTGACCATCTTCACGAGGTCGCGCGCGCTCGACACGTTCGAGCTCGACAGGCCCGTCGAATTCTCGAAGTGCGTGTCGTTCATGCCGAGCGACTTCGCCTTCGCGTTCATCGCCGCGATGAACGCTGGACGGCCACCCGGGTAGTAGCGCGACAGCGCGGCAGCGGCACGGTTTTCCGACGCCATCAGCGCGATGTGCAGCATGTCCTCGCGCGACAGAACCGAGCCGACCGACAGGCGCGAGCCCGTGCCCTTCTCGTAGTCGCGGTCTTCGTCGGTGACTTCGATCTGGTCGGTCATCGGCGATTTCGAGTCGAGCACGACCATTGCCGTCATCAGCTTCGAGATCGATGCGATCGGCACGACGGCGTGCGAATTCTTGTCGAACAGCGGCTCGCCGGTGTTCTGGTCGACGACGTACGCGACGCTCGAGCGCAGCGCGAGGGCATCCGGCGTGTCGTGCAGGCCGAACGCCTGGCCAACCGTCGGGCGACGCGGCTGGAACGCAACCTTGCGCACCGCGCCGCGGTGGCCGTGTACGTTCGACGCGAGCGTCGCGCGCTTGCGCGTTGCCCTCGGCGCATCGGCCGACGCGACGTTGGCGGATTTCGCGGAGGCGGCCTTCACCGTCTTCTTCTTCGCCGAAGAAGTGGAAGCGGCTTTCTTGGCGGCCTGGTGGGTCTTCGCAGTGGCGGCAAAGGCGTCAGCGGGTGCGACGGACGCAGCGGTCGCCAGCAAGGCGACGGCGACCGACACAGCCGTGCCGAGCGTCATGCTCTGCAACAATCTGCGCGGTGAAAACGATTCGGCTTTCATTGGGGTCTGGACAAAGCGGGCGGGAGTTTCCGCAAGTGTAGTTAAAGCTGAAAAAAAGAGCAATATTAGGCACTTACCGATCGTCGTTAAACCGGAATGTAAGAGTTGACCAAGAACGAGTCGATCAACCCTCCCGCTCCCATCGAAAAAATTGATGAGATGCGCTGCCCGACAGCACCCGTCTCCCGATTACCACACGGTTAATTGAGATAACGTCACTTTGGCGACGAATTAAAGCGGGGAAAGTACGTACCCGGCGCTCGGTGTGCCTGCGGCACCGGTGTCGACCGCGGCGGCGGCACATCGCCACGGCACGCGCAGTGAAACGGCGCGCTTTTCGACAGGAACAGAAGCATAACGTTCCACATGCCTGTCAGGTTTACCTGTGCATGATCATGGTGCGCCGCGCCTTCCCCGGCCCGGTGCGCACCATGTGGGATCACGCCTGAAACCGATTCCGGATGGGCATGATAACTCGTTGTTTTATCGATAATTTGTCGCGATTGTGCAACGCACAAAAAATACTTGACAAGTGTTTTCTCTGCCCTAAAATACGACTCATTGCTGCGTTGCACAAAGCACGCGGATCCGAGGTTCCCCAGCGTAGTGCCCCTTACCCCTGCGATCGACGCGATCGCTTTTCAGGAGCTTGACATGTCCTTGCTGACCCCCGAGCAAATCGCCGCCGCACAGAAAGCCAACCTCGAAAGCCTGTTCGGTCTGACGACCAAGGCGTTCGAAGGCGTCGAAAAGTTGATCGAACTCAACCTGCAGGTCGTGAAGTCGTCGCTGGCGGAAAGCCAGGAAAACGCTCAGCGCCTGCTGTCGGTGAAGGACGCACAGGAACTGATCGCGCTGCAAGCGAGCCTCTCGCAGCCGGTCGCGGAAAAGGTGCTGTCGTACAGCCGTCACCTGTATGAAATCGCCTCGTCGACGCAAGCCGAGTTCGCGAAGGTTGCCGAAGCGCAATTCGAAGAGCAGAACAAGAAGGTCCAGGCGCTCGTCGACAACGTCGCGAAGAACGCCCCGGCCGGTTCGGAAACGGCTGTCGCCGCACTGAAGTCGGCACTGAACGCAGCGAACACGACGTACGAAACGGTCCAGAAGGCTGCCAAGCAGGCCGTCGAGATCGCCGAAACGAACTTCAACGCGGCCGCCGCTGTCGCGACGAAGGCTGCGACCGCTGCTGCATCGCGCCGTTCGAGCAAGCCGGCCGCGTAAGCGTCCCCTGCTCCTGAAAAAGCCGCGCATTGCGCGGCTTTTTTTCGTTTCCG
This sequence comes from Burkholderia sp. AW49-1, assembly GCF_053427845.1. Lineage (NCBI taxonomy): Bacteria > Pseudomonadati > Pseudomonadota > Betaproteobacteria > Burkholderiales > Burkholderiaceae > Burkholderia > Burkholderia sp. AW49-1. Next base: position 45,555 of record NZ_JBSAXF010000027.1, on the reverse strand, counting down.
GCGTCGGAACATCCGGGCATCGGGTCGCCGCCAGCGCGTTGGGGGCACTGCCGTCGGCTGCGGACAAAAGAAAACGCCGCCGTCCGGATTCCCGGGCGGCGGCGTTTTTCGTGGCCGGCACGAGGCCGGCCATGCCGATCGCGTTACTTCTTGCGTTGCGGCGGCAAGTCCGTACAGACGCCTTCGTACAGCTCGGCGGCCATGCCGACCGATTCGCCGAGCGTCGGGTGCGGATGGATCGTCTTGCCGATGTCTTCCGCGTCCGCGCCCATCTCGACGGCCAGACACACTTCGCTGATCAGGTCACCCGCGTTCAGGCCGACAATGCCGCCGCCGATCACGCGATGGGTTTCCTCGTCGAAGATCAGCTTCGTGAAGCCTTCGTCGCGGCCGTTTGCGATTGCGCGGCCCGATGCGGCCCACGGGAACACGGCCTTGCCGTATTTGATGCCTTCGGCCTTGCACTGGTCTTCCGTCTTGCCGGCCCAGGCCACTTCCGGATCCGTGTATGCCACCGACGGGATCTGCAGCGCGTCGAAGTATGCCTTCTCGCCGTGTGCGGCTTCCGCTGCGACGTGGCCTTCATGCACGGCCTTGTGCGCGAGCATCGGCTGGCCGACGACGTCGCCGATCGCGAAGATGTGCGGGACGTTAGTGCGCATCTGCTTGTCGACGTCGATGAAGCCGCGGTCGGTGACCGCGACGCCGGCCTTGTCGGCACCGATCTTCTTGCCGTTCGGGCTGCGGCCCACCGCGACGAGCACGAGGTCGTAGCGCTGCGCTTCCGCCGGCGCCTTCTCGCCCTCGAACTTCACGTAGATGCCGTCTTCCTTCGCCTCCGCGCCGACCGTCTTGGTCTTCAGCATCACGTTGCCGAAGCGCTTCGCGTTGTACTTTTCCCAGACCTTCACGAGATCGCGGTCCGCGCCCATCATCAGGCCGTCCATCATTTCGACGACGTCGATCTCGGCGCCGAGCGTCGAGTACACCGTCGCCATTTCGAGGCCGATGATGCCGCCGCCGATCACGAGCATGCGCTTGGGCAGTTGACGCAGCTCGAGCGCGCCCGTCGAATCGACGACGCGCGGGTCTTCCGGCATGAACGGCAGCTTCACTGCCTGCGAGCCGGCGGCGATGATCGCCTGCTTGAACTTGACGACCTTCTTGCCGTTTTCGCCCTGCACTTCCATGTGATACGGATCGACGAATGCGCCGACGCCGGTGACCACTTCGACCTTGCGCGCCTTCGCCATGCCGGCGAGGCCCGTCGTCAGCTTCTTGACGACGCCGCCCTTGAAGTCGCGCAGCTTGTCGAGATCGACCTGCGGCTTGCCGAACGAGATGCCGTGCGCCGCGAGCGCTTCGGCTTCCTCGACGACGAGCGCCGTGTGCAGCAGTGCCTTCGACGGAATGCAACCGACGTTCAGGCAGACGCCGCCGAGCGTCGAGTAGCGTTCGACCAGCACCGTCTTCATGCCGAGGTCGGCTGCGCGGAACGCGGCCGAATAGCCGCCGGGGCCGGCGCCGAGCACGAGCATGTCGCACTCGATGTCGGCGGAGCCGCTGTAGCTGCCGGCTTGCGGCGCGGGTGCCGCAGCGGCGGCGGGCGCAGCGGCCGGAGCCGGTGCTGCGACCTTCGCGGGTTCGGCTGCTTTCGCCGGAGCGGCGGCGCCTGCCGAAGCTTCGACGATGGCGATGACCGTGCCTTGCGAGACTTTCTCGCCGGCCTTGACCTTGACTTCCTTGACCGTGCCGGCGATGTCGCTGGGCACTTCCATGGAGGCCTTGTCCGATTCGAGCGTGATGAGCGTTTGCTCTTTTTCGATCACGTCGCCCGGCTTCACGTTGACTTCGATGACATCGACGCCGCTGAAATCGCCGATATCCGGAACCTTGACTTCGATGAGACTCATTACTGTCCCCTTCTTGATTAGCTGCAGACAGAGGGGGAGAAACCCGCGCAAGAACCAGTTGCGACCACGGCCGGACAAGAGAACGCGAACCTGGGCAGGACCACCTTTGCCGTCCGCCCAAGGACGCGCCTTTCTTTTGGTTACTTTTCTTTGGAAGACAAAGAAAACTAACCGCCGCCCCGCGCAGGGGCGACGCTAATAGACCGTTAGCAAAACAGGTTCAACGAAAAGGCGTGGACAACCGAACAGAAACCCACGCCCCCGCGAGCCACTCCCACGCTCATCAAAGAATGATGCGACGGAAATCGGCAAGCAACGCACCGAGATACGCATTGAACCGCGCGGCTTCCGCGCCATCGATGACACGATGGTCATACGACAGCGACAGCGGCAGCGTCAGACGCGGCACGAACTGCTTGCCGTCCCACACCGGCTTCATCTGACCGCGCGACAACCCGAGGATCGCGACTTCCGGCGCGTTGATGATCGGCGTGAAGTTGGTGCCGCCGATCCCGCCGAGCGACGAGATCGAGAAGCAGCCGCCCTGCATCTGGTCCGGCTTCAGCTTGCCGTCGCGCGCGGCCTTCGACAGCTCGGCCATTTCCTTCGCGATGTCGACGAGGCCCTTCTTGTCCGCGTCGCGGATCACCGGCACGACGAGACCGTTCGGCGTGTCCGCGGCGAAACCGATGTGGTAGTACTGCTTGAACACCAGGTTGTCGCCGTCGAGGCTCGCATTGAAGGTCGGGAACTTCTTCAGCGCCGCGACGACCGCCTTGATCACGAATGCGAGCATCGTGAACTTCACGCCGGCCTTCTCGTGCTCCTTGTTCAGCTGCACGCGCAGCGCTTCGAGCTCGGTGATGTCCGCTTCGTCGTTGTTCGTGACGTGCGGGATCATCACCCAGTTGCGATGCAGGTTCGCGCCCGAGATCTTCTTGATGCGCGACAGCGGTTTCGCCTCGAACGGGCCGAACTTCGAGAAGTCGACCTTCGGCCACGGCAGCAGGTTCAGCTCGCCGCCGCCTGCCGGCGCGGCTGCCGCGCCCGGTGCTGCGCGCTGGCCCGTCATCACGCCCTTCACGAAGCCGGTAATGTCGTCCTTCGTGATACGGCCCTTCGGACCGCTACCCTGCACGCGTGCGACTTCGACGCCGAGTTCGCGCGCGAACTTGCGCACGGACGGCGATGCGTGGCTCGCGCGATACTCGCCCGACGGTGCAGCGGCCGGCGCGGCAGCAGCCGGAGCCGGCGCGGCCTTCGCGGGGGCCGGTGCGGCGGCGGGTGCCGGCGCGGCAGCGGCCGGCGCCGGTGCGCTCGCTTGCGGCGCGGCGGCCGGCGCTGCGCCAGCGGCGTCGAGCAGCACGATCAGCGTGCCTTCCGACACCGAGTCGCCCACCTTGACCTTGATTTCCTTCACGACACCGGCGGCCGGGCTCGGCACGTCCATCGTCGCCTTGTCCGATTCGAGCGTGACGAGCGACTGCTCCTTCTCGACCGCGTCACCGACCTTCACGCCGATCTCGATCACCGGGACGTCCTTGTAGTCGCCGATGTCGGGTACCGTCACCTCGAGCGTGCCGCCCGACGCAGCGGGAGCGGCAGCCGGCGCGGCTGCGGCCGGTGCCGGCGCTGCCGCCGGAGCCGGCGCTGCTGCCGGCGCGGCCGCGCCGTTCACCTGCGCCGCGGCGCCGCCTTCGAGCAGGATGATCAGCGAGCCTTCCGATACGGAATCGCCCACCTTGATCTTCACTTCCTTGACCGTGCCGGCTGCCGGGCTCGGGACGTCCATCGTCGCCTTGTCCGACTCGAGCGTGACGAGCGACTGCTCGGGCTCGACCGTGTCGCCCACCTTCACGAGCACCTCGATGACGGGCACGTCCTTGTAATCGCCGATATCCGGCACCTTCACTTCGATCGCTTGACTCATCTTTTTGTGTCTCCATGGCCGCGCGCGCCCCTCCCGGAAGCGGCGCGCGGCATCACACGGCGCGTGTGCGTTAAACGGTCATCGGGTTGGGCTTCGACGGATCGAGGTTGTACTTGGCAATCGCGTCCGCGACCACCTTGCGCTCGATCGTGCCTTCGTCGGCCAGCGCGTTCAGCGCGGCGACGGTGACCCAGTGACGGTCGACTTCGAAGAAGTGACGCAGCTTCTCGCGGGTGTCCGAACGACCGAAGCCGTCCGTGCCCAGCACGACGAAGCGGCGATCGATCTGGCCGCGGATCTGGTCGACCAGCGCGCGCACGTAGTCGGTCGATGCGATGACCGGGCCTTGCGTGTCCTTCAGGCACTTCTGCACGTGCGACAGGCGACGCTCCTCGGTCGGATGGAGCAGATTCCAGCGCTCGATTTCGTGACCTTCACGCGCGAGTTCGGTGAAGCTCGGCACGCTCCACAGGTCGGCCGCGACGCCCCAGTCGTTCTTCAGCAGGTCGGCGGCGGCAATCACTTCGTTGAAGATCGTGCCCGCGCCGAGCAGCTGCACGCGCGGCGCCTTCTGGTCGGCGTCGGCCTTCTTGAACGCGTACATGCCCTTGATGATGTCGGCCGCCACGTGCTCGCCCTGCGGAATCGCCGGGTGCTCGTAGTTCTCGTTCATCACAGTGATGTAGTAGTACACGTCTTCCTGGTCCTGCACCATGCGGCGCAGACCGTCCTGGATGATCACCGCGAGTTCGTAGCCGAACGTCGGGTCGTAGCTCACGCAGTTCGGCACCGATGCCGCCCACAGGAGCGAGTGACCGTCTTCGTGCTGCAGGCCTTCGCCGTTCAGCGTCGTGCGGCCCGCGGTGCCGCCGAGCAGGAAGCCGCGCGAGCGCATGTCGCCCGCCGCCCATGCCAGGTCGCCGATCCGCTGGAAGCCGAACATCGAATAGAAGATGTAGAACGGCACCATGATCTCGCCGTGCGTCGAATACGACGTCGCCGCCGCGATCCAGTCGCACATGCCGCCCGCTTCGTTGATGCCTTCCTGCAGGATCTGGCCGGTTTCCGATTCCTTGTAGAACATCAGCTGGTCGGAATCTTCCGGCACGTACTTCTGGCCTTCCTGGTTCCAGATACCGATCTGGCGGAACAGGCCTTCCATGCCGAACGTACGCGATTCGTCCGGGACGATCGGCACGACGCGCTTGCCCAGCGCCTTGTCCTTCAGCAGGATGTTCAGGATCCGCACGAACGCCATCGTCGTCGAGATCTCGCGGCCTTCGCCCGTGCCCTTCAGCAGCGGCTCGAATGCGTCGAGCGCCGGCACCGGCAGCGACGTCGCCTTCTCGCGGCGATGCGGCAGGTAGCCGCCGAGGTCCATGCGCTTCTGGCGCATGTATTCGAGTTCCTTCGAACCTTCCTCGAACTTCAGGTACGGCACGTCGGCGATCTGCTCGTCGGTGATCGGCAGGCGGAACTGGTCACGGAACTTCTTCAGTTGCTCGACCGGCAGCTTCTTCTGCTGGTGCGTGATGTTCATCGCCTGGCCCGACTCGCCCATCCCGTAGCCCTTGATGGTCTTCGCGAGGATGACGGTCGGCGCGCCCTTCGTGTTGGTCGCTTCGTGGAATGCCGCGTAGATCTTGTGCGGATCGTGGCCGCCGCGGTTCAGCGCCCAGATGTCGTCGTCCGACCAGTCGGCGACGAGTGCCTTCAGTTCAGGCGTGTTGAAGAAGTGCTCGCGCACGTACGCGCCCGACTCCGACTTGTACGTCTGGTATTCGCCGTCGACGGCTTCCATCATGCGGCGCATCAGCGCGCCCGACTTGTCGCGTGCGAACAGCGCATCCCAGCGGCTGCCCCAGATGACCTTGATCACGTTCCAGCCGGCGCCGCGGAATTCCGATTCCAGTTCCTGGATGATCTTGCCGTTGCCGCGCACCGGGCCGTCGAGACGCTGCAGGTTGCAGTTGATCACGAACACGAGGTTGTCGAGCTTCTCGCGGCTCGCCATGCCGATCGCGCCGAGCGATTCCGGCTCGTCCGTCTCGCCGTCGCCGAGGAACGCCCAGACCTTGCGGCCGGCGGTCTTCGCGATGCCGCGCGATTCCAGGTACTTCATGAAGCGCGCCTGGTAGATCGCCATGATCGGGCCGAGACCCATCGACACGGTCGGGAACTGCCAGAAGTCCGGCATCAGCCACGGGTGCGGGTACGACGAGATGCCCTTGCCGTCGACTTCCTGGCGGAAGCTGTCGAGCTGCTCTTCCGACAGGCGGCCGAGCAGGAATGCGCGCGAATACACGCCCGGCGACGAGTGGCCCTGCACGAACACGAGATCGCCGCCGTGCTGGTCCGACGCCGCGTGCCAGAAGTGGTTGTAGCCGACGTCATAGAGCGTCGCGGCCGACGCGAACGACGCGATGTGGCCGCCGACGTTCGTGTCCTTGCCTGCGCGCAGCACCATCGCCAGCGCGTTCCAGCGCGTGTACGAACGGATGCGGTGCTCGACGTCCTGGTCGCCCGGAATCTTCGCCTGGGCTTCGACCGGGATCGTGTTGATGTACGGGGTGTTGGCGGAGAACGGCAGGTGTTCGCCGTGCATGCGGGCGAATTCGATCTGCTTTTCGATCAGGTAGTGCGCGCGGCCGGTGCCCACGGAGGAGATCACGCCGTCGAGCGACTCGAGCCATTCAACGGTTTCTTGCGGGTCGTCGTCACGATCGGCGGCGACATATTTCATCACTTCGTTCGGTACAGCGGACATTCTCGTCTCCTGGGTCCTGGAATGTGAGGATCGCTCTCGTGCAGACGACGCGACGCGGCCGGCTGCGGGCAAGCTCCGACGGATTGTAATGATCGTGCACGGCCACGCGCAACAAAATTTTCGAATTGTGAGATCTTTTCTCGCAATGCGGAATATTGCTGCGCTGCACCCTCGTTTCGGGCCTCTCCGGCATGCGCCGCGAGCACAAATCCGTTTCCGTTCAACATATCCGGTATGGGTTTTCCATGTATTGCGCTGCGCTACAATCCTGCCATGTTGACCGATCGGCTTTTCGCACGCTCGGCGCGACCGTCGGGCCCGCCGGCGGAGTCGCAGCCGTCCCGCTGGCACCACGGACCGTGGTGGTCCAACTCCTATTTGCTGACGCCGCTGCTGTCGATCCTCGTGTTCCTCGTGGTGATGAGCCTGATTCTATGGAGCCTCAATCGCCGCGAACAGCAGCAGCAGGAAGACACCCTGTTCCGTAACGTCGCGTGGGCGCAGCAGCAGATCCGCCTGTCGATGACGGGCGCGCAGGAGCAGCTGCAGGCACTGTCGCGCGATCTCGCGTCCGGCCGTCTCGACCAGAATGCATTCCAGATGGCCGTCGCGGACGTGATGCAGACGCATCCGGAAATCCTCTATCTGAACTGGTACACCGCGCCCGGCGTGCAGCGCTGGCCGACCGTGCACCCGCCGCTGCTCGGCCAGCGGCTCGCGAAGCCCGGCGACGCGCAAATGCAGGACGCCGTGCGCGGCGCATACGACGAGGCGCGCAGCACGCGCCGCCAGGCCTATTCGCCACTGATCTACGACGACTTCGGCAACGGCTTCATCACGCTGCAGACGCCCGTGATGCGCGGCGACCGCGAATATCTCGGCTCGATCGCCGCGGTGTTCTCGGTCGAAGGGATCCTGAAGCACGACATCCCGCAGGAGCTGTCGTCGAAATACAAGATCTCGATCACCGACTCGAACAACCGCGAGCTGTCGTCCACGTCGACGCGCCCGCGCCTGCCGCGCGATTCCCACTACGACCTGCCGCTGGATCCGCCCGGCCAGGGGCTGACCGTGCGCGTGTACGCGTTCCCTCAGCTCACGAACCTGACCAACAACACGCTCGTGTGGCTGGTCGCCGGGCTGTCGTGCTTCGTGCTGTGGAGCCTCTGGAGCCTGTGGAAGCACACGCGCCAGCGCTTCGAAGCGCAGCAGGCGCTGTACGCGGAAGCCTTCTTCCGCCGCGCGATGGAAAACTCGGTGCTGATCGGCATGCGCGTGCTCGACATGCACGGCCGCATCACGCACGTGAACCCCGCGTTCTGCCGGATGACGGGCTGGGACGAGACCGACCTCGTCGGCAAGGTCGCGCCGTTCCCGTACTGGCCGCGCGACGCCTACCCGGAAATGCAGCGCCAGCTCGACATGACGCTGCGCGGCAAGGCGCCGAGCTCGGGCTTCGAGCTGCGTGTGCGGCGCAAGAACGGCACGCTGTTCCATGCGCGCCTCTACGTGTCACCGCTGATCGACAGCTCGGGCCGCCAGACCGGCTGGATGTCATCGATGACCGACATCACCGAGCCGAAGCGCGCGCGCGAGGAACTCGCGGCCGCTCACGAGCGCTTCACGACGGTGCTCGAAAGCCTCGACGCCGCCGTGTCGGTTCTCGCCGCCGACGAAGCCGAGCTGCTGTTCGCGAACCGCTACTATCGCCATCTGTTCGGGATCCGCCCGGACGGCCACCTCGAGCTGTCCGGCGGCGGCTTCGACCGCGCGCAGGCATCGTCCGACTCGATCGACATGGTCGACGCGTTCGCGGGCCTGCCGGCCGCCGCGCTGACGAGCAGCACGGCCGACGCCCAGGAAGTGTACGTCGAGAGCATCCAGAAGTGGTTCGAGGTGCGCCGCCAGTACATCCAGTGGGTGGACGGCCACCTCGCGCAGATGCAGATCGCGACCGACATCACGACCCGCAAGAAGGCGCAGGAACTCGCGCACCAGCAGGAAGAGAAGCTGCAATTCACGAGCCGATTGATGACGATGGGCGAAATGGCGTCGTCGATTGCTCACGAATTGAACCAGCCGCTCGCCGCGATCAACAACTACTGCTCGGGCACGCTCGCGCTCGTGAAGAGCGGCCGCGGCACGCCCGAGACGCTGCAGCCCGCGCTGGAAAAGACCGCGCAGCAGGCGCTGCGCGCGGGGATGATCGTCAAGCGGATCCGTGAATTCGTGAAGCGCAGCGAGCCGAAGCGCCAGCCGGCACGGGTGGCGGACATCGTCGCCGACGCGGTCGGGCTCGCCGAAATCGAGGCCAGGAAGCGCAGGATCCGGATCGTCACGGAAATCCTCGCAAGAATGCCTATTATTTATGTCGACCCCGTGCTGATCGAGCAGGTGCTCGTGAACCTGATGAAGAACGCGGCCGAGGCAATGGCCGACGTGAAGCCGGCATCGGCGGACGGCGTGATCCGCGTCGTCGCCGACCTCGACGCGGGTTTCGTCGACATCCGCGTGATCGACCAGGGTCCGGGCGTGGACGAAGCGACCGCCGAACGCCTGTTCGAACCGTTTTACAGCACCAAGTCCGACGGCATGGGCATGGGGCTGAACATCTGCCGTTCGATCATCGAATCGCATCGGGGGCGTCTGTGGGTGGTCAACAATGTCGAACCGGACGGCCGCATTTCCGGCGCGACATTCCACTGCAGCCTGCCCATTGGGGAACCCGCTGATCTCGGCCAAGGGGGGCGCGAGGCATCGGCATCACATACCGTTACGGGAGAACTATGAATAGCCCTGTCACCACCACTCAGGAAACTGTCTTCGTCGTCGACGACGACGAGGCCGTACGGGACTCGCTGCGCTGGCTGCTGGAGGCGAACGGCTATCGCGTGCAATGCTTCTCGAGCGCCGAGCAGTTCCTCGATGCCTATCAGCCGGCGCAGCAGGCCGGCCAGATCGCCTGCCTGATCCTCGACGTGCGGATGTCGGGCATGAGCGGCCTCGAACTGCAGGAACGCCTGATCGCCGACAACGCCGCGCTGCCGATCATCTTCGTCACGGGCCACGGCGACGTGCCGATGGCGGTGTCGACGATGAAAAAGGGTGCGATGGACTTTATCGAGAAACCGTTCGACGAGGCCGAGCTGCGCAAGCTCGTCGAGCGGATGCTCGACAAGGCCCGAAGCGAAAGCAAGAGCGTCCAGGAACAGCGCGCCGCGAGCGAGCGCCTGTCGAAGCTGACCGCGCGAGAGCAGCAGGTGCTCGAGCGGATCATCGCCGGCCGCCTGAACAAGCAGATCGCGGACGACCTCGGGATCAGCATCAAGACGGTCGAAGCGCACCGCGCGAACATCATGGAAAAGCTCAACGTCAACACGGTCGCCGATCTGCTGCGCCTCGCGCTGTCGAAGAAGCAGGCCTGAACGTCGCGTGCGGCCGCGGGCACTTGCCCCGCCGGCCGCACCGTCGCCCTGCCGCGCCGTGCGATGCGGCCCACTCGCGCGGTGCGGCCCGGCGCTTCCTCCCGGCGCGCCGGCACCGCCGCCATGACGCTTTCCTTGTATTCGCTGTCGGACGACGGCAGGCGACCGGTATAATTGCGTGTTTTGCTGCGGCGCTTCGCGCGCCGCACGCCCGCATTCCAACTTCCCGGCAGGACCACCACCATGACAGCCCTCCTCATCGACGGCAACGCCCTCTCGAAGACCTTGCGCGCGCAGGCCGCCGAACGCGCCGCCGCCCTGACCGCACGCGGCCACCAGCCCGGTCTCGCGGTGATCCTCGTCGGCGCCAACCCCGCGAGCGAAGTCTACGTGCGCAACAAGATCAAGGCGTGCGAGGACAACGGTTTCTTCTCGCTGAAGGATGCGTACCCGGACACGCTGTCGGAAACCGACCTGCTGGCGCGCATCGACGAACTGAACCGCGACCCGAAGATCCACGGCATCCTGGTCCAGCTGCCGCTGCCGAAGCACATCGACAGCCACAAGGTGATCGAGGCGATCGCGCCGGAGAAGGACGTCGACGGCTTCCACGTCGCGAACGCCGGCGCGCTGATGACGGGCAAGCCGCTGTTCCGCCCGTGCACGCCGTACGGCGTGATGAAGATGTTCGAAGCACATGACATCCCGCTGCAAGGCGCGAACGCGGTCGTGATCGGCCGCTCGAACATCGTCGGCAAGCCGATGGCGATGCTGCTGCTCGAAGCCGGCGCGACCGTGACGATCTGCCACAGCAAGACCCGCGACCTCGCCGCACACACGCGCCAGGCCGACGTCGTGGTCGCCGCGGTCGGCAAGCGCAACATCCTGACGGCCGACATGGTCAAGCCTGGCGCGACGGTGATCGACGTCGGCATGAACCGCGACGACGCGGGCAAGCTGTGCGGCGACGTCGATTTCGCCGGCGTGAAGGAAGTCGCCGGCCACATCACGCCGGTGCCGGGCGGTGTCGGCCCGATGACCATCACGATGCTGCTGATCAACACGATCGAAGCCGCCGAGCGCGCCGCCGCGGCCGCCTGATCGCAACCCGATCGCCCCTGCCCGCCCAGCCGGCGCGCATTCGTGCGCCGGCGTCTGGCCGGCCGCCGTCGCGGCCGCGCCGTTGCACCAAACTCCCCCGAATCCGACCCCGCACCGAGCGCAACCAATCGCGTCGTTAGAAACTAACGATTGGAAAGCGCGCGATGCGCCCCAATAATGTCGGTATCGGGCGCCGCCGCATCGCGCCTCACCCTTTTCACCCCGGTTCATCCGGCAACAGACAGGGAGTCTTAATGTCCGCCAGCGCCAACACCAATCCGCTCCTCGATTTTTCCGGCCTGCCCCGCTTCGGCGAGATTCGTCCGGAACACGTGACGCCCGCGCTCGATACGCTGCTCGATGCCGCCAACCGCGCGGTCGACACCGCGAGCGCGCCAGCGACGCCGGCGACATGGGCCGCGATCGTCGAGACGGTCGAGCAGGCGACGGAGCCGCTCGGGCGTGCATGGGGCGTCGTCGGCCACCTGAACGCGGTCGCCGATACGCCGGAGTTGCGCGCCGCCTACGGCGAAAACCTGCCGCGCGTGACCGAGTTCTGGTCGAGCGTCGGCCAGAACCTCGCGTTGTACGAGAAGTACAAGGCGATCGCCGCGAGCGCCGAATACGCGACGCTGTCCGCCGAGCGCAAGAAGATCCTCGACAACGCGCTGCGCGATTTCCGCCTGTCGGGCGCCGAGTTGCCCGAGGACCGGAAGCCGCGCTTCGCGGAACTGCAGGAGCAGCAGGCCGCGCTGTCGAAGGCGTTCTCCGACCACGTGCTCGATGCGACCAACGCGTATGCGTATTTCGCGCACGACGAAGCCGAGCTGGCCGGCCTGCCGGGCGACGCGATCGAAGCGGCTCGCGAAGCCGCGCAGAAGGAAGGCAAGGAAGGCTGGAAGTTCACGCTGCACTTCCCGTCCTACTTCCCCGTGCTGCAGTACGCCGAGAATCGCGCGATGCGCGAGACGCTGTACCGCGCGTATGCGACCCGCGCATCGGAACTCGGCCCGCAGTACGGCGGCGGCAAGGCCGAGTGGGACAACACGGCGATCGTCGCCGACGAACTGAAGCTGCGCCGCGAAGAAGCGCAGATGCTCGGCTACCGCAACTTCGCCGAAGTGTCGCTCGCGCCGAAGATGGCCGAATCGCCGCAGCAGGTGATCGCGTTCCTCGAGGATCTCGCGACGCGCGCGCGACCGCACGCTGACAAGGACTGGGACGAACTGCGCGCGTTCGCCGCGAAGGACCTCGGTCTGACCGAGCTCGCGCCATGGGACGTCGCGTTCGCGGCCGAGCGGCTGCGCCAGCAACGCTACGCGTTCTCGGAAAACGAGGTCAAGCAGTATTTCCCGGAACCGGCCGTGCTGAAGGGCCTGTTCACCGTCACCGAAACGCTGTTCGGTGTGCGGATCAAGCCGGACGACGCACCGGTGTGGCACAAGGACGTGCGTTTCTTCCGCGTGGAGAACCGCGACGGCTCGCTCGTCGCGCAGTTCTATCTCGACCTGTATGCACGCGAAGGCAAGCGCGGCGGCGCGTGGATGGACGATGCGCGTGCGCGCGCGAAGCGCGGCAACGCCGTGCAGACGCCGGTCGCGTATCTGACCTGCAACTTCTCGGCACCGGTCGGCGGCAAGCCCGCATGCTTCACGCACGACGAAGTCATCACGCTGTTCCATGAATTCGGACACGGGCTGCATCACATGCTCACGCGCGTCGACGAACTCGGCGTGTCGGGCATCAACGGCGTCGAATGGGATGCGGTCGAACTGCCATCGCAGTTCATGGAAAACTTCTGCTGGGAATGGGACGTGCTGTCGTCGATGTCGTCGCATGTCGATACGGGCGCCGTGCTGCCGCGCGAGCTGTTCGACAAGATGATCGCCGCGAAGAACTTCCAGAGTGGCCTCGGCACGCTCCGCCAGATCGTGTTCTCGATGTTCGACATGCTGCTGCACGTCGACTTCGACCCGGCCGGCACGACCGGCGTGAACGCGTTCGCGCGCGAGATCAACGAGCGCTACCACGTGATCCCGCAGGCGGCGTTCTCGCGCTGGCCGAACACGTTCAGCCACATTTTCGCGGGCGGTTATGCGGCCGGCTACTACAGCTACAAGTGGGCCGAGGTGCTGTCGGCCGACGCGTACGCGGCGTTCGAGGAAGCGGCTGCCGCAAGCGGCAGCGTGCTCGATGCGGCGACCGGCACGCGCTATCGCCGCGAGATCCTCGAAGTCGGCGGCAGCCGTCCGGCGATGGATTCGTTCAAGGCGTTCCGCGGCCGCGAGCCGGAAATCGACGCGCTGCTGCGCCACAACGGGATGGCTTCCCCCGCGCACTGAGCATGCCCTGCCCGGCTCGTCCGGCAGCATCGAAAGGCACCGCTTCGGCGGTGCCTTTTTCATGGTGCCGGCGTTTCGCCGCCGGCTTCGTCCGTGTTGTCGTTGTTGCGGTCGGCCTCGTCGTCGAACAGCGAAAACTGCCCGTGACGCTCGGCCGTGTCCTCGTCGATGCGCACGCCGACGCCGAGCAGCCGCACGGCCTGCGCGCGCCGCTGCAGCCCCTTCGCAAGCAGCGTGACGGCCGTCTGCGCATTCGTCGCGTCGGCCACGCACTCGACCGTCGTGCGCTGGAAATCGGCGAAGCGGATCTTCACGTACAGCTTGCGGATCGTGCGGGCCGCGCCCGCGCGCGCGATCCGCGCGTCGAGCTGAACGACGAGGCGACGAATCTCGTCCGCGCATTGCTCGAGCGTCGTCAGGTCGGTCACGTAGGTCGTCTCGACGCTGACCGACTTGCGCTCCTGATCGGCCTGCACCGGCCGCTCGTCGATTCCGCGCGCCAGTTGGTACAGCCGCCGGCCGAACGCGCCAAACTCGCGATGCAGGTCGATCAGCGACCAGTCGCGCAACTGCGCGCAGGTCTGGATGCCGAACCGGTCGAGCCGCGTGGCCGTCACCTGGCCGACGCCGTGCAGCTTGCGCACCGGCAACGCCGCGACGAATGCATCGACCTCATGCGGGCGCACGACGAACAGGCCGTCGGGCTTGTTCCAGTCGGACGCGATTTTCGCGATGAACTTGTTCGGCGCGACACCCGCCGACACCGTCACGCCGACCGTGTCGTACACGCGCTGGCGAATCTCCCGCGCAATCAGCGTCGCGCTGCCCTGGCACAGTTCGGAGCCGCTGACGTCGAGGTACGCCTCGTCGAGCGACAGCGGCTCGACGTCACGCGTGTAGTCGCGATAGATCGCCATGATCTGCCGCGACGCCGCGCGGTACTTGTCCATCGCGGACGGCAGGATCAGCAGGTCCGGGCACTTGCGCATCGCCAGCGCCGACGACATCGCCGAATGCACGCCGTAGCGCCGCGCCTCGTAGTTGCAGGTCGCGATCACGCCGCGCTGGTCGGGCCGGCCGCCGACCGCGAGCGGCCGGTTGCGCAGCGACGGGTCGTCGCGCATCTCGACCGACGCGTAAAAGCAGTCGCAGTCGCAATGGATGATCTTGCGCACGCGTGACGGCGCGTCGCCGGGTGACGGCACGCGCGGATCGGCAGGCGGGATGATGGTCGGATTCACGGTGCCGATACTGTACAAAAACACAGTGGCCGTTTCAACTGTCGCGTGCTGTCGCGTTCGATCGCCTCCGCGCAGTTCCGGCACGTTCCGGCCGGCCGCACCGTACCGGTCCGCTTCGCGCGGATCGTACCGCCGCGCGCAAGGACCGCCCCCTATACTCGTCTGCCACAGGTTACGAAACGCACGGGTGACGGATGAAGACGATCGGACTGATCGGCGGGATGAGCTGGGAATCGTCGGCGGAGTACTACCGGATGATCAATCGCCATTCGAAGGCGCTGCACGGCGCCCATCACAATGCGAAGAGCGTGCTGGTCACGGTGGATTTCGCGGAGATCGAGGCGCTGCAGCGCGCGCAGGACTGGGCCGCGCTCGGCGAGCGGATGCCCGATGCCGCGCGCCGGCTCGAAGCGGCCGGCGCCGATCTCATCGTGCTGACGACCAACACGATGCACCGCGTGCACGGCGCGATCGAGGCTGCGGTGGCGCTGCCGTTCCTGCACATCGCCGATCCGACCGGCGCCGCGCTGCGTGCAGCGGGCGTCGAGCGCGTCGCGCTGCTCGGCACGCGCTACACGATGGAACTGCCGTTCTACGCGGCGCGTCTGCGCGACAAATTCGGCCTCGACGTGCTGGTGCCGGACGAATCCGCGCGCAGCGACGTGCACCGGATCATCTACGACGAGCTGTGTCATGGCGTGATCGATGCAGGGTCGCGCGCGACCTACGTGGCCATCATCGACGAACTGGCAACACGCGGCGCGCAGGCGGTGATACTCGGCTGCACGGAAATCACGCTGCTGATCGGTGCGGACGATTCGCCGCTGCCGGTGTTCGACACGACCGCGCTGCATGCGAAGGCGGCGGTCGAGTGGGCGGCGGGCTGAAAACAAAAAACCCGGCACGAGGCCGGGTTCCTGTCGACGAAGCGCGCATCGGTCACTTGCGCTGCACATCGTCTGGTGTGCTTGGTTGCGGGGGTAGGATTTGAACCTACGACCTTCGGGTTATGAGCCCGACGAGCTGCCAGACTGCTCCACCCCGCGTCAGAAAAATAAATTATAGGGTGATGAAGTACTCACGTCAACACTTTTGTCACATTTTCTTTGCAGGTCGTCGATAACGCGATGCATCGCGCCTGCTTCGCGTCGCGTGTCGCGCGCGTTCGCGCCCCTTGCTCGCGGTAAGATGGCGGCCTTCGCATTCACCCCGCACGCATTCCCGTTCATGAAAATCGCCACCTGGAACGTCAACTCGCTCAACGTCCGCAAGCAGCACGTGCTCGACTGGCTCGCGCAAAGCGGAACCGACGTGCTGTGCCTGCAGGAACTGAAGCTGCCCGACGAGAAGTATCCGCGCGCCGATCTCGAGGCTGCCGGCTACCGCAGCTGGTTCACGGGCCAGAAGACCTACAACGGCGTCGCGATCCTCGTGCGCGACACGCTCGCCGTCGACGAATCGGACGTCGTGCGCAACATCCCCGGCTTCGACGATCCGCAGCAGCGCGTGATCGCCGTGACGGTCGACGGCGTGCGCATCGTGTCCGCCTATTTCCCGAACGGCCAGGCGCCCGACTCCGACAAGTTCGTCTACAAGATGCAGTGGCTCGACGCGCTGCATGCTTGGCTGAGCACCGAGATGCAGCGCTACCCGAAGCTCGCGCTGCTCGGCGACTACAACATCGCGCCGGAAGATCGCGATGTGCACGACCCGGCGAAATGGGAAGGCCAGAACCTCGTGTCGCCGCAGGAGCGCGCGCACTTCGCGAAGCTGATCGAACTCGGCTTCGTCGATGCATTCCGCCGTTTCGAACAGCCGGAGAAGACCTTCACGTGGTGGGACTACCGGATGTTCGCGTTCCGCCGCAACGCGGGGCTGCGCATCGACCACGTCCTGCTGTCGCCGGCGCTCGCCGCCACCTGCACGTCGTGCGAAGTCGACCGCGTGCCGCGCACGTGGGACCAGCCGTCCGACCACACGCCCGTCGTCGCGATCGTCGGCTAAACCCCCTGCCCGCTCGCGCCCGCGCTCAACCGCGCGTGGGCGCGGGCCCGAGATGCGTCCACAGGAAGCCGAATTCCGCCGCATCCGATTCGGCTCGCTCCAGATCGTCGGCGCTGCCGTGGCCGCCGTCGGTGTTCTCCCAGTACCACACCCGTTCGTGTCCGAGCGCATGCATGCGCGCGGCCATCTTGCGCGCATGCGCGGGATGCACGCGGTCGTCGCGCGTCGACGTCGTCAGCAGCAGCGGCGGATACACGACACCGTCGCGCACGCGGTGATACGGCGAGTAGGCGGCGAGTGCCGCGCCCTCGCGCGCATCGTCCGGATCGCCGTACTCGTCGAGCCACGCGGCGCCCGCATGCAGCTTCGGATAGCGCCGCATGTCGAGCAGCGGCACGCGGCACAGCACCGCGCCGAACAGTTCCGGACGCTGCACCATGCAGGCGCCCTCCAGCAGCCCGCCGTTGCTGCCGCCCTCGATGCCGAGCTGCGCGGCCGTCGTCACGCCGGTGCGGATCAGGTCCTCGGCCACCGCGATGAAGTCGTCGAACGAGCGCTGCCGATGTTCGCGCTGCGCGTCGACGTGCCAGCCCGGCCCGAATTCGCCGCCACCCCGGATGTGCGCGAACGCCGCGACACCGCCGCGTTCGAGCCACGCAATGCCGAGTGCATCGCTGTAGCCCGGCAGGTTCGGAATCGCGAAACCGCCGTAGCCTGACAGCAGGCACGGGCGCGCGACGCGGGTGCTGCCGTCGGCGCGCTCCGGTGCATCGAGTGCGTCGAGCGCGTCACGCGACCCGATCAGCGTGTACGGCACCGCCGTGCCGTCGCGCGAACGGGCATTCGCACGACGCACCACCAGCCCGGCCGCATCGAACCGCACCGGCGGCCGGTCGAGCAGCACGCGGCGCGACGGCGCATCGGCCGCGCGATCGGCCAGATCTACGAGCCAGCATTCGGGCGGATCGAGATAGGTATCGACGTCCACGTACACGTCGTCGTTCAGCGTCGACTCGACCGGCTCGACGTCGATCTGCGCATCGCCCGGCCAGTCGAACGGCCGCGCCTCCCACGTCCACGCGCCGTCCTCGCCCTGGCGCGGCTGCCACAGCATCGTGCGGTTGTGAACATCGTCGAGCCAGCTCGCGATCAGCATCGTGCGCGTGTGCGTCCACGTGCAGGCGGATGTCGACGGTTGCGGCGCGAACAACGTCGTGAGCTCGCGCGACCCTGCCAGGAACGCCTGCTCGCGGATCGCGAGCAGCGAGCCGCCCGCGTGATGCACGCCGCCGCAGTCCCAGTCGAGCCGCGGCTCCAGCACGAGCCAGCCTTCCCAGAAGCCGACCTCGACATGCGTCGGCACGTCGTAGCGCGCCCACTCGCCCGCGTCGGTCAGCCAGTACGCGTGTGCATCGAAGAAATCGACGCTGCGCCACGCGACGTGACGGCCGTCGATCGGGTCGAACCACGCGCCCGCGCTGATGTCGTCGGGCTCGCCGCGAAACACGACCGGCGCATCGGCAAGCGGCGTGCCGCGCACCCAGCGGCGCGCATCGTACGGATAGCCGGCTGCGGTCGCATGCGCTTCACCGCGATCCCAGCTTACGTAGACGGTATCGCGACCGATCCAGCCGACCGTGTGATGCCCCGGCTCGTCGATCGTGAAACCGCCGTCGACGAAACGGCGCTGCACGAGATCGAACTCGCGCACGACGACGGCGTCGGCCCCGCCCGGCGACAGCGACAGCAGCGCGCGGTCACCGTCGGGGTACAGGATCGCATCCTGCTCGAACACCCACGACTCACCCTCTTGCGCGCCGAGCGCGTCGACGTCGAGCAGCGTTTCCCATTCGGGCCGCCCGGCGCGCCAGTCGTCCCAGCGCGCGCGGCGCCACAGACCCTTCGGATGGAGATCGTCCTGCCACAAGTCGTACGCCCAGTCGCGCCAGCGGGTCGGAATCACCGGGCGTTCGCGCGGCAGATACGCTTGCGCGAGCCGCGCGGTGAGCGCGCGATACGCATCGTCGTCGCGCAGCGCGACACGCGTGCGCGCGTTCTGTTCGTCGACCCAAGCGCGGGCACGCTTGCTGTCGAGCGCCTCGAGAAAGCGGAAGGGATCGGCCCCGGCGGGCCAGCGGAAGGAATCGGACATGACGGAACGCACCTGACGGCAAACCGCGATTATGTCCGATCACGGCATGCGCGACGCCCGCGCATGCCGCGACGGAGATTTACGGCTCGAGATGCAGTTCCTGGATCTTGCGCGTGATGGTATTGCGGCCGATGCCGAGCCGCTCCGCCGCCTCGACCTTGCGGCCGCGCGTAAAGTCGAGCGCCTCGCGAATCACGGCCGCCTCGAAGCGGCGTGCAAGCTCGTCCATCACGTCGGCCGAATTCTCGCGCAGCAGCCGCGCGACTTCGGTGCGCAGCCCGCTTTCCCACATCGGATAACCGGTCGGCGCACCGTTCGGTGCGGCCGCGACGGGCGCCGCCGTCAACGGCACGATACCGGCCGCCAGCTGCGCGCGCGCCGCGTCGCCCGCAACGCCGCCGCTCACGCCGCCAAGTGCATCCGCGCCATCGGCCGTCGCGGTCACCGGCGCGCCTGCCGGCACGAGGTCGGGCGGCAAGTCCTTGATCTCGACCGTCTGCGCGGGCGCCATCACGGTCAGCCAGTTCGCGAGGTTCTCGAGCTGCCGCACATTGCCGGGAAACGGCAGCGACGTCAGATACGCGAGCGCTTCGTCCGACACGCGCTTCGGCTCGACGCCGAGATCGCGCGCGCTCTTCTGCAGGAAATGACGCGTGAGCAGCGCGATGTCCTCGCTGCGTTCGCGCAGCGGCGGCAGCCGCAGCCGGATCACGTTGAGCCGGTGGTAAAGGTCCTCCCGGAACAGCCCCTGCCGCACGCGCGCCTCCAGATTCTGGTGCGTCGCGGCGATCACGCGCACGTTCGCGCGCAGCGGGTTGTGGCCGCCGACCCGATAGAACTGGCCGTCCGACAGCACGCGCAACAGGCGCGTCTGCAGATCGAACGGCATGTCGCCGATTTCGTCGAGGAACAGCGTGCCGTTCTCGGCCTGCTCGAAGCGGCCCTGGCGCGTCGTCTGCGCGCCGGTGAACGCGCCACGCTCGTGGCCGAACAGTTCGGATTCCAGCAGGTCCTTCGGAATCGCTGCCGTGTTCAGCGCGATGAACGGACCGTTCGCCCGCGGGCTGTGACGGTGCAGTGCCCGCGCGACGAGTTCCTTGCCGGTGCCCGATTCGCCGGTAATCAGCACGGTCGCGGCCGAATGCGACAAGCGGCCGATCGCGCGGAACATGTCCTGCATCGCGGGCGCCTGGCCGAGCATCTCGGGCGCCTCCGCGACGCGCTCGTCCTGCGGCGCGCCGCCGCGCAGGCTCTCCTCGACCGCGCGGCGAATCAGCTCGACGGCCTTGTCGACGTCGAACGGTTTCGCGAGATATTCGAACGCGCCGCCCTGGAACGCTGCAACGGCGCTGTCGAGGTCGGAGAACGCCGTCATGATGATGACGGGCAGGCCCGGCAAGCGCTCGTGCATCGCCTGCAACAGCTCGAGGCCGGAGCCGCCCGGCATCCGGATGTCGGACACGAGCACCTGCGGCGTCTCGTGGTCGAGCGCGGCCAGCGCATCGCGCACGTTCGCGAAGCTCTTCGTCGCGAAGCTGTCCCGGGCGAGTGCCTTTTCGAGCACCCAGCGGATCGATTGGTCGTCGTCTACTATCCAGATCGGCTTCATAGGTCGGTCAGGTATGGGTGAATCCGGTGAATCGCCATGCCGTCGCTCAGTGATCGAGCGGCAGCAGGATCTGAAATTCGGTACGGCCAGGCCGGCTCTCGACTTCGATCATCCCGTCGTGCTGCTGCACGAAGGTCTGCGCGAGCGTGAGGCCGAGGCCGCTACCGTCGTCGCGCCCGGACACGAGCGGGTAGAAGATCCGGTCGCGGATCTCCTCCGGGATGCCGGGCCCGTTGTCGACGACGTGCAAGTCCAGTGCCAGCTTGTACAGGCGCTTCGCGATCGTCACCTTGCGCGCGACGCGCGTGCGCAGTTCGATCTTCGCGTCGCCCTGCGCGATCCGTTCGCGCAGGGCCTGCGCGGCGTTGCGCACGATGTTCAGCAGCGCCTGGATCAGCTGCTCCTTGTCGCCGCGCAGGTCCGGCACGCTCACGTCGTAATCGCGCTCGATGGTGAGCCCGCGCGGAAATTCCGCGAGCATCACCGCGCGCACGCGTTCGCACACTTCATGGATGTTGACGTCGCCGACGATGTGCGGATGCCGATGCGGCTCCAGCAACCGGTCGACGAGCGTCTGCAGGCGGTCGGACTCCTTGATGATCACCTGCGTGTATTCGCGCAACTCGCCGCGCTCGCGCTCGCTCAGTTCGAATTCGAGCAACTGGGCTGCGCCGCGAATGCCGCCGAGCGGGTTCTTGATTTCGTGCGCGAGGTTGCGGATCAGTTGCTTGTTGACCGCGGTCAGGTCGTGGATGCGCTCCTCGCGATCGGTGCGCGACTGCCGTTCGTTCTCGAACAGCTCGACGAGCACGAAATCGGGCGCCGTCTCGATGAAACCGACGATCGCATGCACGTGCAGCGGTTCGCGGCCGGGCCGGTCGAGCACGGTATCGAGATGCGTCGCGTGAAAGCGCTCCTCGCCGATCGCGGTGATCGTCGACGCGAGCTCGTTCGCGTTCGGGAAAATCTCGCCCCACGGCCGCTGCGCGAGCTGCCGGCGCGAGATGTCGAGCATCGCCTCCGCGGACGGGTTCGCGAACGCGATCCGCAACGTCTTGCGGTCGAGCACGATCACGACCGTCGGCAGCGCTTCCAGCCCCGCAAGCAGGCCCGAGCGCGAGAGCCGCTCGTCGTCCGTCAGTCGCTCGGGCTGCCCCGTCTTCGCCTTGATCAGATTCTTCAGAGCCATCGTGCGTGTCGTCGCGCCTCACCGGGTCGGAAAATGGAAATGCTCGGAACAAAAAAGGGACGGCTGGACGCCGTCCCCTTTCAGACTCCGCGGTTCCCGCCGCAAGCCACGCGACGGGAACGAACCGGCATGACGGCGCTGAATCGAAGCGCCATCGCCGATTACAGCGAGTAGTACATCTCGAACTCGATCGGATGCGTCGTCATGCGGAACTTCGCCAGCTCCTGCTCCTTCAGCGCGAGGTACGCATCGATCATGCCGTCGGTGAACACGCCACCGCGCGTCAGGAACTCGCGATCCTTGTCGAGCGCTTCCAGTGCCTGGTCGAGGCCTGCGCAGACGGTCGGGATCTTTGCATCCTCTTCCGGCGGCAGGTCGTACAGGTTCTTGTCCGCAGCTTCGCCCGGGTGGATCTTGTTCTGCACGCCGTCGAGACCGGCCATCATCAGCGCCGTGAAGCACAGGTACGGGTTGGCCATCGGGTCCGGGAAGCGCGTTTCGATGCGGCGGCCCTTCGGGTTCGACACGTGCGGAATGCGGATCGATGCCGAGCGGTTGCGTGCCGAGTAAGCGAGCTTGACCGGTGCCTCGAAGTGCGGAACCAGACGCTTGTACGAGTTCGTCGTCGGGTTCGTGATCGCGTTCAGCGCGCGGGCGTGCTTGATGATGCCGCCGATGTAGAACAGCGCGAATTCCGACAGGCCGGCGTAGCCGTTGCCCGCGAACAGGTTCTGGCCGTCCTTCCAGATCGACTGGTGAACGTGCATGCCCGAACCGTTGTCGCCGACGACCGGCTTCGGCATGAACGTCGCCGTCTTGCCGTACGAGTGCGCGACGTTATGGATGATGTACTTCGACCATTGCGTCCAGTCGGCGCGCTGCACCAGCGTCGAGAACTTCGTGCCGATTTCGTTCTGGCCCTGGCCCGCCACTTCGTGGTGGTGCACTTCGACCGGGATGCCGAGCTGTTCGAGCAGCAGGCACATTTCCGAACGCATGTCCTGGAACGTGTCGACCGGCGCGACCGGGAAGTAGCCGCCCTTCGTGCCCGGGCGGTGGCCCGTGTTGCCGCCTTCGAATTCCTTGCCTGCCGACCACGGCGCTTCTTCCGAGTTGATCTTCACGAAGCAGCCCGACATGTCCGTGTTCCACTGGACCGAGTCGAAAATGAAGAATTCCGGCTCCGGACCGAAGTAGGCGGTGTCGCCCAGGCCGGTGCTCTTCAGGTACGCTTCGCCGCGCTTCGCGAGCGAACGCGGGTCGCGCTCGTAGCCCTTGCCGTCCGCCGGCTCGACCACGTCGCAGGTCAGCACCAGCGTCGACTCTTCGTAGAACGGGTCGATGAACGCGGCGGTCGGGTCCGGCATGAGCAGCATGTCCGACGCCTCGATGCCCTTCCAGCCGGCGATCGACGAGCCGTCGAATGCATGACCGCTTTCGAACTTGTCTTCGTCAAACGCCGAAACCGGCACCGACACGTGCTGTTCCTTGCCGCGCGTATCCGTGAAGCGGAAATCGATGAACTTGACGTCCTCGTCCTTCACGAGCTGCATGACGTCGGCGACGGTTTTACTCATAACCTCTTCTCCTGATTGAACAATTCCGGCGGACTGGGAACCGCCTCGTTTATCGAGCTGCCCGGAGTCTGGCTTTGGCGCAGCGCGCTCCGGGTCGACCGAATTCTATATAGCAGCAACCGTGCCAGCCATGCACAGAAGCGACATGAATCGCGCCAGCCCGCGCCACGGCAGGGCCCGGCTGCGCGATTCCGGGGCCACGCGCCGCATCGACGATCGCCTGGCCGCACTCTCGTGGTGCAAATGGCCAAGCGCGCCGATACTACGGAATCATTCTGGTGCACGCACGCCATTCTGCACCTTTTTGGTGAACCCGTGGGCGGTGCTTGCCTCGCTCGGTACACGGCCATCCGCACGGCGGTGCCGCGCTAGAATGACCGTTTGACCGATACGGAGACCTCCTGCCATGAGTACGCTCGACCAGCTTTACGCGAAGGCCGAAGAACGCCGCGCCCAGGGCGCGCTCCACTATGCCGGCGCACTGCTGCCGGCCGAGGCTTTCGAACTGTTGCAGCTCGACCCGTCGGCGCGCCTCGTCGACGTGCGCACCCGCGCCGAGCTCGACTGGATCGGCCGCCCGCTCGTCGGCGACGGCCAGTACCTGCACCTCGAATGGACGCGCTATCCGGGCGGCGTGCCGAACGCCGAATTCGTCGATCAACTGAAAGCGGCCCTCCCGGCCGATACGCCGATCCTGTTCCTGTGCCGCAGCGCCGCGCGCTCGAAGCTCGCCGCGGTCGCCTCGACGCAGGCCGGCTTCACGAAGGCCTTCGACCTGCTCGAAGGCTTCGAGGGCGGCAAGGATGCCGAAGGCCACCGCAAGACGGTCGACGGCTGGTGCTTCCGGAAACTGCCGTGGATCGGCGCCTGACGGCGCATCCGCCCAGGCACGCCCGACTGCGACATCGTCGAGCCGGGCGATGACATCCCGATGACGGGCCGCATTGCGCGGCCCGTGGTTCTTTTGCGGCCCTTCCGCGGCCCGCATCGGTGCGCGGCGCTCAGGCGCGCGGCACGTCCGGTTCGACCACGTCGCCGCCGAGCAGGTGCACGCCTTCGCGCAGCTTCACGAACGCGGCCGCGACCGCCTCCGGCTCGCCCTTCACGCCGAGATCGATATGCCGGCGCGCGTAGATCCCGCCGCGCTCGGCATCGCCGACGCTCGGCAGGCTGAACACGCGCACGCCCGGGAAATCGCGCTCGATCTTCTCCATCAGCGGCGTGAGCGTCGATTCCGGCAGTTCGAACACGTAGAGCGAGCGCTCCGCGTGCGGCGTCGCGTGATGGAGATGCTGGTACTTCGTGTCGAGCACCCATTCGATCATCGGCCACGCCATCACCGGAAAGCCCGGCACGAAATGGAGATCGCCGACCGAGAACCCGGGAATCCGGTTGTAGCCGTTCGGGATGATCGTCGCGCCGGCCGGGAACACGCCCATGTTGAAGCGGTGCTGGTTTTCCGGCGATTCGAAATCGACCGGCCGAGCCGGATCGGTGTGCGTCTCGCGGATGCGCTCCGAGATCAGCGCCTTCGCTTCCGGGTGCAGCTCGAGCGGCACGCCGAGCGCGGCGGCCGCGCACTGGCGCGTGTGGTCGTCCGGCGTCGCGCCGATCCCGCCCGTGGAAAACACGATGTCGCCGGATGCGACCGCGCGCGCGATCGTCGCGGTGATCCGCGCGGGATCGTCGCCGACGTATTCGGCCCAGTCGAGCGCGAGGCCGCGCGCGCCGAGCAGCTCGATGACCTTGGCCAGGTGCTTGTCCTGCCGGCGGCCCGAAAGGATTTCGTCGCCGATGATGATGATGCCGATGCTCATGCCTGCCCCATGTCGATTGCGGTGGCGCGCGAACTCGCGCGCAGGTCGTCCAGCGCGCGCAGGCAATAGTGCCCGAACCACAGCGCGGAAAAGACGAGGATGAAAGCGTAAACCCAGATCATGGCCGCCGCCACGAACGGAAACAGCACCATCATCCAGACCGACGATACCCACACGAAGGTCGGCACGGTACCGAGCAGCCCGGTCGCGACGCCGATGCCGATCAGCGGCCAGCGATGCTGCCGCACCAGCGCACGGCGCTCGTCGCGGCTCGCGTGCTGCGCGAGCGCGTCGTAGGTCATCACGCGATAGGTCAGCCAGCCCCAGATCACGGGCGGCAGCAGCGCGAAGAACGGCGGAATCAGCCACAGCGGGATCGTGACGACGAGCAGCACGACGCCGACGACGGCCGCGCCGAGCGAATTGAACACGCTGCCGAAGAACGTGCCGCCCCGCTTCGCTTCCAGCGCGGCGAACTGCCGGTTCGACAGGTGCTTGATCACGACCGGCATCGAGATCGTCGCGATCAGCAGCAGCACGGTCAGCACGATCAGCGGAATCGCGAGCGATACGACGACGAACGGCGCGACGACCGCATGCAGCTGCGACATCCCGATCGCGTCGAACATGCGGTACAGCACCGCCGTGAGCACGAAGCCGTCGAGCGCGCCGCGCGCGGCGTCGATCAGCGTCTGCCACGAGAACCACAGCACGACGCCCCACAGCAGCGCCGAGACGACGAACGGCATCAGGGTGAGCCACAGCATGCGCGGATGCAGCGCGCTGACGAAGGCCCGGATGAAGGAGCGCAGCAAATCGTTCATGCGAACCTGTATCGACGAAGAAAAACGGGGAAAGGATAAACCACACGGCCCGCATGCGCCAAAGCGCATGCGGGCCGTGCAGGAGAGCCGTTCAAGGGGAAAGCGACGGGGTCAGGCCGACGCCGCGCCGCGCTTCGCGGGAACGAGGCGCCGGAAGATGCGCACGAACGC
Source organism: Burkholderia sp. AW49-1 (assembly GCF_053427845.1). Classification (NCBI taxonomy): domain Bacteria; kingdom Pseudomonadati; phylum Pseudomonadota; class Betaproteobacteria; order Burkholderiales; family Burkholderiaceae; genus Burkholderia; species Burkholderia sp. AW49-1. The sequence goes on along the minus strand of NZ_JBSAXF010000027.1, from coordinate 19,493 downwards.
GAGGCCGTGCTGCGCCCAGAAGCCGTCGCCGTAGGACACGCCTTCGACCTGCTCGCGGATGCCGGTCGGCTCGACCGTGCGGTTCCACGACGCGGTGCCGAACATCATGTCCCACCACGGGAACAGCACGCCGAAGTTGCAGCCGTACTTGGTGCCTTCGTGGCCGTAGCCGACCGCGTGGTGGCGCCGGTGGAAGGTCGGGCTCACGAGCAGGCGCTCGCCGAGCCAGCCGAACGACAACCGCGCATTCGTATGCTGGATGCTCTGCATGAAGTTCGTGACCGCGGTCAGCACGACGAACTGCGACGGCGTCACGCCGATCACGAGCGCGATCGCCGCGAAGAAGCACGACTGGATCACGTCGTCGAGCAGGTGGTTGCGGTCGTCGCACCACAGCGACATCTGCCGCTGGCTGTGATGCACCGCGTGCAGTTCCCACCAGATGCCGAACTTGTGCTGCCAGCGGTGATACCAGTAGCCGGCGAAGTCGAGCACGACGAGGTAGATCGCGAACGCGACGATCGGCCGCGACGTCACGCCCGGCCACAGATAGTCGAGGTTGACGTTCACGACGCCGTGCAGGCGCAGCCATGCCTGGAAGCCGTCGAACACCGGCTGCAGTGCGAAGAAGAAGAACAGCGTGTAGATGCCGAGCTTCGCGATCGCCGTATAGATCACGTCGACCCGCACCGCACGGCGGTTCTGCCAGCGCTCGACCGGCAGCAGCGCCTCGAGCGGGCGCAGCAGCGCGAACATCAGCACCATCTGCAGCGCGCCGATGATCACCCAGTACAGCGCGTCGTAGGTGTCCTCGTCATAGCCCATCAGGTTGAACTTGAAGAGGAGCGGCTGCACGACGTCGACGTACAGCCAGGTCTGGATGTCCGACACGAACGCATCGATCAGGTGCAGCATCGCTCGCCTCCGCCCGTCACGCGCCGTTCGCAGCCTTCCACGGCGCGCGGTCGTAGAAGTAGATCCCGTGCGGCGAACGGCCGACGGCGATCGTCTGCACCAGCTTGCGCGAGGCGAGGTCGATGATACCGACCTTCTTCGCGAAGCGGAACGTCACCCACAGCGTCTTCTTGTCGGCGGACAGTTCCATGTCGTCCGGCCCCGGCAGCAGGCCGGTGATGTCGCCGACGTTGGTGAGCGTGTTCTCGTCGATGATGCTGATCGTGTTCGCGACCCGATTGGTGACCGCGACGTGCGTGCCGTCGGCGAGCGAGCGGAAGTTGTGCGCGCCGTTGCCCGTGTGGATCTGCTTGACGACCTTCTGGTTGCGCCAGTCGACCACCGCGACGTAGTCCGCGCCGGTCATCCCGACCAGCAGGAACTTGTCGTCCGGCGTGAGCCACAGGCCCGCCGGCACCTTGCCGACCTTCATCTTCCACTTGACCGTCTGAGTCGCGAGGTCGACCGCTGCGATCTCGCCGGACACCTGCAGCGACACGAGCACGGTCTTGCTGTCCTTCGTGAACGCGATGTGGCTCGGCATCACCGCGAGCGGCAAGCGCTTCACGAGATGCAGGTCGCGGCCGTCGTAGTTGTAGATGTCAAGCCGGTCGAGGCGCAGCCCGGTCGACACGAACCACTTGTTGTCGGGCGAGAAGCCGAGCTGGTACGGATCCTCGATGCCTTCGACGGTGCGCTGCAGCTTGCCCGTCTTGGGATCGACGAACATCAGGCTGTTCGAGACCGAATTCGCGACGATCAGCGACGAATTGTCGGGCGTCGCCATCAGGTGATGCGGCTCCTTGCCGGTCGGCATCGTGCCGACGACCTGGCGGGTCTGCTGGTCGATCAGGGAAAGCGTCGCCTCGGCCGAATTGAGGATGATCACGTTATTCGCGTGTGCGGCGGGCGCCAGCACGGCGGCGGCCAGCGCAAGCGTGCGGCCGAAGGAAAGGAAAGTGCGCATGAAGACTCACGTCGTGGAACAGCAGTCATTGTAAAACGCTCGGCAGGCCCCACCGGTTGACGGAAGGCGGCATTGCGCCACTTCGACGCACGTCGCGGTGCCGTGCGGCCGGTTGCGCCCAGGGCCCGCAATCAGTGCGGGCCCCGCCAGTCGCCGTTGCGCTATCGCTGCATCGACTCCCACACCTTGTGCAGACGCTTGACAGAGACAGGCATCGGCGTGCGCAGTTCCTGCGCGAACAGCGAAATTCGCAGCTCTTCCAGCAGCCAGCGGAATTCCGCGAGGCGCGGATCGGCGACGCCGCCGCGCTGCGACACCGCGCGCTGATACTGCTGGACGAGCGGCAGCAGCTCGCCGGACTGCTTCGCGTCGCGCGCCGGGTCGGCCTTCAGCTTGTCGATCCGCAACGCGATGCCCTTCAGGTAGCGCGGGAAGTGTGCAAGCTGCACGTAAGGCGTGTCGATCACGAAGCGCTTGCCGACCAGCGCGGCGAGCTGCTGCTGCAGATCCGCATGGGCCTGCGCGAACGGCTTCGCCTGCGCGAGCTTCTTCGCAAGCCCCGCATACTCGGCGAGGATCTGCCCGACGAGCCGCGCGATCTCCTGCGCGAGCAGGTTCAGGCGGCTCCTGCCCTCGTCGCGGCGCGCGTGGAAGCTCGCGTCGTCGTCGGGCAGCGGATCCTGCAGGCACGCGCGGTCGAGCGCCGTGTCGATCAGCTGATCGCGCAGCTCGTCCTGCGTGCCGAGCGACATGTACTGCATCGCCATCTCGCGCAGCCCCGGCAGGTTCTTCTCGAGGAACTTGATCGGCTCCTTCAGCTGCAGCGCGAACAGCCGCCGCAAGCCGGCCCGGTGGATCCGTGCGGCCTCCTCCGGCGAGTCGAACACCTCGACGTCGCAATGCGTGCCGCGATCGACGAGCGCCGGATAGCCGTACAGCGTCTGGCCGCGGCGGCGGATCTCCAGCAGTTCGGGGAGCTTGCCGAAGTTCCACGTCGTCAGGCTCTCGTACAGCGCGGTCGCGCCGGCTTCCGCCGGAGCGGCCGTGTGCGGCGCCGCACCCTTGCCCGGCTTGCCGCCCTTCGCCGCCGAAGCCGGTGCCGCGGCGAGCGCCGGCGCCTCACTTGCATCGCCCTCGGCTGCTTCGCCGCCCGGCGCGATCGTCGATGCCGCCGCGATCTTCTGGAACTGCTGCTGCGCCTGCGCGCCGAGTTCCTGGCGCAGTTGCGCCAGATTGCGCCCCATCGCGAGCTGGCGGCCGTGCTCGTCGATCACCTTGAAGTTCATGAACAGGTGCGCGGGCAACGTCTCGAGCTTGAAGTCGGCCGTCTTCATCGCGACCTGGGTCTCGCCGCGCACGTCGGCGATCAGCGCCTCGACGAGGCCGCCCGCGCCGAAGCGCTCGCGGCCCGTCCGCTCGACGAAGCCGGCCGCGTATTCGGGCAGCGGTACGCAGTGCCGGCGCAGCTTCTGCGGCAGCGACTTCAGGAGCAGCTGCACCTTTTCCTTCAACATCCCCGGCACGAGCCATTCGCAACGGCGCGCGTCGACCTGGTTGAGCGCGTAGAGCGGCACCGCGAGCGTCACGCCGTCGCGCGGCGTGCCGGGCTCGAAGTGGTACGTGAGCGCCATCTCCACACCCGCCATCGTCGCGCGCTTCGGAAACAGCTCGGTCGTCACGCCGGCCGCCTCGTGGCGCATCAGGTCGTCGCGCGACAGGTACAGCAGGCGCTGCTTCTCCTCCGCCTGACCGCCCTTCTTCACCTCGTCGCGATACCAGCGCTCGAACGCGGCGCCCGTGTGAATGCCCTCCGGAATCGCCTGGTCGTAATACGCGTAGATCAGCTCGTCGTCGACCAGCACGTCCTGGCGGCGCGACTTGTGCTCGAGCTGCTCGATGTCGGCGAGCAGCTTGCGGTTGTGCGCGAAGAACGGCAGCTTCGTGTCGAACTCGCCCTCGACCAGCGCGCCGCGGATGAACAGCTCGCGCGCCCGCGCCGGATCCTGCTTGCCGAACGCGACGCGCCGGCGGTGGTAGATCGGCAGCCCGTACAGCGTCGCGCGCTCGAACGCGCTGACCTGCGCGGGACGCTTTTCCCAATGCGGCTCCGACAGCGATTTCTTCAGCAGGTGCGCGCCGATCTTCTCGACCCACTCCGGCTCGATCTTCGCGAGACAGCGCGCATACAGCCGGCTCGTCTCGACGAGTTCGGCCGCCATCACCCAGCGGCCGGCCTTCTTGGCGAGCGCCGAGCCCGGCCACAGGTAGAACTTGATCCCGCGCGCGCCGAGGTAATGCGGATCGTCGTCGGCCTTCATGCCGAGGTTGCCGAGCAGGCCCGTCAACAGGGCCAGATGGACCTGCTCGTAGGTCGCCTCGACCTCGTTGAGGCGCCAGCCGTGCTCGCGCACGACCGTCAGCAGCTGCGAATGGACGTCGCGCCATTCGCGCAGCCGCAGGTGCGACAGGAAGTTCTGCCGGCACGCGTCGATCAGCTGGCGGTTCGACTTCTTGTGCGCGACGGCTTCCTCGAACCATGCCCAGATCTTCAGCCACTGCAGGAATTCGGAGCGCTCGTCGGCGAACCGGCGGTGCGCCTGGTCGGCCTGCTCCTGCGCCTCGATCGGACGGTCGCGGGGGTCCTGCACGGACAGCGCGCTCGCGATGATCAGCACCTCGCGCAGCGACTGCTGGTCGCGCGCGGCGAGAATCATCCGGCCGACGCGCGGATCGAGCGGCAGCCGCGCGAGTTCGCGGCCGAGCGGCGTCAGCGCGTTGTCGTCGTCGACCGCGCCGAGTTCGTTGAGCAGCTGGTAGCCGTCCGCGATCGCGCGGCCGGGCGGCGGCTCGAGGAACGGGAACGATTCGATCGCGGTCAGGTGCAGCGACTTCATCCGCAGGATCACCGAGGCGAGCGACGAGCGCAGGATTTCCGGATCGGTGAAACGCGCGCGCGCCTGGTAGTCGCTTTCCTCGTACAAGCGGATGCAGACGCCGTCGGCCACCCGGCCACAGCGGCCCGCGCGCTGGTTCGCGGCGGCCTGCGAGATCGACTCGACCTGCAGTTGCTCGACCTTGTTACGGTACGAATAGCGCTTCACGCGCGCGAGCCCGGTGTCGACGACGTAGCGGATGCCCGGCACCGTCAGCGACGTTTCGGCCACGTTGGTCGCGAGCACGATGCGGCGCGCGTTCGACGCCTTGAACACCTTGTCCTGGTCGGCCGCCGACAGCCGCGCGAACAGCGGCAGGATCTCGGTATGCGGCGGATGATGCTTGCGCAGCGCCTCGGCCGCCTCGCGGATCTCGCGCTCGCCGGGCAGGAACACCAGCACGTCGCCGGGGCCTTCGCGGCACAGTTCGTCGACCGCGTCGACGATCGCGTCCATCAGGTCGCGTTCGGCCTCGCGCGCGGTCTTCACGCGATCGCGGCCGCCCGTGCCTTCGGCGTGCTTCACGGCCGGGCGATCCTCGGCCACCGGCCGGTAGCGCATCTCGACCGGATACAGCCGCCCGCTCACCTCGATCACGGGCGCCGGGCGCGCGTCGGTGCCGAAATGGCGCGCGAAGCGGTCGGCGTCGATCGTCGCGGACGTGACGATCAGCTTCAGGTCCGGCCGCCGCGGCAGGATTTCCTTCAGGTAGCCGAGCAGGAAGTCGATGTTCAGGCTGCGTTCGTGCGCCTCGTCGATGATCAGCGTGTCGTACGCCTTCAGCAGCGGATCGGTCTGCGTCTCGGCGAGCAGGATGCCGTCCGTCATCAGCTTGACGGACGCGCCCGGCGCGAGATTGTCGGTGAAGCGCACCTTGTAGCCGACCACCTCGCCGAACGGCGTGCCGAGTTCCTCGGCGATGCGCCGGCCGGTCGACGACGCGGCCAGGCGCCGCGGCTGCGTATGGCCGATCAGGCCCGTGCCGCCGGCACCGAGGCCGCGGCCGAGATCGAGACAGATCTTCGGCAGCTGGGTGGTCTTGCCCGAACCCGTTTCACCACAGACGATGACAACCTGATGACCGGCGATCGCGCGCGCGATTTCGTCGCGCTTGCCCGACACGGGCAGGCTTTCGGGGTAGGTAATCGGCGGAACGGGATTGGGCGCGACGGCCGCGCGCGGCGGACGTTCGCGGCGCGGCGCGCGCTCGCCGGCGGCCTGGGGCGCGCCCTGCGCGGCCGGCTGGCCCGGCTCGCGGCGCCGCTCGTCGCCACGCGGCCCGCGCGGCGGCTGCCCCGCCTGCTGTTGCTGCTGGCGCGGCGGCTGGCCCTGCTGCTGACGCGCATCGGCCGCCCCCTCCGGGTGCCGGGCCGACGGCGCTTTGGCCCGCGTCGGCGCGGGACTTTTAGGTACATTCGACATGGGGGCGCATTATAATCCCGCCCATGAATTCCCAAACCGACCTCCCACCCGCCCAGACCGGCGCCGCGACGCCGCCGGCCGCCGACGATTCGGCCGCCAGCCACGCGCAGTTCGTCGACTGGATGCGCTCCGTCGCGCCCTACATCCACAAGTTCCGCAACAGCACGTTCGTCGTGGGGTTCGGTGGCGAGGTGGTGCAGCAGGGGCTGCTGAACGCGCTCGTGTCCGACATCGCGCTACTGCAGGCGATGGGCATCCAGATCGTGCTCGTGCACGGCTCGCGGCCGCAGGTCGAGGAGCAGCTGAGCCTGCATGGTGTCGAATCCGAGTTTTCGCACGGGCTGCGCATCACCGATGCGCGCGCGCTCGAATCCGCGAAGGAGGCGGCCGGCGAAGTGCGTCTCGACATCGAGGCCGCGATCAGCCAGGGTCTGCCGAACTCGCCGATGGCGCACGCGCACATCAGCGTCGTGTCCGGCAACTTCGTGACCGCCCGGCCGGTGGGGATTCTCGACGGGGTCGATTTCGCGCACACGGGCATCGTGCGCAAGATCGACGCCGAATCGATCCGTCATTCGCTCGCGAGCCGCAAGCTCGTGCTGCTGTCGCCGCTCGGCTTCTCGCCGACCGGCGAGGCGTTCAACCTGTCGATGGAAGACGTCGCGTCGGCCGCCGCGATCGCGCTGCGCGCCGACAAGATCATCTTCCTGACCGAGGCGCCCGGCATCGTCGACGACGAAGGCGGCCTGATCCGCGAAATGTCGCTCGACGCGGCCGCCGAGCTGCTCGACTCCGGCAACATCCAGGGCGACGACGCGTTCTTCCTGAAGCACTCGATCCGCGCCTGCCGCGGCGGCGTGACCCGGGCCCACCTGATTCCGCAGTCGCTCGACGGCAGCATGCTGCTCGAACTGTTCCTGCACGACGGCGTCGGCACGATGATCTCGTACGAGAACCTCGAGAGCCTGCGCGAAGCGACGCCGGACGACGTCGGCGGCATCCTGTCGCTGATCGAGCCGCTCGAGTCGGACGGCACGCTGGTGCGGCGCGGCCGCCATCAGATCGAACGCGACATCGACCACTTCTCGGTGATCGAGCACGATGGCGTGCTGTTCGGCTGCGCGGCGCTGTATCCGTACCAGCAGGAGAAGATCGGCGAGATGGCGTGCCTGACGGTCGCGCCGGAAGCGCAGGGCTCGGGCGACGGCGAACGCCTGCTCAAGCGCATCGAGCAGCGCGCCCGCGCGCGCGGCCTCACGCACATCTTCGTGCTCACGACGCGCACCGAGCACTGGTTCCTCAAGCGCGGCTTCGTCAAGGTCAGCGTCGACGACCTGCCGGAAGACCGCCGCAAACTCTATAACTGGCAGCGCAAGTCGCTCGTGCTGATGAAGCAGCTCTGAGCATAGGCACGACTGCCCTCCCCCAGACCGATTACAGGAGAAGTACACGATGGCTCGAATGATCCAATGCGCGAAGCTCGGCAAGGAAGCCGAAGGTCTCGATTTCCCGCCGCTGCCGGGCGAACTCGGCAAGCGCATCTACGAAAGCGTGTCGAAGGAAGCGTGGCAAGGCTGGCTCAAGCAGCAGACGATGCTGATCAACGAGAACCGCCTGAACATGGCCGACCCGCGCGCGCGCCAGTACCTGATGAAGCAGACCGAGAAGTACTTCTTCGGCGACGGCGCGGACCAGGCGTCCGGCTACGTGCCGCCGACGGAAGGCTGAAGCACCGCGCATCGCGCGGGCCTGTCGCGCCGGGCGCATCGCGAAGCGAAGCAAGGCAAACGGCACCGTGTATCGCACGGTGCCGTTTGCTTTTGGGAGGGCGGAATCGACGCGATGCGATCCGGCCGGCGCGTGCGCTGCCGCCGAATCGGCAAATCGCGCCGGCCCGGCGGATTCAACCCGCCGGTTTCAACGCACCGCGGTCGCCCGCCTGCGCGGTCTCGCCGGCCGGACTTTCAGCGCTCGCGCCTTCGGCACCCCATTCGGCCGCATCGCTCCGCTCGGCCGTCGACAACTCGTCCGCGCGGTAGCCGGTGCGATTCAGCAGCGCGAGCATGCACGCGAGCGACACGAGCGCGTACAGCCCCGACGCGATCGCGACGCCGACGATGCTGCCGGTCGCGTTCAGGATCGCCTGCGCGAGCACCGGCGTGCCGCCGCCGACGACGAGCGCGCTCAGCTGATACGCGAGCGACAGGCCCGTGTAGCGGATGTTGGCCGGAAACACGCGTGCGAGCACGCCGCCGACCGCGCCATAGAACATCGCCGACGGGATCGTCGAGATGCACATCCCGGCGACGGCGATCCAGTACGAACGCGTCGCGAGCGCATGGAACATCACCGGCATCAGCACGATCTCGGGAATCAGGATCCAGCACATCGCGCGTCGCATGTCGACCTTCGACACGAACCACGCGCCGACCGGCTGCATCAGGAACTGCACGACGAGCGAGATCGACAGGATGCCGAGGAACGTGCCCTGCGCATAGCCGAGCTCCTTCGTCGCCCACGACAGCGCGAAGGTGCTGCGGAAATACGTGACGTTGATCACCGGCAGCGTGCCGGCCGCGAGCAGCACGACGGGCCAGTGGTCGCGCACGACGTCGCGCAGCGGCAGCTTCACCGTGCGCTTGCGCGCGAGCACGCGCTGCATGTCGATCGATTCCTCGAGCCGCAGCCGGATCACCATCCCGATGATCACGAGCACCGCCGACAGCAGGAACGGAATGCGCCAGCCCCTCATCAGGAACGACGGCGTCGGCAACGCGCTCAGCGCGAAAAAGGCTGCGGTGGCGAGCAGGTTGCCGGTGGGCGAACCCTGCTGCGCGAACGCCGCATAGAGGATGCTGCGATGCTTCGGCGCATTCTCGCTCGCGATCAGCACCGCACCGCCCCACTCGCCGCCGACCGCGATGCCCTGCAACACGCGCAGCACGACGAGGCCCGCCGGCGCCCACACACCGATCGACGCATGGCCGGGCAGCAGGCCGATGCCCGTCGTGGCCAGCCCCATCATCACCAGCGTGATCACGAGTGCGGTCTTTCGGCCGACGCGATCGCCGAGATGCCCGAACACGATTCCGCCGAGCGGCCGCGCGGCGAAGCCGGCCCAGAACGTGACGAATGCGAGCAGCGTCGCGACGCCGGGATCCATCGTGCTCGAAAAGAACACCTTGCCGAATACGAGCGCGGCGGCGGTGCCGTAGATGTAGAAGTCGTACCACTCGATCGTGGTGCCGACGAACGCCGCGAGGGCGGCGCGGCCGGGCCGCGGCTGCGCGGCGGACGGGGATTGCGGACGGCTCATCGATGTCTCCATGTTTGTGATCGGCGGCGCGACTGTCGCGCGCCTTGCCGGATGGCCGGCCTTGCGCCGCCGGCTGGCGGTGGTGCTTTACATCGCCTTACGTCGCTTCATTGCCTTGCGTCGAGCGGCTTGTCCCTGCGATGCGCCGGCCGAGGATGCTCGCGTGCGAGCACCACTCGGCCGGTCACGCCGGGTCCGGCGCGACCTTCAGCACGCCGGCGTCGAGCAATCGTTGCTGGAGCGCGGGATCGACGCCGAGGCGGTCGAGCACCGCGCGCGTGTCGCGGCCGAGCGCGGGCGGCGGCGAACGATAGGTCGCCGGCGTGCGCGACAGCTTCACCGGCGATGCCGTGCCGCGATATGCGCCGATCTCGACGAACAATTCGCGGTGCAGCGCATGCGGGTCGCGCGCGACGTCGGCGACCGTGCGCACCGGCCCGCACGGCACGCCCGCCGCCATCAGGTCGCGCGCCAGCGGCTCGCACGGATGGGCGGCGAGCCGTGCCTCGAGCGCGGCCTTCAGTTCGGGCCGGTGCGCGCAGCGGCTGCGGTTGTCGGCGAAGCGCGGATCGCCCGCGAGCGCCGGCGCGCCAAGATGCGCGACGAGGCGCGCGAACTGCCGATCGTTGCCGACCGCGAGGAAGATCGGCACCGTCGCCGTGCGATAGCTGTCGTACGGCGCGATGTTCGGATGCGCGTTGCCGCTGCGCCCGGGCACGCGCCCCGAGCCGAAGAAGTTCGGCAGGTGCGGATGCAGCAGCGACACGCCGCAGTCGTACAGCGCGATGTCGATCGACTGCCCCTGCCCGCTCTTCTCGCGCTCCGCGAGCGCCAGCAGGATGCCGGCAAGCGCGTTGAGCCCCGTGACCATGTCGACGATCGGCAACCCGATGCGCATCGCGTCGCCGTCGCGCTCGCCATTGACGCTCATCAGCCCGGCCATCGCCTGGATCACCGCGTCGTAGCCGGGCAGCCCGCCGAGCGGGCCGTCCTCGCCGAAGCCCGTCACCGCGCAGTGGATCAGGCGCGGGAAACGCGGCTGCAGGTCGCGCGTGTAGTCCATGCCCCAGTGCGCGAGCGTGCCAGGCTTGAAGTTCTCGACGAGCACGTCGGCGTCCTCCAGCAGGCGCCACAGGATCGCGCGCCCGTCGTCGCGGGACAGGTCGAGCGCGAGCCCCTCCTTGTTGCGGTTCACGCCCATGAAATACCACGCGGTGTCGCCGAGGAACGGCGGCCCCCAGCCGCGCGTCTCGTCGCCGTCCGGCGGCTCGATCTTGATCACCGTCGCGCCGTGATCGGCGAGCGCCTGCGTGCAGTACGGACCGCCGAGCACGCGGCTCAGGTCGACGACCTTGAGCCCGTCAAGCGCGCCGCGCGGCGCGCTCATCGCTTCCGTCGCGCTCATCGTTCGACCTCCGGCAGCAGGTCGAGCGCCATGTCGAGCGGCACCGGCGTGCCGCGCAGCAGCGCGTCGAACGCCGCCGCTTCGTCGTCGCGCGACGCCGGTGCAAGCGGGTCGACCGGCAGCAGCTTGTGACGCACGACCAGGTGCGCAAGCGCGAGGCGCCGGTAATCGGGTGCGAGCTGTGCGCCCTCGCACGCCATCAGGACGGCCGCGCTCGCGTAGTAAAGCGCCGACGCGGCCTGCCGCACGCGCGCGTCGTCGCGTTCCGCCGCGACCCGCGCGAGCGCATCGCACGCGCGCGCGAGAATGCGCCGCAGCGCCGCGCGGCTCGCGTCGGGCAGCGGCGCCGCGCCGAGCCGGTCGCCGAGGAACGTGCGCAGCGCGTCGAGCGCCTGCTCGCGCTGCGCGGCGCGCGCGACGTCGAGCGCGACGATGTTGCTGGTGCCTTCCCAGATCGAGCCGAGATGCGCGTCGCGCACGAGGCGCGCATCGCTCCACTCCTCGATGTAGCCGGTGCCGCCGCGCACCTCCATCGCGTCGCCCGTCACGCAGCGCGCATCGCGGCACGCGCGGAACTTGATCAGCGGCGTCAGGATGCGCACGCAGCGCGCGGCCTGCTCGTCGCCCGCATCCGCCTGCGGCAACAGCAGCGCGATCTGCATGAACATCGCGCGCGCGGCCTCGGCGGGCAGCAGCATCTTCATCAACTGACGCTGCATCAGCGGCATCTCGATCAGCTTGCGGCCGAACGCGGCGCGATGCGCCGCCACGTGCAGCGACTCGTTCAGCGCGCGCCGCATCAGGCCCGCCGCGCGCACGCCGTTCGACAGCCGCGACATGTTGATCATGTCGGCCATCTGGTGAAAGCCGCGGCCGGTCTCGCCGATCAGCCAGGCCTGCGCGCCTTCGAGCGCGATCTCGCCGCTCGCCATCGAACGGCTGCCGAGCTTGTCCTTCAGCCGCACGATCCGGTAGCGATTGCGCGTGCCGTCCGGCAGCGTCTTCGGCAGCAGGAACAGCGCGAGGCCGTTGATGCCGTCCGGCGCGCCGTCGGGCCGCGCGAGCACCATCGCCAGGTCGGCGTCCGCGTTCGAGCAGAACCACTTGTCGCCGTACAGGCGCCACACCGCCCCGCCCTGCACGTCGGCTTCGCGCACCGCGCGCGTGGCGATGCGGCCGACGTCGGAGCCGGCCGCCTGCTCGGTCATGAACATCGCGCCCTGGAACAGCGTGTCGAAATTGCGCGACGCGAGCCTCGGCAGATAGTGTTCGACGAGCGCCGGGTCGCCGAAACGACGCAGCGTGCGCGTCAGCGAATCGGTCATGCTGACCGGGCAGCACAACCCGAATTCCGCCTGCACGAACAGGAACGTCAACGCGTACTTGACGAGCGGCGCCACCGCCCCGGGCTGATGGCTCAGCGCCGCGAGCCCGAGTTCCGAGTAGGCGACCCGTTCGAGCGCGACATACGCGGGATCCTTGTCGATCCGCTGCACGGCTTCGCCGCGCCGGTTGCGATGCTCGAGCACGGGCGGATGCTTGTCCGCGCGCGATGCCCACGCGTCGAGTTCGCCCGACACGCGCGCGCCGAGCGCGTGCAGCTGCGGTTCGAGTGCCGCGTAGCGGGTCGCGCCGAGATGCAGTTTCAGCAACGCGCCGAGATCGGGATCGGCCGTGAAGAAGTTGATGCCCCGGCTATCGGGGATGTCGTTGGCCGCGCCGGTGTCCGGCGTGCGAGCGGTGTCGTTCATGCATGCGTCTCCATGGTGGCCCGGCTGCCGGCCGGTGCCCGCGACGCGGCGGCGCGGCCGGCTGGTGCCAGGCGTTCAGCAGAGCGTAGGCGCGCGATCGATAAGCGTCCAATACAGGATTTATCCGGTACGATAGACGACGCTTATCGAAGCCGATGCGGGGAGGACGCACCATGGAACTGAGGCAGTTGCGCTACTTCGTGGCGGTCGCCGAGGAGCTGCATTTCGGGCGCGCGGCGAAGCGCCTGTTCATCTCGCAGCCGGCGCTGAGCTTCGACATCCGCAAGTTCGAGGATGCGCTCGGCGTGCAGCTTTTTTCCCGCACCAACAAGACGGTCGCGCTGACCAACGCAGGCGCGGTGCTGCTCGGCGAAGCGCGCCGGCTGCTGCTGCAGGCGGCCGAGGCCGAGCGTCTCACGGTGCGCTCGGCGTCCGGTCTCGCGGGACGGCTGCGGATCGGCTTCGTCCATTCGATGCTGTATCGCGGGCTGCCCGACGCGGTGCGGCGCTTCGAGGCCGACTATCCGGGCGTCGAGATCGTGCTGAGCGAGATGAACACGCAGGCGCAGGTGCAGGCGATCCAGCGCGGCCAGATCGATCTCGGCTACGCGCACTGGGGCCACTGCCCGCCCGAGGTCGAATCGGCGCCCGTCTACGCGGAACCGTTCGTGTGCTGCCTGCCGGCCGCGCATCCGCTCGCGCGGCGCCGGCAGGTCGCACTCGCCGCGCTGGCCGCGGAACCGTTCATCCTGTTTCCGCGCGACGCGGCGCCGCACTATCACGACCTGATCATCGCGCAATGCGTGAACGCGGGATTCAGCCCGCTGATCCGTCACGAGGCGCGGCTCTGGCAGACGATCCTGTCGATGATCGAATTCGGGATGGGCATCGCGCTCGTGCCGCGCGTGCTGCAGCAGGTGAAGAGCGACCGGCTCGCGTTCCGGCCGCTGAAGGATGCGTCGCTGGAATCGCGCACGCTGGAGCTGAAGCGCAGCGGCACCGCCGAACCGGTCGCGCTGCGCTTCGCCGACTACGTGCGCGCGTCGATCGATGCGCTGCCCGCGCTCGCGGGCTGAGCCGGCGCGCCGGTACGCCGCGCCGGCACTTCTCCGCTACTTCGATTCCGGCTGCAGCACCGGCTGCGCGCGCCGATACCACACCGCGTACACGACGGACAGCGCGACCAGGAACGGAATGCCGAAGATCAGCGTCATGTGGAATTCGGCCGTGAAGTACGTCGTCACCATCACCGCGAGCATCAGCGCCGCGCCGAGCAGCGTCAGCAGCGGGAAGCCGCGCATCCGGAACGCGGGCGCCGGCAGGCCGAGCGCCGCGCGACGCCGCCGGAAGCAGTAATGCGTGACGAAGATCATCATCCACGTGAACAGCGCGCCGAACATCGACACCGACATCATGATCGTGAACGACGCGTCCGGATACAGCACGCTCAGGACCGTCGCGAGCGCGATGCCGAGCGTCGACAGCATCAGCGCGCCGAACGGCACGCCGCGCGTGTTCACCTCGCCGAGCGCCTTCGGCGCATGACCCGCGCGCGACAGGCTGAACATCATCCGCGTCGTGATGTAGAGCTGGCTGTTCATCGCGGACAGCGCGGCGATCAGCACGACGAAGTTGATCAGCCCGGCCGCGCCCGGCAGGTGGATCGCCTCCATCACCTTCACGAACGGGCTTTCGTCGCGCCCCGCCGCCGTCCACGGCACGATCGCGAGCATCAGCGCGAGCGTGACGAGGTAGAACAGCACGAGCCGCACGATCGTCGAGCGGAACGCGCGCGTCACCGCGCGCTCGGGATCTTCCGCCTCGCCCGCCGCGACCGCGATCATCTCGATGCTCAGGTAGCTGAAGATCGACACGATCACCGCGACCCACATCCCCCACATCCCCTTCGGGAAGAACCCGCCATGCTCGGTGTAATGATGAAAGCCCGCGCCGGCCGCGCCGTCGCCGACCAGCGCCGGATTGCCGAACACGACGTATGCGCCCAGCACGATGAAGCCGACGATCGCCGCGATCTTCACGACCGAGAAGCCGTATTCGACCGCGCCGAACACGTCGACGCTGCGCGCGTTGACGAACACGAGCAGCGCCGAGAAGCCGACGATCCACAGCCAGCCCGGCACGCCCGGGAACCAGTACTTCATGTACAGCGCGATCGCGGTGACTTCGGTGCCGACCGCGAGCACGATGCACGCCCAGTACGCATAGCGCACGAGGAACCCGGCCCACGGGCTCACGTAATGTTCGGCGTACGCGCCGAACGACCCGGAAGTCGGGTGCGCGACCGTCATCTCCGCGAGACAGCCCATCAGCAGCAGCGAAATGAATGCGCCGATCGCGTAGCTGACGAGCACGCTCGGGCCGGCGAAGCCGATCGCGAACCCGCTGCCGAGAAAGAGACCCGTGCCGATCGCACCGCCGATCGCGATCATGGCCATCTGCCGTGCGGAAAGCGTGCGGCGCAGACCCTGCTCGCGCGCCGCGATGTGCTGGAATTGCCCTTCTGGTTGCATCGAATGACCTCGTTCGAAAACGTGTGTCCGGTCGAAACATCGACGGCGCACGGACCGGTGCCGGACCGCACCGGCCACCGCGCGCCGCGTGCTCAGAACATGTGGCGCAAGCCGGCCGCGATACCCGTCTGGTTGCCGCGTCCGGGCATTTCGGTGAACGCGCCGCCGGTCACCCGGTTGTAGTCGACCGTCGCGTAGACCTGCGTCGCCTTCGACAGAGCGTACTCGGCCTCGAGCACGCCCGTATAGCGCTTCCCGCCGTTGCCTGCGACGCCGTTGACGTTGCGGATGTCGTCGTAGTACGCGACGCCCGTCACCGACACCGCCGGCGTGACCTTCACGCTCGCGCCGGTATAGAAGATCGCGTCGCGGCGCGGATTGTCGGCGAACGAACCGTAGGTCACGTCGCGGCCCGGCGCGTTCAGCAGTTGCCGGTCGAGCATGCCCGTGCGGTCGATGCCGCCGAGATAGCCCGCGTACAGCGTCGCCGCGCCGAACGCGTAGCGTGCGCCCGCGCCCCATGCCTGTTGCGCACGGCTGTTCAGGTCGCGCACCTGCTGGTAGGTCGCGCCGACCATCAGTCCGCCGAGCGTGTACGACACGTGCGTGCCCCAGTACGCATTCGCGCCGAGGCTGCCCGCGACGCCGCCGAAGCCGTAGCTCGCGCCGACGTTCAGCCCGCCGAACGTGCCGTCGTAGCCGACGACGTTGCTCGCGCGACCCTGCGTGAGGAAGTACGGCCACATGTTGGCCGTGTAGTTGCCGACCGTCAGCGGATCGAGATCGCCGAACAAGTTGAACGCCTCGGTCGCCTGCCGGCCGAGCTTCACGGTGCCCCAGTCGCTCGCCAGACCGACATACGCGTAGCGGCCGAACAGCGCGCCGTCGAGCTGCCCGTTCTGCGGCTCGAAGCCGCTCTCGAGCTGGAAGATCGCCTTCAGCCCGCCGCCGAGCGCTTCGCTGCCCTTCAGGCCCCAGCGGCTGTTGGTGATCGCGCCGTTGGTCATCTGCACGCTCGCGTCGTTCGACGCATTCGCGTGCGTCGTGTAGCGGATGCTCTGGTCGACGATGCCGTACAGCGTCACGCTGCTCTGCGCCATCGCGCCGCTCGCGGCGAGCAGGCCCGCCATCGTTGGTACTGCGAATCGAGTGATACGCCTCATCTTCGTCTCCATCCTTGTCTGAATATTTGATGTTCGTCGGGGGGGGGTTGATGCTTGTCGTTGATCGTGGGTGCTGCGGTCGTCGCGAAGTCGCGTGCCGGCTAGCCGCGTGCCGCCGGCAGCGCGACGTACGCGACGAGTTCGACGCGCATGTCCGGGTGCGCGAAGCCCTGCACGCCCACGCACGTGCGGTTCGGGTACGGCTCGTGAAAGTGGCGCCGGTATTCGGCGTCGAATTCGGGCATCGCCTTCACGTCGGACAGATAGACGAGCACCTGTGCGACGTCGTCCATCGTCGCGCCGGCCGCCGCGACGGCCTTCGCAAGATTGCCGAGCGTGATGCGCGCCTGCTCGGTCATCGTGTCGCCGGCGATCGCACCGGACGCATCGACCGGCCCGTGGCCGGTAAACATCAGCCCGCTCGCGCGGGTGGCCCACGAGAACGGTTGCTCGAGTTGCGGCAAGTCGACCGGGATCATGTCTGCCATCGTGTCCTCCTTCGGTTCGCGACCGGCCGCTCAGGCGGCCTGGCGCGACGTGCCGCCGAACACGTCGGCGATCGCGTTCGCGACGTGGTCGACGTTCGCGTCGTTAAGGCCCGCGACGCACATGCGGCCCGAGCGCAGCAGGTAGACGCCGTGCGACGCGCGCAGCCGGTCCACGTCGGTCGCGGCGATGCCCGTGTAGCTGAACATGCCGCGCTGCGTGACGAGCGCATCGAACGCGCTCGTCGGCAGGCGCGCGTCGAGCCGCGCCTTCAGCGCGCTGCGCATGCGCTTGATGCGCGTGCGCACCTCGGCCACCTCGTCTTCCCAGCACGCCCGCAGGACGTCGTCGTTCAGCACGGCCGACACGAGCTGCGCGCCGAACAGCGGCGGGCTCGAATAGGTGCGGCGCACGCCGGCCTGCAACTGGCTCAGCACCGTCGCCGCTTCGCCCTCGCTCGCGCAGACGATCGACAGGCCGCCGACGCGCTCGCCGTACAGCGAGAAGTTCTTCGAAAACGAGTTGCTGACGATCGCCGGCAGTCCCGCTTCGACGATCGCGCGCACGGCCCATGCGTCGTCGTCGAGCCCGTCGCCGAAGCCCTGGTACGCCATGTCGAGGAACGGAATCAGCCCGCGGCGCGCGAGCACGTCGATCACCGCGCGCCACGCGTCGCGGCCGAGGTCGAGGCCCGTCGGGTTGTGGCAGCACGGCTGCAGCAGCACGATGCTGCGCGCGGGCAGCGCGTCGAGCGCCGCGAGCATCGCGTCGACGCGCAGGTCGTTGCGCGCTTCGTCGTAGTACGGGTACGTGTGCACGTCGAGGCCGGCCGCCGCGAAGATCACGCGATGGTTGTCCCACGTCGGATCGCTGATCCAGATCGCGCTGTCGGGGAAATAGCGCTTCACGAACTCCGCGCCGAGCCGCAGCGCGCCCGAGCCGCCGAGCGTCTGCAGCGTCGCGATACGCCCTTGCGCGAGCGCCGCGCAGTCGGCGCCGAACACGAGGCGCTGCACGCCCTGCCGATACGCGGCGAGCCCTTCCATCGGCAGATACGTATGCGGCGCGCCGGCTTCGCGCACGCGCTCGGCCGCGAGACGCGTACTCTCCAGCACGGGGATGCGGCCCGCTTCGTCGTAGTAGAGACCGATGCTGAGGTTGACCTTGTGCGGATGGGCATCCTGCTGGAACGCCTGGAACAGCGACAGGATCGGGTCGCCCGGATAGGCGGGAATGTGTTCGTACATGGCGGAATGACGCTGGAAGTTGAAGGCGGCGAGTCGGCCGGCGGCGTGACAGCGCGTCAGGCCGTGCGATCGAGGCATGGGGCGCATGTTATCGAGGACGAAATAGAATGAGCTTCACTTTTCGATGACGAATCGCCGCCATTGCAGTAGAGTCTGCGCTTGCCATCTCAAAAACTATGGGATTCTGCGAAATGAATCTGGATCGAACCGACATGCGGATCCTCCGGCATCTCGAGCGGGACGGACGCATCAGCAATCAGGACCTCGCGAATGCGGTCGCGCTGTCGCCGTCGGCGTGCCTGCGGCGCGTGAAGCTGCTCGAGGAACGCGGCGCCATTTCGGGCTACCGCTGCACGATCGATCCGAAGAAGGTCGGCGTCGCATTCGAGGCGCTCGTGCACGTGTCGATGCGGCCGGACGTGCCCGAATGGCACGACCGGTTCGTGGAGGCGATTCAGCAGTGGCCGGAAGTCATCGCCGCGCAGATCGTGACGGGCGGCTCGAACTACGTGCTGACGGTGCGGGCGCGCGACCTCGACCACTATTCCGATTTCGTGATCAACCGCCTGCACCGCGCGACGGGCGTGATGTCGATCAATTCGAGCATCGTGCTCGCGACGCTCAAGCGCGACGGCTCGATCCTCGATCTCGTCGAACCGTCGACGGCCGGCTGACGAACCTTTTGTACGGGCCTGAAAAATATTTGAAGAAAGTGCTTTACGAACCCGAAAAGCTCTGACATAATTTCAGCTTCTTTGGGCGGTTAGCTCAGCGGTAGAGCACTGCCTTCACACGGCAGGGGTCACTGGTTCGATCCCAGTACCGCCCACCAAAGAATTCAAGGGCCTGCGTCTCACGACGCAGGCCCTTTTCGTTTTGCGGCCGCCTTTCTGCTGCGGCCCGCCTCCCCTGCACGCTTCCTTGCGCTCGCGAACCGGTTCGACGGGCAACGACGCTTCGGCCACATGCGATCGAAGCGTCGCGACGACTGACTACCCTGCCCGTCCAACCCGCTCCGCCGTCGCATCGAACGCGCGCTTCGCCTTGTCGACGATCTCGTCGACCTCCGCCTCCCGGATCACCAGCGGCGGCGACAACAGCATCCGGTCGCCGGTCGCACGCATGATCAGGTTGCCGTTGAAGCAGAAGTCGCGGCAGATCGTGCCGATATCGAAGCTGGCATCGAACCGCTCGCGCCGCTCACGATCACGCGCGAGCTGGACACCCGCGACCAGCCCCGCCCCCGCGATCTCGCCGACGATCGGATGATCGCCGAGCGCTTCCCGCAGCCGACGCTGGAAATATGGCCCGATGTCAC
>NZ_JBSAXF010000026.1:0-77898 GCF_053427845.1 Burkholderia sp. AW49-1 | reverse complement strand
AGAACCCCCGCCCGACAAGGCGGGGGTTTTTGCATTGCGCGATGGAAACGCGCGCGGAATGGCGAGTGCAAGGCGGCTGGAGCTGACGCACCGAAGGTCTTGCTCCAGGTGCCCACGCCTCTTGAGCAATCCGCCACTTCGCACCACCGAGATCGCTCGGCACCCCTTATCCAGATCAGATCAGTCCGCGACCAGTTAGCGCCAGCCAATGTCGACGAATCTGCAAATGTGCTGTAATGGCCGATGATACCCGACGTTGCTCGATGATCATCGAAAATGTCACTTTCCGGCAAAAATCCCCCGACTTGATGTTCTCGTCCCGCCATTCGGTGACCGTGGCACGACATCGTCATAAAAATCTATGCGCATAAAGTCCATTTGCGCGACATGCCCGGCAAAGCAGATAAGCAGCCCTTCGGGGTAATATCGCCGTTCATCCCGATTTTCTCGCACCGTTCATGACTGACAGCCCCGCACAAAGTGGTCGGACGACCGACTTCTTGCCATATCTGGTCGCTGCAACGTTCTTCATGGAGTATCTCGACACGACCGTGATCGCGACGGCGCTGCCGCAGATGGCGCGCTCGTTCGGCGTCGGGCCGAACGCGCTGAGCCTCGGGATGACGGCCTATATGCTGGCGCTCGCGGTGTTCATCCCGATCAGCGGCTGGATCGCGGATCGTTATGGCTCGCGCACGGTGTTTGCCACCGCCATCTTCGTCTTTACCGGCGCATCGGTGCTGTGCGGGCTGTCCGAGGGAGTGACGACGTTCACGGCTGCGCGTCTCCTGCAGGGTGTCGGCGGGGCGATGATGGTGCCGGTCGGACGGATGATCGTCGTTCGCAGCACCGAGAAGGCTAGGCTGATGCGCGCAATCGCGACGATCACGTGGCCGGGCATTGTCGCGCCGGTCGTCGGTCCGCCCATTGGCGGCTTCATCACGACCTATGCGTCATGGAGATGGATCTTCCTGCTGAATGTCCCTTTCGGCATTGTTGCGCTCGTCTGTACCTGGCTGATCGTCCGGAACACGCGTGCCGACGAGCAACGACCGCTCGACTGGGTCGGCTTCGTGCTGGCAGGCGCTGCGCTGACCTGTCTGCTGATCGGTACCGAAGCGGCTGGCCAGCAGGACGTCGACTTCACGCGCGCGGGTATTCTGGTGGGCGCGAGCGTGCTGTTCGGCATCGCCGCGTGGATGCACGCGCAACGCTGTGCGCATCCGCTGCTCGATTTCACGACACTGAAGGTACCGACCTTCTCGGTGACGGTGATCACCGGCTCCATCACGCGAACGGCGATCAACGGCGTGCCGTACCTGTTGCCGCTGCTGTTCCAGATCGGCTTCGGGCTGTCGCCGTTCCAGTCCGGCCTGCTGCTGCTCGCCAGTGCGCTCGGCAATCTCGGAATGAAGGCGGGAACGTCGTGGATCCTCGACCGATTCGGTTTCCGGCGCGTTGCGCTCGTCGACGTGACGATCGTCGGTCTCTTCACGATTGCGTGTGGCTGGCTGACAGCGTCGACGCCTCTGGCGATCACGCTGTTCGTCGTATTCGTCTACGGGCTCACGCGGTCAATGCAGTTCACAACGCTCGCGACGCTGGCGTATGCGGATATCCCGGCTCGGCAGACGAGCGCGGCCAGCACGCTGTGGAGTGCTGCACAGCAGATGACGATCGGGATGGGGATCGCATTCGGTGCGTTGTCGCTGCGGCTCGCGGCGTTGGTGCGTGGCGACGCGGCCGGCATGCATTACGTGCTCGACGATTTTCGCTGGGCGTTCGTCGCGGCGGGCGTGCTCGCGCTGCTGACGTTGCCCGGCTATGCGCGGCTGGCTTCCAATGCCGGCGATCGCTTGCGGGCAAATGCGGCCTGCGGGTAAGCAGAATTTCTCATTGCATCGGCGTCGCGACGAATGACGGTTTCAGTTTTTCGTTGCTCACTCTAGACGTCGATCCGTCATGGCGACGATCGTCTGAAGGACAGTGCGCCTCGTCGCCCGTCACTACCGGTGATGCGCGGACCATGCGGCGGCGGCACGGCACAACGATCCTCGCGCAATGATGTGCGGTGCTTGTTGCGCAAACTCGCCCGCATACCGAATGGCGCGACAACATCACGTTGCACCCCGCAGGCTGTCACTGCGCGTCATGGAAGATGATGCCGACCGTGTGGCGGTGGCCGCTTCGGATTCTGCTCACGCCATGGCGCAAATTGACGCGGTAGACGCCGCGCGTTCCCTGCACGGGCCTGCCGTGGACGGCGAAGATCACCGCGTCGCCTTGTGTGAGCGGCACCACTTCCGCGCGTGACTGCATGCGTGGTCGCTGTTCCGTCAGCACGAACTCGCCGCCCGTGAAATCCCGACCAGGTACCGACAGCAGGATAGCGACCTGAAGCGGAAAGACATGCTCGCCGTACAGGTCCTGATGAAGGCAGTTGTAGTCGTCGGGACCGTATTGCAGGATCAGCGGCGTCGGTCGTGTTTGTCCCGCCGCGTGGCAGCGATCGAGGAATGTCCGGTGCTCTTTCGGATAGCGGACGTCGATCCCGAGTGCCTGGTTCCAGCGATTGGCGATCGGCGCGAGACGCGGGTAGAGCGTCGCACGCAATTCGCCGACGACCCCGGGCAGCGGGTACGCGAAGTACTTGTATTCGCCGCGCCCGAAGCCGTGCCGTGCCATCACGACGCGCGAACGATAGAGTGCATCCCGCGGATAGAGCGACGCCAGCGCATCACACTCGCTTGCGGAGATCAGGCGCGGTACTCGCGCACATCCGTAGCGATCGAGCTCGACATCGACGGTCGGCCAGTCGATTGCATCGACGCGTTGCGCGATGTCCGTCGATTCGACGGCAGGTCGCAGATTGGCGATATTCACGGGCGTACCTCGGTTCGTCAGCGGTGTGGCGCCGTACGGTCGCGTGGAATACTCGCAAGCGTCGCGTGCACGGTTGAAGCCACGGTGAAAGTTGATGAACCCAGTCTAGCGGCGCCCGTGTGCCGGCACGCTCCAGATCTTGCTCTCCAATCCGGAAAGGCGGAAAAGGCAAGGACGTGGCACGGCCCCATCGAATGCCGAGAAGTGTCGAAGCGGAGAAGGGACCGTGAAATTTTTCATGGCAGGCGACCGGCTTTCACCGGCCACCTCCCGTTTACCCGATCACGCCACTGACCGGAACAACCAGTAGAGCCCGCCTGCCAGCACGATGGACGCGGGCAATGTCAGCACCCACGCGAGCACGAGGCTGCGCACCGTGCTCCATTGCAACCCGGATCCGTTCGCGGCCATCGTGCCCGCGACGCCCGACGACAGCACGTGGGTCGTCGACACGGGCAGCCCGTACACGTCGGCGGCGCCGATCGTCAGCATCGCGACGAGTTCGGCCGACGCGCCCTGCCCATACGTCAAATGCTGCTTGCCGATCTTCTCGCCGACGGTCACGACGATCCGCTTCCAGCCGACCATCGTGCCGAGGCCCAGTGCGATCGCGACGGCGACCTTCACCCACGTTGGAATGAACTTGGTCGCGTGGTCGAGTTGCTTGCGATAGTTGTCGATGGCGAGCTTGTCGTCGGCGGCGAGCGCGGGTTGCCCCGACTTTTCGATCAGGCGAATTGATTCGGACACCAGATACATCGTGTTGCGCACGTTGTCGACGTCGCGTTGCGGCACCGCCGCCATCGACCCCGACACGCCGACCGCAGTCGCGAGCGACGTGGACAGCTGTTGCACGGCAGGCAGCACGGCGGGCGTCAGTTCGCGATGCTGCACGTAGTGCTCGACGTCGGCGCGCGGGTTCGCGGACGGCGCGACGCCGTTCGTGTACTTCCCGAGCGTCGCGGCAGCCTGGTTCGCGACAGCGACGAAGGTCTGCGTTTCGGCCGGCGTGACGGCCTTGTTCAGCGCGTACGCGGTCGGCACCGTACCGATCAGGATCAGCATGATGAGGCCCATCCCTTTCTGCCCGTCGTTCGATCCGTGCGCGAACGACACACCCGTGCAAGTCAGGATCAGCAGGCAGCGAATCCAGAACGGCGGCGGTTGATCCTTCGGCGGCTCCTTGTACAGCTCGGGAATCCGCACGAGCGTTTTCAGCACGAGCAGCAGCAGTGCCGCGCACAGGAAACCGACGATCGGCGAGAACAGCAGCGATTTGCCGACACCGAGCGCCTGGCCCCAATCGACGCCGCTCGTGCCGGATGGCCCGTGCATCAACTGGTTCATCAGTCCGACGCCGATGATCGACCCGATCAGCGTATGCGAGCTCGACGACGGGAGCCCGAAATACCAGGTCGCCAGGTTCCACATGATCGCGGCGATCAGCAGCGCGAACACCATCGCGAAGCCGGCGCCGCTTCCGACCTGCAGGATCAGTTCGACCGGCAGCAACTGCAGGATGCCGAATGCGACGGCGCCGCTCGAGACCATCACGCCGAGGAAGTTCCACATGCCGGACCAGATCACCGCGACGTTGGGTGTCAGCGAGTGGGTATAGATCACGGTGGCCACCGCGTTCGCGGTGTCGTGGAAGCCGTTGACGAATTCGAAGCCGAGCGCGATCAGCAGCGCAGCGCCGAGCATCAGGTACGGGAACAGTGACCCTTCGCGGACCGGCGACAGATCGGCGATCAGGTGCGTGGCGATATAGGCGGCGCCGAACGCGAGCACCAGCAGGAGCACGGCATAGCCGACCTGCCTGGTGCGTGCGACTGAACCCGAATTGTTCGGTGCGGACGAAGCAGGATGATTCATGACGGCATCTCGTAAGGGAACCGCGTCCGATCCTAGCTTTCGCTAGCAGTCAGTTTGATGACAGTACGGATGGCGAATCATGGTCTTACGGATGTGTAAGGGAAGGGCGCCGTAACGTCGTGACGCAACTTGCCGTGCACGGCTCGCGTCGTCGTCCATATAGTGAACAGCAGCCTGCGCACCGGCATGCGGGCCGCCGGATGTGCGCGGTGTGCGACCGCGGCTAGCGCAGCATGCGTGGCGCGCTCCATGTCGATTCGCGCGCCAGCGCGACGAATGCGGCCAGATAGTCGATCGACGCATCCGCCTCGCGGATGCCGAGGAAGATCTGTTTCGCGATGCCCTTCTTGCCGAGCTTGACCGGCACGACCGGCATCCGGTCCGCGTATTCATCGGCAAGCCACCTCGGCAGCGCGGCCACGCCGCGCCCGCTCGCCACCATCTGCAGCATGATGTCGGTCGTCTCGATCGACTTGTGGCGTCTCGGCACGATGCCCGCCGGCGTCAGGAACTGGTTGTAGATGTCGAGCCGGTCGGTCTCGACCGGGTAGGTGATCAGGACCTCGTCGGTCAGCTGCTCGGGCGTCACGTAGTCGGCGTTCGCGAACCGATGCGCATCCGCGACCACCAGCACCTGCTCGTAATCGAACACGGGATCGAAGCGCAGCCCCGGCTTGTTCAGCGGATCGGGCGTCACGAGCACGTCGATGTCATGGCCGAACAGCGCGCCGATGCCGCCGAACTGGAAGCGCTGCTTCACGTCGACGTCGACGTCCGGCCAGCGCGACAGATACGGCGACACGACCTTCAGCAGCCACTGGTAGCACGGATGGCACTCCATCCCTATGCGCAGCGTGCCGCGCTCGCCCTTCGCGTACTGCTTCATCCGCTCCTCGGCGAGTTCGAACTGCGGCAGCAGCCGGTTCGCCAGCTTCAGCAGATACTGCCCGCCCTGCGTGAGCCGCAGGCCGCGTCCTTCCCGGTCCCAGATCGGCGTGCCGAGCTGCTGCTCGATTTTCCGGACGGTATGGCTGAGCGCCGATTGCGTGAGATGCAGCGCATTGGCGGCCGCGGTCAGCGAGCCCTGGCGCTCGACTTCGCGGATCACGACGAGATGGAATCGTTCCAGCATGGAGATCGTTCACCCGACAGATACATGAACAGATTTAATGGATGAATGAAATAATGCCATTTTATTTCATGAGATGAAATCCCTATGATGGCTGCCGGATCTTCAATTTCTTCTGGATGGCAGCTTCATGGTTACGACACACAACCTCGGTTTTCCGCGCATCGGCGCGAAGCGCGAACTCAAGTTCGGTCTCGAACGCTACTGGAAGGGCGAATCGTCGCGCGACGAACTGAAGGCACTCGGCGCCGAACTCCGCCAACGCCACTGGAACGACCAGCGCGACCTCGATCTCGCGCCGATCGGCGATTTCGCGTTCTACGACCAGGTGCTCGACATGAGCTTCACGCTCGGCAACCTGCCGAAGCGCGTGCAGGACTTCCATGGCGATGCGCTCGACAACTATTTCCGCGTCGCGCGCGGTCGTTCGGCGCAGTCGGCGGAAGAGCACGCGGCATGCTGCGGCGGAGTCGCGGCCGGTGAAATGACGAAGTGGTTCGACACGAACTATCACTACATCGTGCCGGAGTTCCACGCGGACACGAACTTCTCGCTCGATCCGTCGCGCCTGCTCCAGCAACTGGCGGAAGCGCAGGCGCAGGGCGTCGCCGCGAAGCCGGTGATTCTCGGCCCCGTCACGTATCTGTGGCTCGGCAAGGCGAAGGACGATTCCGATCGCCTCGCGCTGCTGCCGAAGTTGCTGCCGGTATATGGCGCGCTGCTCGACACGCTGACCGCGCAGGGTGTCGAATGGGTGCAGATCGACGAACCGATTCTCGTCACCGAGCTCGACGCCGAATGGCGCCTGGCGCTGCGCACCGCGTACGACGCGCTCGAGACGCGCCGCATCAAGCTGCTGCTCGCGACGTACTTCGGACAGCTCAAGGAAAATCTGACGCTCGCGGTCTCGCTGCCGGTCGACGGCCTGCATATCGATGCGATCAACGCCCGCGACGAAATCGATGCACTCGTGCGCGAATTGCCGGCCGACCGCGTGCTGTCGGTGGGCGCGATCAACGGCCGCAACATCTGGAAGACGGACCTGAACGCGACGCTCGACTGGCTCGAACCGCTCGCGAAGCGACTGGGCGATCGCCTGTGGCTCGCACCGTCGTGCTCGCTGTTGCATGTGCCGGTCGATCTCGCGAACGAGGAGAAGCTCGACGCGGAGATCCGTGCATGGCTCGCGTTCGCGCTGCAGAAGCTCGACGAACTGAAGGTGCTCGCGACCGCGCTGAACGAAGGCCGCGACAAGGTGGCCGACGCGCTCACCGCGAACGGTGCCGCGATCGACGCACGCCGTCGCTCGCCGCGCGTGAACAACCCGGCGGTGAAGCTCGCGATCGCGCGCGTCGACGCGCAACTCGGCAATCGCGCGAGCCCGTACACGCAGCGCGCGCCGAAACAGTCCGCGCGCCTGAACCTGCCGGCGTTCCCGACGACGACGATCGGCTCGTTTCCACAGACCGCCGAGATTCGCCTGGCGCGCAGCCAGTTCAAGGCCGGCGTACTGGATGAAGCCGGTTACCGCGAGGCGATGCAGGCGGAAATCGCGCGCAGCGTGCGCGAGCAGGAATCGCTCGAGCTCGACGTGCTGGTGCACGGCGAAGCCGAACGCAACGACATGGTCGAATACTTCGGCGAGCAGCTCGACGGCTACGCATTCAGCCAGTTCGGCTGGGTGCAGTCGTACGGTTCGCGCTGCGTGAAGCCGCCGATCCTGTTCGGCGACATCAGCCGCCCGAAGGCGATGACGGTCGAATGGATTGCGTATGCGCAGTCGCTGACGAACAAGCCGATGAAGGGCATGCTGACCGGCCCGGTGACGATCCTGAACTGGTCGTTCGTGCGCGACGACCAGCCGCGTTCGGTGTCGTGCTACCAGCTCGCGCTCGCGATCCGCGACGAAGTGCTCGATCTCGAGAAGGCCGGCGTGCGCGTGATCCAGATCGACGAGGCCGCGCTGCGCGAAGGGCTGCCGCTGCGCCGCGCGCAATGGGGCGAGTACCTGGAGTGGGCGGTCGAGTCGTTTCGCATCACCGCGAACGGCGTGCAGGACGATACGCAGATCCATACGCACATGTGCTATTCGGAGTTCAACGACATCATCGCGTCGATCGCCGACATGGACGCGGACGTGATCACGATCGAGACGTCGCGCTCGGACATGGAGCTGCTCGACGCGTTCGACAGCTTCAGGTATCCGAACGAGATCGGGCCGGGCGTGTACGACATCCACTCACCGAACATCCCGACGCAAGATCACATCGTCGGCCTGATGAGGAAGGCGGCCGAGCGGATTCCGGCGGAGCGCCTGTGGGTGAACCCGGACTGCGGGCTGAAGACGCGCCAGTGGGCGGAAGTGATTCCGGCGCTGACGAACATGGTCGCCGCCGCGAAGACGCTGCGCAGCCAGGTGCGATAACGCGCGAACGCTGGGCGAATGTCGTCGCGATCGACGATCGGGCTGCAGAAACGGCGGCCCGCATGTCGCGATGTGCGTTTGGGGACGTCGCGGCGTACCGCGGTACGCCCAATGCAAACGGGCAGGCGATGTCGCCTGCCCGTTGCGTGGGGTTACGCGGTGCGTGCGCCGCGCGGCAACGCTTCGTCCGCCTTGCCGGGCGCGCCGGCATCGTCGATGCTGACGCGGCGCGAGATCAGCCACACGCACACCGACGACAGCGCGGCGGCGCTCGTGTACTGAATCGCGAGCGGCCACCATTGCGGCGCGGTGTTCTGTGCGATCAGCGTGGCGACGAGCGGCGTGAGACCGCCGGCGATCGCACCGCACACCTGGTACGCGATCGAGATCGCCGTATAGCGGATGCGCGCGATGAAGATGCCGCTGACGAAACCCGCGACCACCGAGTAGTAGCCCGATTCCGCGAGCGTCGCGAGGCCGACGCCGACCGTGATCGACAGCGGCGTGCCCATGTGCACGAGCGGAAGCATTACGAACGGCACGATCGCGGCCCAGGCGCCGGTGATCAGCAGCACGCGCGTCGTGCCGAAGCGCTGCGCGATGAACGCGGCGGCGAGCTGCACGACGAACTGCAGCACGGCGACGATCGTCATGCAGTGCAGCACCATCGACCGGTCGAGCGACAGGAACTGCGTCGCGTAGCTGATCATGAAGATGTTGCTGAAATACACGCCGGCGATCCCGTACACGTTCGCGCCGATCGCGAGCAGCAGCAGCGGCCAGTACTTGAGCGCCTCGCGCACCGGGTTCTGCGCGGTGTTGCCGCTCTTCCTGACTTCCTCGAACTCGGGCGACTCGGACACGCTCGCGCGGATCACGAAACCGACCGCCAGCAACACGGCGCTCGCGAGGAACGGCACGCGCCAGCCCCAGCTCATCATGTCGTCCTTCGACAGCGTGCTGATCGCGCCGAACGCGAGCATCGACAGGATCAAGCCGCTCGCGCTGCCGAGCTGCGCGAACGACGCGAAGAACGTGCGCTTGCCTTCGGGCGCATGCTCGCCGGCGAGCAGCACCGCGCCGCCCCATTCGCCGCCGACCGCGATGCCTTGCAGCACGCGCATCAGAACCAGCAGGATCGGTGCGATCACGCCGGCCTGCGCATGGGTCGGCAGCAGGCCGATCGCGACCGTCGACACGGCCATCAGCATCAGCGTCGCGAGCAGCGAGCGCTTGCGGCCGAAGCGGTCGCCGAGATAGCCGAACATCACGCCGCCGAGCGGCCGCGCGAAGAAGCCGACCGCGAACGAGCCGAACGACGCGAGCAGGCTGACGAAACGGCTTTCGCCGGGAAAGAACAGCGGCCCGAACACGATGGCGGCGGCGGTCGCGTAGCTATAGAAGTCGTACCATTCGATCGTGGTGCCGACGAATGAAGCGAGCGCCGCCCGCTTCGGTTGCTTGATGGCAGTCCCCATCTGTTATGTGCTCCTCTGGAATCCTCTGATTTGGAATAGGCCCTGCGCCGGGATCAATCGCGGTACGCGACGCCGGGCAGCACGCACAGCAACTCGTAGGCGAGGTTCGCACCGAGCAGGGCCGTGGTGCCGAACGGGTCGTACGGCGGCGCGACTTCGACGAGATCGCAACCGACGATGTTCAGCCCCTTCGCGCCGCGGATGATCTCGAGCGCCTGCGGCACCGTGAGGCCCGCGATTTCCGGCGTGCCGGTGCCCGGCGCGTAGGCCGGATCGATGCCGTCGATGTCGAAGGTGATGTAGACGGGCGTGTCGCCGATGCGCGCGCGCACTTCTTCCATCAGCGGCGCGAGCGACTTGTTCCAGCATTCCTCGGCCTGGACCACGCGGAAGCCCTGCTCGCGGCACCAGTCGAAATCCTCGGCGGCGTAGCCGGTGCCCCGCAGGCCGATCTGCGTGACCTTGTGGCCGTGCAGCAGGCCTTCCTCGACCGCGCGGCGGAACGGCGTGCCGTGCGCGATCTTTTCGCCCATCATCGTATCGTTCACGTCGGCGTGTGCATCGACGTGGATCAATGCAACCTTGCCGTGCTTGCGGTGGATCGCGCGCAGGATCGGCAGCGCGATCGTGTGGTCGCCGCCGAGCGTGATCGGCTTGCAGTCGTGCGCGAGAATCGCGTCGTACGCGGTCTCGATGCGCGCGATGGAATCGTGCAGGTTGTACGGGTTGATCGCGACGTCGCCGATGTCGGCGATCTGCAGCGAATCGAACGGCGCGGCGCGCGTGGCCATGTTGTACGGGCGCAGCAGCACCGATTCCGTGCGGATCTGGCGCGGTCCGAAGCGTGCGCCGGTGCGATTGGAGGTACCGAGGTCGAACGGCACGCCGACGAAACACGCGTCGAGGCCGGCGGCGCTCGCCACGTGCGGCAGGCGCATCATCGTCGCGATGCCGCCGCTGCGCGGCATTTCATTGCCGCCGAGCGGCTGGAAATGGGTGTGGTCGTTCATGGGCTTGTCTCTTCCGATGTGGGGTTGCCGTATCATTCGACGCGGCCTGGCGCATAGTTTTACGCGTCCGACCGGAAAGAAGAATGCGAAGATATCGACGTAAACATCGATTTTCATCGATGTATGGAAGGGGAATAGCGTGCTGGGGAATCTGTCGACCCTCGATCTGCGGTTGATCCGCGTGTTTCTCGCGGTCACGGACGCGGGCGGCGTGTCGGCCGCGCAGGCGATGCTGAACGTCGGCCAGTCGACGATCAGCGCGCAACTGTCGTCGCTCGAGACGCGGCTCGGCTACCGGCTCTGCGAGCGCGGCCGCAGCGGCTTCCGGCTCACGCCGAAGGGCGAGCGGTTCCACGCGATGAGCCGCAAGCTGCTCGCCGCGCTCGACGAATTCGGGATGGCCGCGCGGCACATGGACCGCCAGCTCGTCGGTACGCTGAATATCGGCCTGATCGGCCATACGCCGGTCAGCCAGAACGCGCGGATCGCGGAGGCGATCGCCGCGTTCCGCACACGCGACCAGGCCGTACGCTTCTCGATCTCGGTGCGCGCGCCGGGCGATCTCGAGGAAAAACTGCTGAGCGGCGAGATCCAGATCGCGGTCGGCTACTTCTGGCATCGCGTGCCGACGCTGCACTACACGCCGCTGTTCATCGAGCGGCAGGTCGCATACTGCGGCCGCGGCCATCCGCTGTTCGAACGCGCTGGCGCGCTGACGCCGGCCGACGTCGCGGGATTCGAATGGGCCTGGCGCTCGTATCCGCTACCGGAAGCGCAGATGTCGACCACGCCCGATCGCGTGACCGCGACCGCCGACAACATGGAGGCGGTCGCGCTGCTGATCCTGTCAGGCCATCATCTCGGCTATCTGCCGCAGCACTTCGCGGCGCCGTATGTCGCGCAAGGGCTCCTCGCGCCGCTTAGCCCGGATCGGCTGCATTACGAGGTCACGTTCCACATGGTCGTGGCGCGCGACGGGCGCGGCGATCCGCTCGTCGAGGCGTTTCTCGAGGATCTCGAGCGCGCGCACCAATCGCCCGACGTCGTGTGAACCCGCGTGCGGCCAGGCAACGCCGGCACTGTGGGCGAATGTCACGCCGGAGCGGGCCGCGGCCTGCATCACGGCACCGGCAACCCCGCGTCATGCTTCACCTCCCGTAGCGACAGCGCCGATTCGATCGACGTGACGCCCGGCAGCATCCGCAGCGAGTCGCGCAGGAACGTGCCGTAGTCGTCGAGATCGCGCGCGACCACCTGCAGCAGGTAGTCGGCCGTGCCCGCGACGTTGTGGCACGCGAGGATCCGCTCGATGCCGAGCACTTCCCGCTCGAACCGGTCGGCGACCTTGCGGTCGTGCGTCGCGAACCGCACGAGCACGAACGCGACGACGCCGAAGCCGAGCGCCTGGCGTGACAGCTGTGCGCGGTAGCGCTCGATGTAGCCGTCGTTTTCGAGACGTTTCAGGCGCCGCGCGCACGGCGTTTCGGACAGGCCGACGGAATCGGCGAGGCGCGCGATCGGCATGCGGCCGTCGCGCTGCACCGCGGCGAGAATCGCGCGATCGGTTTTGTCGAGTTCGGTCATGTTGGCGGAATCCGTTTCTGTATTCCATGATTGTGGCGGATTCCGCTATGGATCGCCAATCCTGAGCCAAACATGGCCAATAATCCCTCCGCCTTCAGCGGCAACATATCGTCATTGAAGGACGGGGGCAGACCATGATTTCCACGCATTTGCTGTTGATTTATCTCGCCGCGCTGGCGGCCATCTACGCGGTGCCCGGGCCCGACATGGCGCTCGTGCTGCAGACCAGCATCGGCCGCGGCGTGCGCCCGGGCATGGCGGCGGCCGCCGGCCTTTCGCTGTCACGCACCGCGCACGTGACGCTCTCCGCATGCGGCGTCGCGGCGCTGATCCGCAGTGCGCCTTGGCTGTACGAAGCGATCCGTTACGGCGGCGCGCTTTATCTCGCGTACGTCGCGATCCAGGTGTTCCGCTCGCCGGTGTTCGCACTCGGCGACGGCGACGAGGCGGCCCCGGACGAACTGCGGCAGTCGTTCTTCAAGGGGCTGCTGACGAACCTGCTGAATCCGAAGGCGCTGCTGTTCTGCTCGGTGCTGCTGCCGCAGTTCGTGCGGCCCGAGGCAGGGCCCGTCGTGTGGCAGATGTTCGAGCTCGGCGCGCTGCTGGTCGCGGCCGGCGTGTGCTTCGACCTCGCATGCGTGTTCGGCGCGTCGCGCATCGCGGCGTGGATGCGCGCGCATCCGCTCGCGCAGACGGTCCAGCGCTGGACGTTTTCCGCTGCGCTGATCGGGTTCGCGCTGCGGCTGTCGATGGATTGAGCCGCATCGTCGTATCGCTGCCGTGCGGGTCGACGGGCCGCACGACAGCGATGCGACGATCGACGGAGGCCTCGTGCAATGCCGGCCTTCGCGCACATGCCCCGCCGCAGAAGGGCGTGCGCGCAAATCGTCTGACTGATCTAAACTCCCTTTAACTTCGCGCATTCGCGAACCGACTGACCGAACGGAACCGACTTCCGCCGGCTATGTCCGATTTCCTGGCTGTTCCGTGCAACGCGGTACCAAGGAGGGTCAGAACATGGCAAGGCATCTTCACGCCGACCGTGAACCCCGAATCGTCCCCGAGTCCAAGTGCCTCGGCCCGTGCGATCCGGCAGAACGCATCCACGTCACGATCATGTTGCGGCGGCAGGAAGAAGGGCAACTCGATACATTGGTCCACCAGCTCGCCACCGGCGACGCACAGGCGAAACCGCTGTCGCGCGAAGCCTTCGCGCAGCGTTTCTCCGCTCATTCCGACGACATCCGCAAGACCGAGGACTTCGCGCGTCGTCACCAGTTGACGGTTGATCGCGTCGACCCGGTCGAAAGCGTCGTCGTGCTGTCGGGCACGATCCAGCAGTTCGAAGCGGCATTCGGCGTGAAGCTCGAGCGTTTCGAGCATCGTTCGATCGGTCAGTACCGCGGCCGCTCGGGCCCGATCGCGCTGCCGGACGAACTCGGCGACGCCGTCACGGCCGTGCTCGGCCTCGACAGCCGCCCGCAGGCGCGGCCGCACTTCCGGCTGCGTCCGCCGTTCAGGCCCGCGCGCGGCGCCACGAGCGTCACGTTCACGCCGATCCAGCTCGCGTCGCTGTACGGTTTTCCGGCCGGCGACGGCGCCGGGCAGTGCATCGCGATCGTCGAACTCGGCGGCGGCTATCGCGCGGCCGATATCCAGCAGTATTTCCGCGGGCTCGGCATCGACACGCCGCCGACGCTCGTCGACGTCAACGTCGGCACCGGCCGCAACGCGCCGACCGGCGACGCGAACGGCCCGGACGGCGAAGTTGCGCTCGACATCGAGATCGCCGGAGCGATCGCGCCGGCCGCGAAGATCGCGGTCTATTTCGCGCCGAACAGCGACGCGGGCTTCATCCAGGCCGTCAACGCGGCCGTCACCGACAAGACCAACAGACCGTCGGTGATTTCGATCAGCTGGGGCGGGCCGGAAGCGATCTGGCAGGCGCAGTCGGCGCAGGCGTTCGACCGTGTGCTGCAGGCGGCCGCCGCCCAGGGCATCACCGTGTGCGCGGCGTCGGGCGACAGCGGCTCGGGCGACGGGTTGCAGGACGGCACCGATCACGTCGACTTCCCCGCGTCGAGCCCGTACGTGCTCGGCTGCGGCGGCACGCAGCTCGATGCGCTGCCCGGGCAGGGCATCCGCGGCGAGGTCACGTGGAACGACGAGGCGTCCGGTGGCGGCGCGGGCGGCGGCGGCGTCAGCACGCTGTTCGACCTGCCGGCATGGCAGCAAGGATTGAAGGTGGCGCTCGCCGACGGCAGCAGCGTGCCGCTCGCGAAGCGTGGCGTGCCGGACGTCGCCGGCGATGCATCGCCGCAGACGGGCTACGAGGTGTCGATCGCCGGCACGCCCGCGGTGATGGGCGGCACGAGCGCGGTCGCACCGTTGTGGGCCGCGCTGATCGCACGGATCAACGCGGCGGCGGGCGCATCGGCCGGCTGGATCAATCCGGCGCTGTACAAGAATCCGGGCGCGCTGCGCGACATCACCAAAGGCTCGAACGGCACGTATGCAGCCGCGTCCGGCTGGGATGCATGCACGGGCCTCGGCAGCCCCGACGGCGCGAAACTCGCGGCGATCCTCGCGCGCAAGCCGTCGAGCTGACACGCCGGCACAGGCCTTTCCACGCGACGCGGGTTTCCTGCCCGCGTCTTTTTTCACCTCCAGGAGCAGCACGATGGGCATCGATTCCGCATCCTCCGGCGGCGTGTATCCGCTGCATCACGGCGACCACAATTCGCATGGCGTGCCGCCGACCATCAATCCGGTCGCGCTGAGCCACGGCCGCGACCAGCCGTTCTTCGATCCGGTCGCGTACGGCAACGGCCCTGACGACTCGGTCACCGACACCACCGAAGCGGCCGCGATCACGCACCATACGATCCTGATCGACGGCCAGCGCATCGCGTACACGGCGACGGCCGGCCATCTCGTGACGGTCGACCCGAGCAGTTCGTTGCCGGCCGCGAAGATCTTCTACGTCGCGTTCACGGCCGATGGCGCGAAGGAGGAAACGCGGCCCGTCACGTTCTTCTACAACGGCGGGCCCGGGTCGTCGTCGGTGTTCGTGCTGCTCGGCTCGTTCGCGCCGAAGCGCATCAAGACCTCGATGCCGGGATTCACGCCACCGGCGCCGTACCAGATGGAAGACAATCCGGACAGCATGATCGACCACAGCGACCTGGTGTTCATCAACCCGGTCGGCACCGGCTATTCGGCGGCCGTCGCGCCGAACAAGAACCGCAATTTCTGGGGCGTCGACCAGGATGCGAATTCGCTGAAGCAGTTCATCAAGCGCTACCTGACGAAGAACAATCGCTGGAATTCACCGAAATACCTGTTCGGCGAGTCGTACGGCACCGCGCGCAGCTGCGTGCTCGCGTACAAGCTGCACGAGGACGGCGTCGACCTGAACGGCGTCACGCTGCAGTCGTCGATCCTCGACTACCGGCAGGCCGGCAACCCAGTCGGCGCGCTGCCGACCGCCGCGGCGGACGCGTGGTATCACAAGAAGCTCGGCGTCACGCCCGCGCCGACCGATCTCGGCACGTTCGTCGAGGAAGTCGCGCAGTTCGCGCGTACCGATTACCTGACCGCATTGCGCAACGTGCCGCATGCCGACCCGGCTGCCGTGCGGAAGCTGGCGGGCTACACGGGCATCGACGCCGCGACGCTGCAGACCTGGGGGCTCGACATCGCGGGCTACGACGCGCGTGGCAATTCGCTGTTCCTGACGACGCTGCTGCACGCGCAGGGGCTGGCGCTCGGGTCGTACGACGGCCGCGTGACAGGGATCTCGTCGGGGATCGCCGGCAAGATCGATCCGAACTCGGGCGGCAACGATCCGACGATGACGGCCGTGACCGGCGTCTACACGGCGATGTGGAACAGCTACCTGAACGAGCAGTTGAAGTTCACGTCGAATTCCGCGTTCACGGACCTGAACGATCAGGCGTTCGAGAACTGGGACTTCAGCCACATCGATCCGACCGGCGCGCAGCAGGGCATCGATGCGAAGGGGAACGTGATCCTGTATACGGCCGGCGATCTCGCCGCGGTGATGGCGCTGAACGTCGACCTGAAGGTGCTGTCGGCGAACGGCCTCTACGATTTCGTCACGCCGTTCTACCAGACCGTGATCGACCTGCAGCAGATGCCGCTCGAGGATCAGAAGGTGCGGCAGAACCTGTCCGCGCGATTTTATCCGTCGGGGCACATGGTGTATCTCGACGGCGGTTCGCGCACTGCGCTCAAGCGCGATCTCGCGACGATGTACGATGCGACGGTCAGCGATACGGGCGCGCGGATGCGGATTCGTGCACTGCAGGCGAAGAAGACGGGCGGCCACGCATAGCGTCGCCCTTCGTGCACGTGCCGCGCGTAACCGCCAGGTTCGTGCGGCACGGCATGGTGCGGCGGCGACGGGGCCGGCTTACGCGGCCGGCCAGTCGAACGGCGTGTACGGCAGCGCGCGCTTGTGGCGCGAGCCGTCGTAGAAGCGCAGCACCGTTTCGTACACGCTGTCGGCCACGGGTTTGCCTTCGAGGAAATCGTCGATCTCGTCGTAGGTGACGCCATACGCGTGCTCGTCGGGGCGCAGCGGACGCAGTTCCTCGAGGTCGGCCGTCGGCACCTTCATCACGATCAGTTCGTCGCCGCCCAGCGCGCGGGCGACCGCACGCACGCGGCGCTTGCTCAGGCCGGCGAGCGGCAGCACGTCCGCGCCGCCGTCGCCGAACTTCGTGAAGAAACCCATCAGCGATTCGGCCGCGTGGTCGGTGCCGATCACGATGCCGCGCCGCGCGCCGGCGACCGCGTACTGCGCGATCATGCGCTCGCGAGCCTTGATGTTGCCGTGCACGAAATCCTGCTGTGCCGGGTTCTCGAACGCATGACCGGAGGCGACGAGCGAGGCGAGCATCGCGTCGGCGGCCGGCTTCACGTCGACCGTAAACGTCTCGTCCGCGCGCACGAACGCGAGCGCGCGCTGTGCATCGGCTTCGTCGTTCTGCACGCCGTTCGGCAAGCGCATCGCGATGAAGCGGGCGTCGTAGCCGTCGGCGCGCAGCCGTTCGACCGCCAGTTGCGCGAGCCGCCCGGCCGTCGACGAATCGACGCCGCCGCTGATGCCGAGCACGTAGGTCCGCAAGCCGGTCGAACGAAGGTACTGCGCGAGGAAGTCGACGCGGCGGGCGATTTCGGCATCGACGTCGAATTGCGGGGCGACGTTCAGTTCGGCAATGATCGCGCGTTGGCGGCTGGCGTAATCGGCGGATGTCATGGAGGGTGGTTCCGGAACGAAATGCAAGGCGCTCATCATAAGCGCAATCGCGGCCCGGCGCCGCGCCGGGCATGCGATCCGGCGGCCGCGCGTTGCATCGGCGAGACGCGCTGCATCATCATGGGGCAGCGCGCGAGGCGGCAGCCCACGGCCGGCACGCGGATGCTTCGTTTCGATGCATGAACGGAGGGGCGCGGTGGCGGATGCCCGCTGCACCCGCTCGCCCGCGTCAGCGCCGCGCGAGCACGACGCCCACCAACGCGAGCCCGAAGCCGACGAGCTGGACGGCCGCGAGCGTTTCGCCGAACAGCAAGTACCCCTGCAGCGCGGCGAGCGGTGGCGCGAGGAACAGTAACGACGTCGCGCGCGCGGCGTTGCCGCGCCGCAGCATCCACATCAGCATCGTGACCGCGCCGCCGGACAGGAACACGACACCCCACACGAGCGAGATCCACAGCGCCGGCGCGCCGATCCAGCGCGTTTCGTGCAGCAGCACGACGAAGACCGCCGCGACGATCGCCGCGCCCAGGTTCTGCACGGCGACGGCCGTGCGCAGGTCGTTCTGCGCGAGCTTGCCCTTCTGATACAGCGAGCCGGCGGTGATCGAGCCGACCGACAGGATCGACACGGCCACGACGAACCACGCGGGCGCGGCGCCCGGCGGCGGCGCGACGCCGCCCGCCACTTTCGGCGCGAGCACGAGCGCGACGCCGGCGAGCCCGAGCGCCATCCCGAGCCAGCCGCGCGCGGGCAGGCGCTCATTGAACAGCGGCACCGCGAGCACGGCGGTGGCGAGCGGCTGCAGCGCGCCGAGCAACGCCATCACGCCCGCATTCAGTCCCTGCGCGACGGCCCAGTAGCTGGCGCCGAGATAGACGCCTTGCAGCAGCGCGCCCGCGATCAGGTGGCGCGGCCATTCGCGGCGGGCCGGCCACGGCGCTCGCGCGGCGAGCGCCACCGCACCGAACAGCACGGCCGTGCCGGCGAAACGCGCGAGCAGGAACAGGTTCGGATCGGCGTACGGCTTGATTGCCCGGGCGACGATGAAGCCGGTGGACCACAGCGCGACGAAAGCCGCGGCGACGAGCGAGTTGAACATGCATGGCGGGCCGCGATACGGCCGGACGAATCGTGAAGTCGGCCAGTATCGGCGGAACCGGAACTGCCGTCTTGTCGGATTCTGCATTCGCCCGTGGCGCGAGCGCGGCGGCCATTCCGTTGCCGGCCGGCCAGATGAAGGTGCTGCGGCATGAAAGCGCGCCGTGGCGCGTGGAAAGGACGGGAGGATCAGTCGAGCGAGAACGTGTCGAGCGGCTGGTTCGCGCGTGCGTCGGTCGCGAAGCGCGCGGCGAGCTGTTCGTACAGCCGGCGCGCTTCGTCGAGCGTCAGGTCGATCCAGTACGGATCGCCCGCGCCGTCGTTGAGTCGTTCTGGCGAAAACTGGATTTCGAGCACACTGCCTTTGCGATACATTGCGCAAGCCCCTTGATGGTCTGTCGTTCGGCGAAGCGCAGAGTGTAGCAACCGCTCGCCGTGCCGATTCGCGCGCATCGGGCAATACAGAATTTCGCTTTCGTGAAACGCGCCGACCGCCAGCCGCGCCGCCGTCAAATGGCGGTCAAACGGCCGTAATACAATGGTCGGCTTACCCATTACCAGTCGCCTCGGGCGCATTGCAATGCTGGCGGAACAACGTCATCAATACATTCTGTCGGAGCTCGGACGATCGGGCGCGCTGTCGGTTGCCGAACTCGTGCGCTCGCTCGACGTATCGCGCGAGACGATCCGGCGCGACCTGAATGCGCTCGCGGCGCGCGGCCTGCTCGTGATGACGCACGGCGGCGCGCTGGCGGCGGACCGACGCGAGCCGAGCCTGTCCGAGCGTGAAGCGGCGAACGCCGAAGCGAAGCGCACGATCGGGCGACGCGCGGCCGAATTCGTGCCCGACGACGCATCGGTGCTGATCGACTCGGGCAGCACGCCGCATGCGGTCGCGCTCGCGCTGGCCGACCGGCACCGGCTCTCGATCTACACGAACGACTGGCGCACGGCGTTTGTGCTCGCGCGGCGCAATGGCAATCGCGTGACGCTGCTCGGCGGCGAACTGTCCGACGACGAGGACGCGACGTTCGGGCTCGATACGATCCAGCAGCTCGCGCAATACCACGTCGATTTCGCGTTCGTCGGCGCGGGCGGCATCACGTCGGACGGCGACTGCACCGACTACTCGCGGCTCGCCGCCGAAGTGCGCAGCCGGATGATCGCGGCGGCCGGCACGGCGATCATCGTCGCCGACCATTCGAAGTTCGGCCGCGTGACGCCGGTGCGGATCAACGGCACGTCGGCCGCGCGCTACCTCGTCACCGAGCGCGCGCCGGACAAGGCCGTGCGCCGCGCGCTGACCGCACGCGGCATCGAGCTGCTCGTGTGCGACTGACGCGGGTCCGACATACAAGGTTCATCGAACCGTCATCGCGCGGGAAGAACCACCGTCAACACTGACTCATTCATCTCGACCGGCCCGTCCGGCAGGAGCAACGAATGACCGTCAGCGTCCGCAGTTATCTTTCCCCGACCCTCGTCCTGCTTGCCTTCGACTGGCCCGATGCGGCGTCGCGCACGGACTTCCTCGGCTTCGCGATCCGGCGTACGCCGGGCTTCTGGTCGGCCGACGGCAAGACGCGGGCGCCGAACAGCTGGCTGCCGAACCGGCTCACGTTCGACGGCCCGGCTGCCGACACGCAGGGCGACGCACCGACCGACCAGGCGCCGATCCAGAAATTCATGTGGTGGGACGCGCGCATCGATCCGCAGGACCGCGATGCGTCGTTCCGCTATGACGTCTATCCGGTCGTCGGCACGCCGGAGCACCTGCAGGTGCTCGATGCGGAGGCCGGCGTGTGCGATGTCGTGCTGCCCGCGCACGTCGTGGACGGTGTCGGCACGTGGTTCAACCGTGCGGTCGTCAGCTCGCAGGCGTTCGCGAAGCAGGTCGCGGCGCTGGGTCTCGCGCCGGATGCGGCGCCGAGCGCGGACCAGGCACTGAAGCTGCGCGCGTGGCTCGCGAACGACATGGAGCAGGTGTTCGCGGCGATGCTCGACCCCGCGTCGCGCGCGGTGTCGGCCGTCTATCACCTGACGGACACGCTGTGGGCGCTGCCCGCTTTCGAGGCGTTCGGACGGCGGCACGGCGAAGCGTCGCTCGCGATCGTCTACGACGCGCACACGACCGTGCGCAAGGGCAAGCCGCCGCTGCCGTCGCCGAACCAGCCGGCCGTCGACGCGCTGCAGGGCCTCGCGACGCTCGCGCCGCGCGACCGGACGCACATCATGCACGACAAGTTCATCGTGACCGACGCACCGGCAAATGCGGCAACCGCGGTGACGCCTGCTCGCGTGCTGACAGGTTCCGCGAACTTCACGACCGAAGGGCTGACGGAGCAGGCGAACGTGCTGCACGCATTCGATTCGCCGGCGCTCGCGGCGCTGTACAACGCGCGTGCGCAGGCGCTGGCCGCGAATCCGCCGATCGCGGAGACGGCGAAGTTGTCGGCGGGCTGGTCGGCGCCGATGACGATCGGCCGCGCGCAGGTGCGCGTCGCGTTTTCGCCGGAGCCGGCGGGGCAGCGCACCGAGATCGATACGATCGTCGCCGCGATCGCGGCCGCGAAGCATTCGGTGTCGTTCTGCCTGTTCATGCCGACCGACGCTGCGCTGCGCGACGCATGCTTTGCAGCCGGCGACCGCGGCCTGATGATGTTCGGCCTGGTGAACCGCATCAACGTCGGCAGCGCGACGAAGGCCGATGCCGCGCAGCACGACGGGCAGTCGCTCGATGCGGCGACGCTCGCGAACCTCGAGCTTTATCATCGCCAGCGTGATCGGCGCGACGTGATCGATGCCGCGTATTTTTCGCCGGCGACGGTGCCGGAGGGTTTCGAGCCGGAGCTGCGCCTCTTTCCGGGCGAGCCGGCGCCGGCGTATCCGCCGGTCGTGATTCACCACAAGTTCATCGTGATCGATGCGGAAGGCGCGAACCCGATCGTCTATACGGGCTCGGCGAACATGAGCCGCAACTCCGAGCAGTACAACGACGAGAACCTGCTCGAAATTCGCGACGCGCGGATCGCGGCGATCTATCTCGCGGAATTCCTGCGGCTCTACGAGCACTACCGCGCGCGGGCGCTGTCGATCGAGACGAAACGGCATGGCGCCGGTGCGCATCGGCAACTCGCGCTCGCGCCGGATTCGAGCTGGGCGGAGAAATATTACGTGACGGGAAGCCCGGAAGAGAAGGCGCGGATCGCGCTGGCATCGACCGTGCCGACGGACTCGCTCGCGACGCACGCGCGGCGTGAGGCGGCCTGAAGGAGCGTGCCGCGTGCGTCCGGCTCATGCCGGTTGCACGCGGCGGGGCGACGTACGGGAGATGTGCCGGACGGCGAGTGGAGCGCTCGCCAGCCGGCCTTCGGGCGGAATCGCGCGGTGCGCCTACGCGGCGACGTAGCGCAGCACGGAGTCGGTGATCGTCTCGCGATGCCGCGCGCGCAGCCGCGGCGCCGACGGATCGCGGCCGAACGCGGCGCCGAACGTGTAACGGTTCGACACGCGGTGGAAGCAGAACGAGCTGATTAGCAGATGCAGGTCGAACGCGTCGATGTCCTTGCGAAAGGCGCCGCTCGCCGCACCGCGCTCGAGCAGTTCCTCGAGCGTCTTGATGATGCTGACGTTGCGGTTCTTGAACGACTTCAGCTGTTCGAGATACTTCGCGCCGTGGATGTTCTCGATCGACACGAGGCGGACGAAATCGCGATGCTTGTCGTGATAGTCGAACGTGAATTCGACGAGCCGGCGCATGCCTTCGCGCGGCTCCATGTCGCCGACGTGCAGCTCCTGCTCGAGCGCGCGGATGTCGCCGTACACCTTCTCCAGCACGGCCTCGTACAGGCCTTCCTTGCTTTCGAAGTAGTAGTAGAGCATCCGCTTCGTCGTGTTCGTGCGTTCGGCGATCGCGTCGACGCGCGCACCGGCGAGGCCCATCGCGGAGAACTCCTGCGTGGCGACGTCGAGGATGTTGCGCTTGGTTTGCTCGGGATCGTATTTGCGCCGCGCATCGGTCGCAAGCGCGCGGCTTTCGGACGTGGCGGCCTTGCTTCCAGCTTTCATGTGACTTTGTTGTGGGTTCGCGGCGGCATGAAGAAACCATTCTAGCATGCAGGAAATGCCCGCCCGGCCGACCTTTCGCTCTAATCGGCCGGGCGGTTTCGGCTGCCGCCGCCGCTCAGCGCCGGCACGACGCGAGCGCGTCGCGGGCCTGGTACGCGGTGTACGTGAGCTGCGCGGCGGCGAGGCCCGCGAGCCCGAACGTGCGCGTGAGCCCGAACGCGGCGAAGCCTTCCGGCACGGGCCGCTCGCCGGCAAGCGCGGCGGCGAGCGCTTCGCCGGCGACGGTGGTGGGCGCCATCCCGTGACCGCCGAATGCGATCGCGTGCCACACGCCGTCCGCGTCGCGGCCGATCTGCGGCATCTTGTGCCGCGCGTAGCTCATCAGCCCGCCCCAGGCGTATTCGACCTTCACGCCTTCGAGCTGCGGATACACGCGCAGCAGGTCGCGTCGCAGCAGCCGCGCGATCGCGTCGGGGCCGCGGTCGAGCACGGAGATCCGGCCGCCCCACAGAATGCGCGTGTCCTTCAGCGGGCGGTAGTAGTCGAACGCGAAACGCGTGTCGTAGATCGCGTACGGCGCGTCGATCGCGTCCGGCAGGCGCGTGCCGAGCGGTTCGGTCGCGATCACGTAAGTCGCGATCGGCAGCACCGCGCGCTCGATGCGCGGCGACACGCCGCGCGCGTAGCCGCCGCCGGCGAACACGACGTCCTTCGCGCGCACCGTGCCCTGCGCCGTGCGCACGACGTAGCCGGCGCCTTCGCGCGCGATGCCGAGCGCGGCCGAGCGTTCGTACACGCGCGCGCCGCCGCGCGATGCGGCCGCCGCGACGCCGAGCACGTACTTGAGCGGATGGAAGTGGAACGCGTTCGGCTCGAACAGGCCGCCGTAATAGCGCTGCGTCTTCAGCCGTGCGCGCAGCGCGTCGGTCGCGACCGGTTCCCAGTCGACGTTGAATTCCTGCTTCATGAGCGTGCGCACGCCGTCGAGCCGCGATGGATCGTCGAACCAGTTCGCGAGCATCACGCCCTCGTCGACGATGTCGCAGTCGATTCCGTAGCGGGCGATCCGCGCGCGTATCAGGTCGACCGCATCGACGGTGAGCCGGTACAGGCGGCGGCCTTCGTCGCGGCCGAGCGTGCGCAGCAGGTCCGCGTTGTCGAGGCTGTAGCCGCCGAACACGAAGCCGCCGTTGCGGCCCGATGCGCCGAAGCCGACCCGCTCGCCGTCGAGCACGACGACGTCCCGCA
The DNA here is from genome assembly GCF_053427845.1 of Burkholderia sp. AW49-1. NCBI lineage: Bacteria > Pseudomonadati > Pseudomonadota > Betaproteobacteria > Burkholderiales > Burkholderiaceae > Burkholderia > Burkholderia sp. AW49-1. Next base: position 53,816 of record NZ_JBSAXF010000026.1, on the reverse strand, counting down.
CGCCGCGCTCGACGAGGCCGAGCGCCGTGCACAGGCCGGCGAGGCCGCCGCCGACGATGCAGACCTGCGTGTCGATCGTGCCGGTCAGCTGCGGGTAGGGCTGGCGGGTAACGGTGGCTTCGTAGAAGTTCTGCATGCGTTTTCGGTGATTCGTAACGGCGGAAAAACGGACGGCGCGCGTCGATCTTGCCTGAACGCGCGCGCCGCGTCGAATGAGGTTTTCAGTGCGACGGCCGCGGCGATCGGGCGGCGGCCGTTGCGCGACCGGGCGTCAGGCGCCCGGCGTCGGGTTGGCCGGGGCGGCGACGTAGGCCGGATAGCCGGCATCGGCCTTTACCGTCGCCTCTGGCGTCGCGTTGCGCTCGATCCACGGCGCGATCTCCATGTCCTCGTAGCGGACGAGGCGGCATTTGCGCACCAGCGCGTAGCCGAGCCAGATCGCGAGGAAGAACGGCAGGCCGATGTAGGTCGCGGCGATGCCGGCCCAGTCGATTCTGTCGGCGAGGAACGCCTGGTAGTCCTGGCCGAGCGCGACGACGGCGCACAACGCGAATGCGAACAGCGGGCCGAACGGAAACCACTTCGACCGGTATGGCAGCTGGTCGAGCCGATAGCCCTGCTTCAGGAAGCCCTTGCGGAACCGGTAATGGCTGACCGCGATGCCGAGCCACGTGATGAAACCGGCCATGCCCGACGTGTTCAGCAGCCAGAGATAGACGGTCTTGTCGCCGTACAGCGACGTGAGGAAGCATAGCGCGCCGACGGCGGTCGTCGCGTACAGCGCGTTGCGCGGCACGCCGCCCGGCGACAGCTTCGCGAACAGTTTCGGCGCGCGGCCTTCGACCGCGAGGTTGTAGAGCATCCGCGTCGACGCGTACATGCCCGAGTTGCCGGCCGACAGCACGGCCGTCAGGATCACCGCGTTCATCACGCCGGCCGCGAACGCGAGGCCCGCATGGCGGAACACGAGCGTGAACGGGCTCACGCCGACGTCGGTCACGTCGCTCTTCAGCAGGCTCGGGTCCGTGTATGGAATCAGCACGCCGATCACGAAGATCGCGAACACATAGAACAGCAGGATGCGCCAGAAGATCTGGCTGACCGCGCGCGGGATCGTCGTGCGCGGGTTCTCCGATTCGCCGGCCGCGACGCCGATCATTTCGGTGCCCTGGAACGAGAAGCCCGCGATCATCGCGACGCCGAGCATCGTCGCCCAACCGCCCGCGAACGGCGCGTCGCCGATCGTGAAGTTGCCCCAGCCCGCGCTCGGGCCGCCTTGCATGATCCCGAAGATCATCAGCAGGCCGATGCCGACGAACGCGACCACCGTCAGCACCTTGATCAGCGCGAACCAGTATTCTGCTTCGCCGAAACCGCGTACCGACAGCGCGTTGAGCGCGAAGATCAACGTGAGAAAGATCGCGCTCCACCAGACGCCCGGCACGTGCGGAAACCAGTAGTGCATCACGAGCTGCGCGGCGACGAGTTCGACCGCGAGCGTCACGGCCCAGCTGTACCAGTAGTTCCAGCCGAGCGCGAAACCGAAGCCCTCGTCGACGAATTTCGCGCCGTAGGTCGCGAACGAGCCCGATACCGGCATGAACGCGGCCATTTCGCCGAGGCTCGTCATCAGGAAGTAGACCATCAGGCCGATCAGCATGTACGCGAGCATCGCGCCGCCGGGGCCGGCCTGCGAAATCGACGCGCCGGATGCCACGAACAGGCCCGTGCCGATCGAGCCGCCGATGGCAATCATCCGCAGATGGCGCGCTTGCAGCGCGCGGTGGAGGGACGGCTTCGCGGGCGGCGAGCCGGACGGACGGGGCGAGTCGGGGCGGGCATCTGAATGCATGGCGGGTGCTGGGCGCTGTCTCCGGGATTGTTTTTTGGTGACGAAGGGCGACGCGTCGGCGGCCGGCCGGCGGTCAGCGACACTGCTTCGCGGGCTTGATCCGGAGCCACCGGATCCACCGGTGCAGCGGTGCGCGATGCTTGTCGCCTTCGTCTGTCGTCCGGCCGCCGCTGGGCGACCGTCGGCGCGCCGGGTGCGGTGCACCCCGACGCCGCTCCGATTGTGTGTGCGGGCCGCATGCGCGGCAAACGATATTTCCGCACAGGTTGATGCGGCTTTGTCATCAACTCGCGGCGCATCGAAATCGGCCGGGTGACCCGGCCATCGGCCCCGGACAGGTCCGGTGCTCGTGCCGAAACAAGTAGGCTAGTCCTGCCTGGGTGTTGCGTTTTGGGAATGAAGTCGTGAGTTAATATCAATAGCGGCCCGGCTTGTGGCCATCGACAATGTGTCTCATGGATCGTGCCTCGCGAGGCCGGGGTGTGCCGTCAGGCCGGGCTTCCGGCGGCGGCGGCGCGCGATGCGCCAGGCGGCGCACCGTGCCTGCCGAGCTGCGCATCCGCTTGCACAGGGCGCGCGAACGCGCTCCAATCGAATCACGCGGGCGGCGTCGCCGCCGCACCGATCAATCTGTCCCTGAAGAGGAAGTGATGCAATTCAACGACATTCTTGCTGCGCTCGACATCGATCTCGCCCAGTGGAAAGGCAATGCGCTGACCGCGCGTTCGCCGCTCGACGGCGCGACGCTCGCGACGCTGGCGGTTGACTCGCCCGACGACGCCGAGCGCAAGATCGACGCCGCGCACGACGCATTCCTCAAGTGGCGCACGGTGCCGGCGCCGGTGCGCGGCGAGCTCGTGCGCGTGTTCGGCAACGTGCTGCGCGAGCACAAGGCCGAGCTCGGCCGCCTCGTCACGCTCGAAGCCGGCAAGATCACGTCGGAAGGGCTCGGCGAAGTGCAGGAAATGATCGACATCTGCGATTTCGCGGTCGGCCTGTCGCGTCAGCTTTACGGCCTGACCATCGCGTCCGAGCGCCCCGGTCACCGGATGATGGAGACGTGGCACCCGATTGGCGTGTGCGGCGTGATCTCGGCGTTCAACTTCCCGGTCGCGGTGTGGGCGTGGAATGCCGCGCTCGCGTTCGTGTGCGGCGATCCGGTCGTGTGGAAGCCGTCGGAAAAGACCCCGCTCACCGCGATCGCATGTCACCAGCTGCTCGCCAAGGCGCTGCGCGAATTCGACAAGACGCATCCGGGCGTCGCGCCGGAAGGCCTGAGCCAGCTCGTGCTCGGCATGCGCGACGTCGGCGAGGTGCTGACGTCGTCGAGGAAGGTACCGGTCATCAGCGCGACCGGCAGCGTGCGGATGGGCACGGAAGTCGCGAAGGTGCTGAGCCAGCGTCTCGCGCGCGGCATCCTCGAACTTGGCGGCAACAACGGGATGATCGTGGCGCCGAGCGCCGACCTCGACCTCGTGGTGCGCGCCGTTACGTTCGCGGCGGTCGGCACGGCCGGCCAGCGTTGCACGACGCTGCGCCGCCTGATCGTGCATCGCAGCGTCGTCGACCAGCTGCTGCCGCGCATCGAGAAGGCCTATGCGTCGGTGAAGGTCGGCAATCCGCTCGAGGAAGGCACGCTCGTCGGCCCGCTGGTCGACCGTGCGTCGTTCGACGCGATGCAGAAGGCGCTGGCCGACGCACGCGAGCAGGGTGGTGAAGTGAAGGGCGGCGAGCGCATCGACGTCGGTCACGCGGATGCGTACTATGTGCGTCCGGCCATCGTCCGGATGCCGAAGCAATCGGCGGTGGTCGAGCGCGAGACGTTCGCGCCGATTCTCTATGTGATGGTCTACGACGACTTCGAAGACGCGATCGACGTGCACAACGCGGTGCCGCAGGGCCTGTCGTCGGCGATCTTCACGAACGACATGCGCGAGGCCGAGCAGTTCATGTCGGCGGCGGGCAGCGATTGCGGGATCGTCAACGTGAACATCGGCACGAGCGGCGCGGAGATCGGCGGCGCGTTCGGCGGCGAGAAGGAAACGGGCGGTGGCCGCGAGTCGGGTTCGGATGCGTGGAAGGCGTACATGCGCCGTGCGACGAACACGATCAATTACAGCCGTCAGCTGCCGTTGGCGCAGGGCGTGAAGTTCGACGTGTAACGGAGCGGCTCGTCAGAGCGCGTTGACGTTCGAATGACAAGGGCCGGTTGCCGCGAAAGCGGTAACCGGCCCTTGTCGTTTTTGGCGATGCGTGCGCGGCGATGCCCGATCGCACCCGCCCGATCACGTATTCATTCGTGCCGGGTGGATCCGTCGACTGCCGGCATGTTCTGCACGACCAGCATCTGCGGCGTCGACAGCGTGATCTGCGACGCCCGCAACTGCTTCAGGATCTCGAACAGCAGGTCGCTCTTCGTCGCGCTCGCGATCCGCGGGCTCGCCACGTAGCCCGTGACGCTCAGCGTGATCCCGTCCGGCGCCAGCTGGCTGAACGTGACCGACGGCGCCGGCTTGTCGAGAATCGCCGGATGCTCGCGATATGCGTCGAGCAGCAGGTCGCGCACCTGCTCGGGGTCGGTGTTCAGCGGGAACGTCAGCATCAGCGTCGCGACACCCTGCGTGCTGTTGCCCATCGTCACGTTGCGCACGTTCTGCGAGATCAGCTGCGAGTTCGGCACGATCACGGTCGAGCGGTCGCTGAGCTGGATCTCGGTCGCGCGCACGTTGATGCGGCGGATGTCGCCTTCGACGCCCGCGATGCTGACCATGTCGCCGACCTTCACCGGCCGCTCGGTCAGCAGGATCAGTCCCGACACGAAGTTCTTCACGATCTCCTGCAGGCCGAAACCGATACCGACCGACAGCGCGCTGACGATCCACGCAAGGTTGCTCCATCTGACGCCGAGCAGTCCCAGCGTCATCAGCACGAGCAGCACATAGCCGACGTTGGTGAACAACGTGATCAGTGACACGCGCATTCCCGCATCCATGCCGAGTGCCGGCATGAACTCGCTGTCGAGCCAGCGCCGCACCGAGCGCAGCAGATAGAAGCCGATCGCGAACCCGATCACCGCGTTCATGATCCGATCAGGCATGATGTTCAGGCTCTGCAGCCGCTGGCCGCCGATCATCGCGACCGCGCTGTCGAGCAGGTCGCTCGGCGTCGTGCCGAAACCGCCCGTCAGCAACGCGATTGCCGCGACCAGCATCAGCAGGCTCGTGCCGAGACCGGACACGACGGTGTGGGCCTGGTCGAGATGCCGGTCGTCGAGCGCGAACAGGTGCTTGATCTGCTTGCCGGTCGACAGGTTCGCGGAGAACAGGCTTTCGCTCGCGTCGCGCGTCAGCTGGGTCATGATGTAGACGCTGCACAGCACGATCTCGAACCATACGAGCTCGTAGGTGATGAAGCGTGCGACGGTGATGTAGCCGATCAGCAGCGCGCCGAGCGACACGACGATCGCCAGCGTGACGCCCGCATGGATCAGCCCCGCGAGCGTCGAGCGATCCTCGGGCGCCTCGCCGGATGCCGCAAGCGCGCTGCGGACGCGATTCGCGCGCAGGATCGACGCGCCGACGGTCAGCGCGACGACGAGCGAGACGATGCCGCGGCCGAACAGCGTGACGGACAGGCTGGTATCGACGATCCGGTTGATCGATTCGAGCGTGCCCGACATCAGCAGCAGCGCGGCCAGCACACCGGGGAACGGCCTCATCGCGAGCGCGACGGGATCGGCGAGCGCGGGCAGCCGCCACGACGGATGCTTCGTGCAGAGCAGCGCACGGCCGAGGCCGGCGATCAACGCGCAGGTCACGGCGAGCTTCGCGAACTGGCCCCACAGGTCGGTCATCGACGACGTGAGCTCGGCGTGGCGGGCGAGCGCGAGATAGAGGATCTGGACGGCGACCGCGGTCGCGAGCAGCGTCGAGAACGCCGTCGCCAGCGCCAGCGCACTGCGGCGCAGCCGCGTGGGCGGCAGGCGGTTCAGGCAGAACCACGCGAGCCCGCGTTCGACGATGCGGCGGCCGCCGAGCCAGGCCGCGAGCGCGGCGATCGTGAGCAGCGTGGTGAGCGCGCGCTGGCCGGGTGTCCAGGACGAGCGCAGCATGTCGCGCAGTTCGTCGTTGAAATCGTCGAGCCGCTGGACGTCGTCCGGCGACAGATGGAACAGCGGCAGCCAGAACTGCGCGCCGAAGATGCTGCCGGAACGGAACGCAAGCTGGTTCTTCAGCAAGCTGCGGTGCAGCTTCGAGAACTGGTCGTTCAGGTTCGCGAGGTTGGTCTTCTGGTCGGCGGCCTGCTTCAGCGCCGCGTCGATCTGTGCCTTGCGCGCGTTCAGCGTCGCCCGCTGCTGTGCGACGGCGGGTGTTTCGGGCGATGCGCCCGGCGCCGGCGGCGGGCCGAGCACGTCGAGCTGCGCCTGGACCTGCGTGCGCTGCGGCGCGAGCTGGCTTTGCAGCTTGTCGACGTCGGCGCTCAGTTCCTGGGTCGCGTCGCCGAGTTCGTCGAGCTCCTTGCTGTTGGTCGCGTTCGACGTCTGCTGCTTGATGCGGTCCTGCTGCACCTGCATCTGCTTGAGTTGCGCAACGGCGTCGCCGAGCGAAATCGTCGGCACGGGGACGCCGACGCCGCTCGCGCCCGGTGCGGACGCGGCTGCCGGAAATGCCGACGCGGTCGCGATCGCCGCGAACTGCAGCAGTGCGAACAGCGCGATCCGGCGTGCGTACGTGGATAGTCGTTGTATGGACATGGAATGCTTACGTTTTGCCGACAATGGCGGGTGCCGCAAGGCGCCCGGAAGCCGGGAGTTGGCCCGGTAGCATGTTACCGGGGCATGGCGGCCGCGGCGCTGCCGATCGTGCATCTTGCCTGGCGCGTACCGTGATGCCCGCGCGGGCATGCGATGGCCCCGCGAGCCCTTGCCGGCGGGGCCGTGACGGGTTGCGTTCGCAGTCCGGCAGCGAAACGTCGCGACGCCGGCGAACCTTACAGATCCGACAGACGGTTACGCAATTTACACAATACCCGGCGCGAAAGTGGGGTGTCCGAACCGGTTCGCCACGCCGCGCGGCCCGCGCGGCGTGCCGGTACAATGCAGCGAATCGCCCGACGGCGGCCCGCTGGCCGCCGGACAACAAAACACACGACACGATCAGGAGACACGACCAAGATGGTCTCAACGGACAGCTTTCCACAGGCAGCCGCCTCGTCCTCTTCCATCGACGCCGGCTCGATTTCAGCCCGCCTCGATCGCCTGCCGCCGACCCGCAGCGTCTGGAAACTCGTCGTGCTGCTGAGCCTCGGCTTCTTCTTCGAACTCTACGATCTGCTGTACAGCGGCTACGTCGCGCCGGGCCTCGTGAAAAGCGGGATCCTGTCCGCGACGACGCACGGCCTGTTCGGCACCACGGGCGTCGCGAGCTTCATCGCCGCGTTGTTTTCCGGCCTTTTCATCGGCACGATCGCATGCGGCTTTCTCGCGGACCGCTTCGGCCGCCGCGCGATCTTCACGTGGTCGCTGTTGTGGTACACCGCCGCCAACGTCGTGATGGCGTTCCAGGACACGGCGGGCGGATTGAACTTCTGGCGCTTCGTCGTCGGTCTCGGCCTCGGTGTCGAGATGGTGACGATCGGCACGTACATCTCCGAACTCGTGCCGAAGCAGATCCGCGGCCGCGCGTTCGCGTGCGAGCAGGCGGTCGGCTTCGTCGCGGTGCCGGTGGTCGCGTTCCTCGCGTATCTGCTCGTGCCGCACGCACCGCTCGGCCTCGACGGCTGGCGCTGGGTCGTGCTGATCGGCGCGCACGGCGCGCTGTTCGTGTGGTGGATTCGTCGCGAGTTGCCCGAGAGCCCGCGCTGGCTCGCGCAGCAGGGTCGCGTCGACGAGGCCGATCGCATCATGCGCGCGCTCGAGGCGAAGGTCGAAGCCGAATACGGCCGGCTGCCGCCGCCCGCGCCGGCCGAGCCGGTGCCGCCGCGCGGCAGCTTCCGCGACATGTGGGTGCCGCCGTATCGCAGCCGCACGATCATGATGACGATCTTCAACGTGTTCCAGACGGTCGGCTTCTACGGCTTCGCGAACTGGGTGCCGACGCTGCTGATCAAGCAGGGCATCACGATCACGTCGAGTCTCATGTATTCGAGCGTGATCGCGCTTGCGGCGCCGCTCGGCCCGCTGATCGGCCTCGTGATCGCCGACCGCTTCGAGCGCAAGTCGGTGATCGTCGCGATGGCGGCGGCGATCGTCGTCTGCGGGCTGCTGTTCAGCCAGACGACGGCGGGCGCATTCCTGATCGTGCTCGGCATCGGCCTCACGCTCGCGAGCAACATCATGTCGTACAGCTTCCACGCGTATCAGGCCGAGCTGTTCCCGACGTCGATCCGCGCGCGCGCGGTGGGCTTCGTCTATTCGTGGAGCCGCTTCTCGGCGATCTTCTCGTCGTTCGTGATCGCGGCCGTGCTGAAGGGCTTCGGCACGTTGGGCGTGTTCGCGTTCATCGCCGGTGCGATGGTGATCGTGATGGTCGCGATCGGGTTCATGGGGCCGCGTACCAAAGGCATCGCGCTCGAAACCATTTCGAAGTAGACGCCGGTTGCGCACTCGCGTGTCGCGTGCGGCACGCGGGTGAATGTCCGGCATGTCGTGTTGCCGGAATGGCCAAATGAAGCGACCTGCCATGCAGCGGTCTAGCAAGCGGCAACGAGTTGAAACAAAGCGTGACGAAGCGCAAAACCGCCGCGAAACCGGCGGTTCGGCCCTGCCGATTCGTGTCTGCGCGGGTAGAATGGAAGACCTGACGACTCATTAGCCGCCATTGGACCGAACGCGTTGTACTGCGAACGACTCCACCGAGAAGAGGCGTCGGCGCCGGGCACATGCGTGCCGCCGGCGTGTCGATGGCTTGCGCGGGAGATGCGCCGTTCGCAACGTGCGGCGGCCGGATCGGCCGATGGCTTCGATCGCATGATGCTCTCCGACCTGACGCGGCGGCTGTCCAAGTCGCGTTGCCGTACCCTCGCGGCCGCCACGTATGTGTGGCTCGCGGCTGCTGTCCCGATTTCCGTTCTCGTTGCGCAGCCAGCGGTTGCCGCGGCCGACGTGCCGTCGGCCACTGCTACGTTTTCCTCATCAACTGCTTCGGCCGCGCATCCGGCTTCGCCGGCGCATGGGTCGTCGGAGGCAGCACCGGTTTCCGCGGCGTCCGCCGTGCATCATGCGTCACCCGCCAGCGGGGCATCGGGAGCGTCCGCAGCCTCTCCGGCCTCCGCGGCATCGGCAGCATCAGGCACGCCGGCAAGTGAAGCCGAAGCGCCCGCGCCGACGCCGCCGCGCCGGCACCCGCCGCTGTCGGCCGAGGAGGCGAGGAACGCAACCGCGCGTGCGATCGACATGCGCAAGCGCTTCACGCAGGAAGTCACGCGACGCCTGAACGTGCCCGCTGGCGAGCAGCGCGCGTATGGCGATCGCCTTCAGAACGCGCTCGCCGATGCGGATCTCGGCGACCTGGCCGGTGAATATGTTGCGCTCGTCGACCGTGCGCCGAACGTGCAGGCGCTGTTCATCTACTTTCGCGCGACGCCGTCCAACGCGTGGCTGATGATCGGTGCGTCGCCGGTCGGCACCGGCTGGCCCGGCAAATACGATCACTTCCTGACGCCGCTCGGCGTGTTCCACCACTCACCCGACAACATGGACTTCCGCGCGGAAGGCACGACGAACGACAACGGCATTCGCGGCTACGGCAAGCGCGACATGCGCATCTACGACTTCGGCTGGGTGGACGGCGAGCGGGGCTGGGGCAAGGGCGGCAAGTCGCCGATGCGCTTTCAGATGCACGCGACCGACCCCGATCGCCTCGAACCGCTGCTCGGCATCCGGCATTCGAAAGGCTGCGTGCGGATTCCTGCATCGCTGAACACGTTCCTCGACACGCACGGCATCCTCGACGACGACTATCAGGCGCGCGTCGAGGCCGGCAAGTCATTATGGGTGTTGCGCCGCGATCGCGACATCACGCCGATCGCCGGCCGCTACCTGGCCGTGATCGACAGCGCGCGCAAGACGCGTCCGGCATGGTCGCCGGCGCCGGGGCGCAACGCATGGTCGAAGCTGCCGAAGAACGGCGACACGGCAGACTGACGACAGCCCGTCCGACGAGGGCGGTACGGCGGGTGCGCCAGTTCGATGTATTGGCCGCGACGCTCGCGGGGGCCTGAGCGCGTTGTCGGCCGCATCCGCCGGCCGGCGCGTCAACCGGCCGGCGCATCGTTCGGGTGCTGGCGCAGGTCGCCCGCGGAACGCGAATTCGCTACGCGCCTTCCACGCGCTCGCACGCGTCGATGATGCGCGGCGCGTGCCGGGATCGCTTCGTCCAGGAGGACGAAGCGTCATTGTCGAGCAGTGCTCAGCGGAAGATCTTCAGCCAGTCGAACAGGCCGGGGTGCGGGCGCCGCTTCGGCACCGGCGCTGGCGCACTGCGCGGCCGGAAGTCGGGCGAGAACTGCACGTGCGGATCGATCGCGCGCGCACGCAGCGCCGCATCATAGAACGAGCCGACGATCGGCAGCGCGCTGTGCGCGCCCGCGCCCCAGTAATCGCTGCGCAGCGTCACGCTACCGTCGTCGAAGCCGACCCATGCACCGGCCACCAGTTGCGGATGCATCAGGATGAACCAGCCGTCCGTGTTGTCCTGCGTCGTACCGGTCTTGCCCGCGACGTCGACGCGAATCCCGTAGCGCGAGCGGATGTCGGCGCCGGTGCCGTAATCGACGACGCCGCGCATCACGTCGACCAGCGTCTGTGCCGCGGCCACCGGCAGCGCGCGTTCGGGCGGCGCGCTGCCGAACGCGGCGAGCACCTTGCCGTCGCGGTCCTCGATGCGCGTGATCATCTGCGGCGCGACGTACATGCCGCGGTTCGCGATCGTCCCGTACGCGGACACCATTTCCTTCAGCGTGACGGGGCTCGTGCCGAGCGCGAGCGACGGCACCGCGTCGAGCGCGCTGTCGCGCACGCCCATCGCGCGCGCGAGCTGCGCAACCCTGGCCGCGCCTTCGCGCTGCATCACCTGCGCGGTGATGCGATTGCGCGACAGCGCAAGCGCGTCGCGCAACGTCATCGGCGCGTCCGTCGGCGGCTCGGCATCGGTCGGGTGCCACACCGCGTGCGCGCCGATCGGGATCGCGACGGGGCGATCGACGAACGTATCGTCCGGCCGCATGCCGTCCGCGAACGCGGCGCCATAGACGAACGGTTTGAACGTCGAGCCCGGCTGGCGTCGCGCCTGCACGACGTGATCGAATGGCTCGCTGCCGAAATCGGGGCTGCCGACCCATGCGCGAATCGCGCCGTTACGCGGATCGATCGCGACGAAGCCCGCCTGCACCTGCGTCTTGCGCTCGCACAACGCCCGGATGAACGCGCGATTCGCGCCGAGCTGCTTCAGCGCCGCCGCATCGGCGAGCCCCGCGTCGCGCGCGGCGCGATAGTCGGGCGTCTGCCGGATAAAGCCGCGGAACAGGTCGTTGCGCAGCCCGCAGCCGGACGGGTTGTGCCACGCGCTATCGGCGATCGCCTGCAGGCGATCGGTCTGCTGCGTCAGCGCTTGCGTCGCCATGTCCTGCAGTTGCGCATCGAGCGTCGTGCGCACGACGAGGCCGTCGGCGTAAAGATCGTAGTTGTTGCGGTCGGCCCATGCGATCAGCCACTTGCGCAGCTGCACCGCGAAGTGCGGGGCCGGGCCAGGCTGCGCGGTCTGCGGCTCGAAGTCGACGCGCAGCGGCCGGCGCTGCAACTGCGCGAGCTGCCGTGGCGACAGCATGCCCATCGCCGCCATCCGGGCGAGCACGATGTTGCGGCGCTGTTCCGCGCGCTCGGGGTTCAGCACCGGGTTGTAATAGCTGTTGCCCTTGAGCATCCCGACGAGCGTCGCGCTTTCGACGATGTCGAGCTGGTCCGCCGACTTGCCGAAATAGGTGCGCGCGGCCATCTCGACGCCATACGCGTTGTACAGGAACGGCACCGTGTTCAGGTAGGTCTCGAGAATCTCGTCCTTGCTGTACACCGTCTCGATCTTGAACGCGGTGATCAGCTCCTTCACCTTGCGCGTGAGCGTCGGCGCGCGGCCGACTTCGTCCGGATACAGGTTGCGCGCGAGCTGCTGCGTGATCGTCGAGCCGCCCTGGCGGCTGCCCGAGAACGTGTGCAGCCCGGCCGCGAGCGTGCGGCGCCAGTCGATGCCGTGATGCGCGTAGAAGCGGTGGTCCTCGGTCGCGATCAGCGCGTCGACCATGTGCGGCGAGATCTGCTTGAGCGGCACCCATTCGCGATTGACGGGTCGGAATTCGGCGATCAGCTGACCGTCGGCCGACAGCACGCGCGCGGGGCGGTCGATGCGCGCCTTGCGGATGTCGCCGATGCTCGGCGTGAACGGCACGAACGCGAGCAGGACCAGCAAGCCGAGCACCGGTATCGCGGCGAGCGTCAGCGCGACACCGCGGCGCGTCGGATGGCGCAGGCGATGCCAAGCGCCGGTGCCCAGCACGCGGGCGCCGGTGCGGCAGCGAAGCCACAGGTCACGAAGAAACGGCACGAAGCGATTCACGGCGGCAGGAGCGTGAGCGGAAAAGGCGCGATCCTAGCAAACCGCGCACCGTCGCCGGCGGCCAAACAGCCCGTTTGCTTGCAGGATTTACAGACGATTACGTTTGTTTCCCGCGGACAACCTTTGGTCGTGTGCGCCGCCGCGATTCTTCCGATGAAACGGTGCCGGCCGCTTCGCCGACCACATCCGCGAGCCGCTGCGCGGCCACTTCCATCCGCGCGCGATCGAACCCGCCGAAGCCGAGCACGAGGCCCGGACGCGCGGTGCCCGGCGCGAACATCGGCGACACCGCGCGCACCGCGACGCCCGCCTGCGCGGCGCGCGCCACCACGTCGAGATCGTCGATCCCTTGCGCGAGCCACAGCACGACGTGCATCCCCTGATCGCCCGGCTGCACCCACGCGCGCTCGCGCGGCAGCCGCGCGCCGAGCGTGTCGATCAGCAGCGCCCGCTGTTCCGCGTAGACGCCGCGCACCCGGCGAATGTGGCGGTCGAGATGCCCTTCCGCGATGAAGGCGGCGAGCACGTGCTGATCGGCGGTCGGCGTGTGCCGATCCATCAGCGCGCGCGCGCCGCAGAACGCGGGCACGAGGTCGTCGGGCGCGATCACGTAGCCGAGCCGCAGCGACGGGAACAGGATCTTGCTGAACGTGCCGAGATAGACCACGTGTTCCGGATCCAGGCCTTGCAGCGACGGAAACGGATAGCCTTCGTAGCGCAGCTCGCTGTCGTAGTCGTCCTCGACCACCCACGCGCGATGTGCGCGCGCCCAGCCGAGCAGTGCGTTGCGTCGCGCCATGCTCATCGGCATCCCGAGCGGGTACTGATGCGACGGCGTGACGAACGCCGCGCGTGCGTTCGGCGCGAGACGGATGCCGGCCTCGACGTCGATGCCGTCCGCGTCGACCGGCACGCGGACCATCGCGTCGCTCCGGCCGGTGCTCTCGAGCAGCGCGGTGATGCCGCGATAGGCGGGATTCTCGACCCACGCGCGATCGTTCGGGCCGAGCAGGACCTGGCTCGCGAGGTGCAGCCCCTGTTGCGTGCCGCTCGTGATCACGACTTGATCGGCGCTGCAGCGCACCGAGCGCGAGCGGCGCACGTAATCGGCGATCGCTTCGCGCAGCGGCAGCGCGCCTTGCGGATCCGCGTAACCGGACGGCGCACCGGCGCCGCGGGCGCGCAGGCGGTTGCCGAGCCGGCGCCAGATGTCGTCGGGCGCGGTGAGCCCGGCCGGCACCGAGATCGCGAACGGCACGGCCGGCAACGGACGGAATTCGCGGGCGACCCGCGCGAACGTCGCGGCCGGTTCGGGCAGCCCGGCGTGTGCGGCACGCCGCCGGGCGGCGGGCGGTTCACCGGCCGGCGGAGCGGGCTCGGCCAGGGCGTTCGCGACCCGCGTGCCGGCGCCGCCGCGCGACTCCAGGAAGCCTTCGGCGACGAGCTGCGCATACGCGTCGACGACGGTGCCGCGCGCGACCTGGAGCGACGTCGCGAGCAGCCGCGTGGACGGCAGCGTGTCGCCGGGCCGCATGTCGCCACACCGCACTGCGTCCCGCAACGCCTGCGCGAGCTGGCGGCTCAGGTCGCCGGCCGCGCGGTCGAGCACACCGAGCGACGGGATTTCGACGATCCGGGCGGTTCTGGCCATGATTCTGGTCTGCTGAAATTGTTCGAAACCGGCTCTACAGAATAAACCAGTTAGCGATCACAATCTGCGCATGAGGGGCCGGTTGCGCCTGTTCCGTCCGAACCCTTTTCGACCGTGGAGCCGCCATGTATGTCCCTGCCGATTTCGCCGAATCCCGCCCCGACGCGCTGCGCGAACTGATCGTCGATCATCCGTTCGGCAGCCTGGTCACGCACGGGAAGGGTGGGCTCGACGCGAACCACCTCCCGTTCGAGTGGCTGGCGGGCGACGGCGGTCTCGGCGAGCTGCATGCGCACGTCGCGCGGGCGAATCCGGTCTGGCAGGAGGTCGCGAACGGCGACGAGGTGCTCGTGATCTTCCGCGCCGGCGACGCGTACATCTCGCCGAACTGGTACCCGAGCAAGCACGCGGCGCATCGGCAGGTGCCGACGTGGAACTACGTGGTCGTGCATGCATACGGCCGCATCACGGTGCGCGACGACGAGAAGTTCGTGCGCGGCGTGGTCGCGCGGCTGACGCGCACGCACGAGGCGTCGCAGCCGGCGCCGTGGAAGATGACCGACGCGCCGAAGGACTATCTCGACACGATGCTGCAGTCGATCGTCGGGCTGCAGATCGAGATCACGCGGCTCGTCGGCAAGCGCAAGCTCGGGCAGAACAAGGCGGTCGACGATATCCGCGGCGCGGGCGACGCGCTGATCGCGGACGGGAATCTCGCGATCGGGGAGGCGATGCTGGCGGAGGCGGATGCGAAGCGGAAGTAAGTCGCGGTGAATCGCACGGGGGCGCATGCCGCGCCCCGGCCGGCGCACGCTACTGCGTACGCGTCGCGCCCTTCGCCGCTTCCCCCGCCTGCGCCAGCGCGCCCCGAATCGCCGCTTCCGTCTTGTCATACCCGCCCTCGCCGTACCGCGTATAGACGACCTTCCCGTTCGCGTCGATCAGGTACAGCGCGGGCCAGTACTGGTTCCCGTACGCACGCCACGTGTCGTAGCGGTTGTCCTGCGCGACCGGATACTGGATGCCGAAGCGCTTGACCGCATCGGCGACGTTCTTCGCGTCGCGTTCGAACGGATACTCGGGCGTATGCACGCCGACCACGACGAGCCCCTGGTCGCGATACTTCCGGTACCAGTCGTTCACGTACGGAATCGTATGGATGCAGTTGATGCACGAGTACGTCCAGAAATCGACCAGCACGACCTTGCCGCGCAACTGGTCGAGCTTGAGCGGCGCGCTGTTGTGCCAGCGCTCGATGCCGGTGAAGTCGGGCGCCGGCGTGCCCGCCAGCGAGGCGGTCATGCCCGTGTCGTCGCGGGTGCCGGCGAACGCGGCGAGCCCGGCCGTGGCGGCGAGGGCGATCACGAGGGCGGCGGTCTTGAATCTGGGCAGCATGGCGGTTCTCCGGTTCGGCCGGCCGCCGCGCGAGTGCGCGGGCCGGACAGGTTTCGACAGCCGTCATTGGGCCGCGCCGACGTATCCGCGGTGTGTCCGGCAAGCCGCGCGTGTGCAATGTTGTGTGTCGTCACGGCGGCGCGATACATTGGGATACAAACGCGCGCCCGCGGTGCGGTATAAAAGCGGACATCATCAGCCGGAACATCACGCCAACGACATCGACTCATGGACAAGATCGACCACGTACTGATCGTCGACGACGATCGCGCGATCCGCGAACTGATCGCGGACTATCTGGAGAAGAACGGCATGCGCGTGTCGCTCGCCGCGAACGGCCGCGAGATGCGCAACGCGCTCGACGACGGCGCGCCGGACCTGATCGTGCTCGATCTGATGATGCCCGGCGAGGACGGCCTCACGCTGTGCCGCGACCTGCGCGCGGGCAAGTTCCGGACGGTGCCGGTGCTGATGCTGACCGCGCGCGGCGAGGAAACCGACCGCATCATCGGCCTCGAGATGGGCGCCGACGACTATCTGGCGAAGCCGTTCGCGGTGCGCGAACTGCTCGCGCGGATCCGCTCGGTGCTGCGCCGCGCGCGCATGCTGCCGCCCGGCATGCAGGTGACGGAGACGGCCGCGATGCTCGCGTTCGGCGAGTGGCGGCTCGACACGACGGGGCGTCACCTGCTCGACACAGAAGGCATGCTGGTCGCGTTGAGCGGCGCCGAGTACCGGCTGCTGCGCGTGTTCCTCGACAATCCGCAGCGCGTGCTGACGCGCGACCAGTTGCTCAACCTCACGCAGGGCCGCCAGTCCGATCCGTTCGACCGGTCGATCGACCTGCTCGTGAGCCGGCTGCGGCAGCGCCTGCGCGACGGCGCGCGCGAGCCGCGCTACATCAAGACGCTGCGCAACGAGGGCTACGTGTTCTCGTCGGCGGTGACCGCGGTCGAAGGCGACGCATGAACACGCGCACTCCGTGGCACTGGCCGCGCTCGCTGTTCGCGCGGCTCGCGCTGATCCTGTGCGTGGGCCTCGCGCTCGCGCAGACGCTGTCGTTCTGGCTCACCGTGACCGAGCGCGACCAGGCGACCACCAACCTGATGATGGGCTACATCGAGCGCGAGGTCGCGAGCTCGGTCGCGCTGCTCGACCACCTGCCGCCCGACCAGCGCGCCGCATGGCTGCCGCGTCTCGCGCGGCGCAGCTACGCGTTCATCCTCGGGCCGGGCGAGACGGGCACGCCGCCGGAGGCGCGGCTCTCGGCGCGCGTCGAGCGTTCGATCTCGGACGGCATCGGCGGCGATTACCCGCTGACCGCGAACGCGCTCCCAGGCGATCGCGAGCATCTGCAAGTGCATCTGCGCCTGACCGACGGCTCGCCGCTGACGATCGACATCCATCCGATGTCGACGGTGCCGCTGTCGGGCTGGCTGCCGGTCGTGCTCGCGCTGCAGCTCGCGGTGCTCGCCGCATGCTGCTGGCTCGCGGTGCGGCTCGCGACGCGGCCGCTGAAGCAGCTCGCGCAGGCGGCCGACGCGCTCGGCCCCGACCTGAAGGGCGAACGCCTGAACGAGGACGGCCCGTCCGAGGTCGCACGCGCGGCCCGCGCGTTCAACGCGATGCAGGACCGCATCGCGCAGTACATGGCCGAGCGCATGCAGATCCTCGCGTCGATCTCGCACGATTTACAGACGCCGATCACGCGGATGCGGCTGCGCGTCGACGTGATGGACGACGATGCGCAGGGCGCGAAGCTGCGCCAGGATCTGCTCGAGATGGAGCATCTGGTGAAGGAAGGCGTCGCGTATGCGCGCACGCTGCACGGCACGGAAGAGGCCGCGCGCCGCATCGATCTCGACGCACTGCTCGACAGCATCGTGTGCGACTACACGGATGCGGGGCAGGACGTCGCGCTGCACAGCGGCGGGGCGCTCGCGCTCGTCACGCGGCCGAAGGCGCTGCGCCGGATCGTCGGCAACCTCGTCGACAACGCGCTGAAGTTCGCGGGCGCGGCCGAGATCGCCGTGCAGGCGGCGCCGGGCGGCGGCGCGGTCATCGCGGTGCTCGATCGCGGGCCCGGCATTCCGGACGATCAGCTCGACGCGGTATTCGAACCGTTCCGGCGCGTGGAGACGTCGCGCAACCGCGAGACCGGCGGCACGGGGCTCGGCCTCGCGATCGCGCGTCAGCTCGCGCTCGCGATGGGCGGCACGCTGACGTTGCGCAACCGGCCGGACGGCGGCGGGCTTGAAGCGCGGTTGACGCTGGCGAACGCTGCGTGACCGGACGCCGCTTGAGGCGGCGTCAAGGGCATTGCGGGCGTCGAGTCGAAGCGCCCCGCGTCACGCGCGCTGCAAATGCGCGTCGACAAGCGGTGCAAGCGTATCCGCATGCACCGCCGCGAGATCGTGGCGGCCGCCCGGCACCACATGCAGCTGCGCATCGGGCAGCCGTTCGAGCAGGCGCCGCCCGGCGGCGACCGGACTGATCGGATCGTCGTCACCCCACAGCAGGAGCGTCGGCTGCGCGACACGGTCGAGGTCGTGCGACAGGTCGGCGCGAAACGTGAGGAACCAGTCGGGCAACTGCGGGTTCGCTTCCGCGAAGCCGTCGCGCCAGTCCTGCGCGCCGAGCCCCTGCATGTCGAGGCCGCCGGACGTGACCGTCAGCACCAGATGCGTGACGAGCGCCGCACGTTCGAGCGCCGCGCGCATCGCGATCACACCGCCCATCGATTGCGCGATCACGGCGGTCGGCCGGTCGATCGCGGTCAGCACATGGCGCACGAGGCCGTCGAAGTCGTCGACGGCCGGATCGCGCGGCGTGTCGCCGAAGCCCGGATAGCCGACGATCCGTCGCGCGGCCGGATGCGCGAGGCGGCTCGCGAGCGGTTGCCAGAACGCGGTGCTGCCCGACGCACCGGGCAGGAAAAGCAGTTGCGATGGAACGGGCATGACGGGTTGATTTTCCGGGGGGTGAAGCGGGTTGAACGAGGCGTGACGCTGCATCAGCACCGGCCGGTGCGCAGCGCGACGGTCCAGTTGTCGCGGCCGTGCGATGCCGCGGTGGCGGCGGCCGCATGCCAGTCGTATTCGACCGCATGGAACTCGGCGTGCCAGCCGGCCGGCGTGCGCGACACCATCGCATAGCGCGCATGTGGCGAACCGGTTTCGATCCGGTGCGGATGCGGAAGATCGTCCATGTAAGCCTGCAGCCCGACGCTGCCCGGGTTGACGATCACACGGCCGTCGTCGAGCTTCGCGATGCGCGGCACATGCGTATGGCCGCACAGGATCAGCGACGCCGGCGTGTCGCCCGCGCGCTGCGCGACTTCATCGGGCGTCGCCGCGCGGCAGCCGTCGGGCGTCACCGTTTCGAGGAAATAGACCAGGTCGCTGGCGGGCGTACCGTGAACCATCAGCACGTCGTCATCGAGCGTCAGGCGCTCGGGCAGTGCGGCGAGCCACGTGCGATGGTCGTCGCGCAGCGTGTCGTGCGCCCAGCGATCGGACAGCCGCATCGCGTCGCGATCGCCGGTCAGCAGTTGCCGTTCGTGATTGCCCTTGATGGTCGGCAGGTCGAGCGCGATCAGGCGGTCGGCCGTGTCGGCCGGATGGAGTGCGCCCGACACGATGTCGCCGAGGTTGACGATCACGTCGGCGCCACGGCGGCGCACGTCGTCGAGCACCGCGTCGAGCGCGGCGAGGTTGCCGTGGATGTCGGACAGCGCGGCGATTTTCATGTTGAGCAAGTCGAGGCGAGGAACGGCGATTGTCGCGAATTCGGCGCGGATCGTCCAATCGCATCGATGGCGGGACACGCGCGACGCGCGGCGAGTGTCAGTCGGTCGCGATGCGCGCGTACATCGCGAAATCGCCCGGCACGCCACGCACCATCCGGAACGCGCGCAACAACCCTTCGTAGCGGTAGCCACATTTCTGCAGGACGCGCGCGGAGCCGGCGTTGCTGGTCAGCACGACGCCCTGGATGCGCATGAAGCCACCTTCGGCGAACGCCCACGCGGTGACGCTCGCGCACAGCGCGCTCGCGATGCCGCGCCCCCAGTGCGACGGCGCGAGGTCATACGCGATCTCGGCCGAGCGGTTCGCGGTGGACACCGTATGCAGTCCGATCGTCCCGATGAGCGCGCCCGACGCGTCGTCGACGATCGCGAGACGGCGGATCGAATCCGGATGAGTCGACTCGATGCCGTCGAACAGCGGCAGCAGATCGTCGCGCGCATGCAGGTTCCAGCTCGTGTGGCGGACGACGTCGTGATTCGACAGGTACGCATACCACGCGTCGAGATCCGCGCGGTCGAGCTGCCGGAGCGACAGGTCGGGGAAATCGGAGCGGGGCGGCGCGACGATCCTCACCGCGCACCCGCCACGCACGATACGGCGCGCATGCCGACGCGCCTACGCGGCATGACGCCGGTACAGCGCGAGCGAACCGGCCAGGGCGAGCAGCATCGCGCCGCACGTGCGTTCGAGCCACAGCGCGCCCGAGCGCTTCAGCAGCCGCACCGCGCGAGCGCCGAGCAGCGCGTAGCCGAACATCACCGCCCCGTCGAGCAGCGCGAACGTGACCGCGAGCGCGACGTATTGCGGCGCGAGCGGCGCGGACGGATCGAGGAACTGCGGCAGGAATGCGGAGAAGAACAGATAGCCCTTGGGATTGGTCACCGCGGTCAGGAAGCTCTTCGCGAAGATCGACGCGTTGCGGCCGTGCGCCGCGCCGCCATGCGCGACGGCGACGTCGAGCGAGCCCTTCGACGTGAGCAGCCGGATGCCGACATACGCGAGATAGGCGGCGCCCAGCCATTTCACCACCGAGAACCAGAATGCCGACGCCATCAGCAGCGCGCCGAGGCCGAGCGCGACCGCGACGATCAGCGCGAAGTCGGACAGCATCGCGCCGGCGAAACCGTAGGCCGCTCGGCGCACGCCGTAGCGCGAGCCGTTGGTCAGTGCGAGCAGCACGGTCGGGCCGGGCGTCGCGATTCCGACGAACGCAACGGCGGTGAAGATCAGCAGGGTCGTCTGATGCATGCCGAAGGCTCCCTGTGGAAGGCGGGTGCTCGATTATCGGGCGCGCGTCGTCGCGCTGTACAGCGGCGTTCGATGCTCGACCGATTATCTCGATTCTCGCAAGAAATTGTTTTCATCATTGCGCTGTCGACGGGAACCGGTTCCAACTACCATGGCGGCCGTGGCGGGCATGCTCGCCGCGACGTCGCGCGCGCGTATCGCACGCGCGCGTTCCCGTATGCGGCCGCGGCCGGCCTCGCATGCCGGCGGATCTCCCTGCCGCACACGCTACTCGCATAGAACAACGGGTTCACCGCCCGGAGACGCTAACAACCATGAACAAGCAACTGATCGCAGCCCCGCTGCTGCTCTCGCTCGCGGGCATCGCATCCGCGCAAAGCTCCGTCACGCTGTACGGCATCGTCGACGCGGGCGTCACCTATCGCAGCAACGACCGGGTCGGCTCGCCGGGCGCCTATACCGGACATTCGAACGTCGGCCTGACCACCGGCAACCTGTCCGGCAGCCGCTGGGGCATCAAGGGTTCCGAGGATCTCGGCGGCGGGATGCGCGCGCTGTTCGTGCTCGAGAACGGCTTCGACATCACCAACGGCACGTCGGGCCAGGGCGGTCGCCAGTTCGGCCGGCAGGCGTTCGTCGGCGTCGGCAGCACCCGTTACGGCACGGTCACGCTCGGCCGCCAGTACACGTCGCTCGACGACTTCGTGAGCCCGGTCGGCCCGTCGTCGTTCATCGGCGGCTTCGGCGCGCACCCGGGCGACATCGACGATCTCGACCAGACCGCGCGCGTCGACAGTTCGATCAAGTACACGAGCGCGAACTACTCGGGCTTCACGTTCGGCGCGCTGTACGGCTTCGGCAGCCAGCCGGGCAGCATGAAGCAGCGCAACACGTGGAGCGTCGGCGCGGCATACGCGGCGGGGCCGCTGCGCGTGGGCGTCGGCTACGAGCGTTCGGACAACAGCAAGACGGGCGCGACCGACCCGACGGCCGGCAAGTGGCGAAGCACCGACGACGGCCTGTTCAACTCGTCGATCAACGAAGGCTATGCGAGCGCGCAGTCGCAGCAGATCATCGCGACCGGCGCGACGTACGACTTCGGGCCGGCCGTGGTCGGCGTGAACTACAGCAACGTGCAGTACCGCAGCGGTGCTCAGTCGCTGTTCAACGGCCACGCGACCTTCAACGTCGCGGGCGTGTTCACGCGCTGGAACGTGCAGCCGCAGACGCAACTGTTCGCGGGCTACAGCTACACGCGCGGCAGCGACGTCGACGGCATCGACAACCGTGCGCAGTATCACAACGTCACGCTCGGCGCGGTCTACGACCTGTCGAAGCGCACCAGCGTGTACCTGCTCGGCGCCTACCAGCATGCGTCCGGCACGACGCTCGACGCGCTCGGCCGGCCGGTGGCCGCGACCGCTTCGGTGTCGGACAAGGCGAACGGCCACTCGTCCGACTCGCGGTCGCAGGCGATCGTCAGCCTCGGCCTGCGCCAGAAGTTCTGACGTCACGCGCATGACCGGCGGCTCGCGTTCGATGCGGGCCGCCGGTCGCGTGGCGTGCGGCCTTCCCAGTTACCGGAGTCGTCTCTTCGTCCGCCGCATTCGCGGCACATCTTCCATGCCGTGTGCGTCGGCAACGGCATTGCGCCGCTCATCGTCCTATTTCACTTCTTCGCGATTTTCAAGGCGATGCGGTACGCGGACTGCGCATCCAGTCGAGTAATGCGGCGCGCGCCGGATAATATTTTTTCTCTTTCATCTTAATTTCGATTTGTAATCATTGGATTCCTTTGCCGGCAATGGGAATTCAATGCATGTAAATCAGAAAAAATGACGCGTTCTTGTCGGGCGATTCGGAATTAAGTGCCGGAAAACACGAATCGCGAGCGCGCGCTGTCGGGCAGGGATGCGCTACGACGCCCGATGCGGTGCGTCGTCGGTCAATCGGTGTGCGGCGGTCAAGGAACGCAATGAATCATTCGCGGCGCAATTGAACCGGTTTTTGAAAAAATCACCAATATTTCATACGCAGCGATTTAGAGTGTCGAAAAACGATCGTCCGGGAGCATCATTCATGTTATCGAAACAAATTCGCGCGGCATTGCTTGGCCTGTGCATGGCAATGCTGGCGCCGGTCGGTCACGCACAAGCGCAATACACGACGGACTGGCTCGCGAACACGTTCGGCACGCTTGCCGCGCACGTCGGCAACGGTGCGCGCTCGCTGTGGGTCGCGCCCGAGGGCATGATCTATACGGCGTCACGCTGGGACGAGAACGCGGGCGGCGTCGCGATCTACCAGAACGGGCAGACGCTCGGCACGATCGGCATCCACGACGAATTCCAGGGCGGCGCGATCACCGGCAACGCGAACTCGCTGTTCGTCGCGCTCGGCTACAACCGCACGTTCGGCAGCGGCTCGGTCGGCCGCTACAACCGCAGCACGAACCAGCGCGACCTGCGCATTCCCGTCAGCACGTGGACGGGCATCCAGTACGCGGACGTGATCACCGGCCTCGCGACGACCGGCAACCTGCTTTACGTGAGCGACTTCTACGGCAATCGCGTGCGCGTCTATACGACAGACGGCGTGTGGCAGCGCGACATCGGCGTATCGGGCCCAGGCGCGCTGGCGCTCGATGCGGCCGGCAACCTGTGGGTCGCGCGCAAGAGCGCGGGCGTCGTCGCGCAGTTCAGCCCGACGGGCACGGCGATGAACACGCTCCAGATGGCGGCCCGCGCGCGGCCGGCGTCGCTGTATTTCGATGCGCCACGCGGGCAATTGCTGGTCGGGGACGAAGGCCCCGACATGAACATCAAGATCTACGCGCTCGCGGGCCAGCCGGTGCAGCTCGGCACGTTCGGCGTGCAGGGCGGGTATCTCGACACGACCTCGGGCATCAAGGGGCAGGTCGGCGACAAGCGCTTCACGCGCGTCGCCGGCATCGGCAAGGATGCGGCCGGCAACCTGTACGTGCTGAACAACGCGTGGGGCGGCGGCTGGGATCTCGGGCGCAACGGCAGCACCGACCTTCATTCGTACGGCCCGACGGGCGCGCTGCAATGGAAACTGCAGGCGCTGAACTTCGAGGGCGCCGCTGCGCCCGATCCGGCGACCGACGGCGCGTTTTTCTATAGCGGCAACAACGTGTATACCGGCACCGCGGGCGGCACGTTCGTCGCGAACACGATCGATCCGTTCAGCTATCCGAAGGACCCGCGCCTCGACATGAACGACTACCAGCGCGGCCAGCATTTCGGCCAGCTCGCGCTGGTGAACGGCACCCGAATGCTCGTCGCGACCGGGCAGAACCCGGGCAACTACAACATCTATCACTTCAACGGCGCGAACGGGTATATCGCGATTCCAGACGGCTCGATTCCCGGCAAGCCGTTCAACACGTCCCTGCAGGTCACGGCCGGTTTCGCGCTCGACGACAACGGAGACGTGTGGGCCGGGCTCGATCGCACCAACAACATTTCGCACTATCCGATGACGGGCTTCGACGCGACCGGAAAACCGACATGGGGCAAGCCTGTGCAGATCCCGATTCCGCGCACCGTGCTGCCGCTCACGCGAATCATCTACCAGGCCGACAGCGACACGATGATCCTCGCGCAGGGCATCTCGGGCAGCTGGGACTGGACCGCGATGAACGGGCACATCGAGGTCTATCGCGGCTGGAAGGCCGGAAACACGAGCACGCCGAACGTCGCGATCAACCTGACGAGCGCGAATCCGAAATCGATGGCGGCGGCCGGCCACTACCTGTTCGTCGGCTACGTGCACACGGTGCCGAACGTCGACGTATTCGACCTCAACACCGGCAGCCTCGTGACCACGCTGACGAACTCGAACACGTCGGCGATGGACGTCGGCAACGACGTCGACTCGATGTACGGCATCCGTGCGTACTTGCGCTCGACCGGCGAATACGTGATCACGAAGGACAACTACAACGGGTCGAGCCTCGTCGTGTATCGCTGGCATCCGTGATCGCGCACGCCGCGCCGTTCGGACCAGCCAGGTCTCACGGCGCGCCAAGCACGCGGCCGTTCACCTCGCGCCCGTACATCGAGTCGGGCGTATCGTGGAATTTCGCGCGGGTGTCCTGGACCGAGCCGGTGAAACGCGGGTCCTGAGGGCGCTCGTGACTGTCCATGAAGGTCGCGACGTCCCACGCTTCCTGATCGGTCAGCGTGCCGCCGAGCCCGAGCGGCATGTTGGTCTTCACGAAGCCGGCCGCGTTGCGGATGTCGCCCATCCCCGCGCCCCAGTTGAACGAGCGCGCGCCCCAGAGCGCCGGAAAGACCGGCTTGCCGCCGCTCGATTGCCCCTGGCCGTCCGCGCCGTGACACAGCGCGCAGTGCTGCGTGTAGACGGCGGCGCCACGCGCGTAGTCGGCTTTCCGCGCGGGCGGAGGCAGTTTCGGAAAGCCTTGCCCCGGCAGCTTCGCGCCGACCGGCGCACCCTTCGCGAGCCAGTACGAATAGGTTTCGAGCGCAACGAGGATCGGGTCGCCGGCGGGCGGCGCCTTGCCGTTCATGCTGTAGCGAAAGCATCCCTGCAGGCGTTCGGCGAACGTGTTCACATGGCCGTTCTTGATCCGGTAGGCCGGGTACAGCAGGTAGGCGGCCCACATCGGGCTCGAATCCGGACGGCGGCCCGCGTCGAGGTGGCAGCTCGCGCAGGTCAGCTTGTTGCCGACGTACTTGCCCGCGTATTCGGGCGTGTGCAGGAAGATCTGCTCGCCGAGCTTCACGGTCTTGCCGAAGTCGTCGGCGGGGATCGCGGATTCGGGCGGTGGCGTGAACGGCTTCGCCGTCGTCGCGGCGGGGAGAGCGGCCGCCGCAGGAGCGGAAGCGGTGGCCGGTGCGTCCTGCGGCGCGGCCGCGCAAGCGAGCGCGGACATCCAGGCCGCGCCGAGCAGCGCGGCGCGCGCGGCGCGGATCAACGTCGTGCGGTCGATCATTGTTTTTCTCCGTTCGCGGCACCGCCGCGCGCATAGTACGCAGCCACCGCGTCGACATCGGCGTCGGACAGCTTGCCGGCGATCGTCGGCATCAGCGCCATCGGGCCGGGCGCTCGCGTGCCGTGCTTCCAGCCATTCAACTGGCCCGCGATGTATGCGGCCGGCTGGCCGGCGAGCGGCGGAAACGCGGCGCCGACGCCGAGGCCGCCCGCGCCGTGGCATTGCGCGCACGCGGGCAGACCCTGCGACCAGCGTCCGCGCGTCGCGAGCCATGCGCCGGTGTTCGCCGGGTCGATCGACGTGGCGTCGGAAGCGGCAATCGCGGGCGGCGCGGGCAGGCTCGCAAAGTACGCGGAGACCGCCTCGCGATCGTGCGCCGACAGCAGTTTCGCGAGCGGCTGCATGACCGGGTTCTGGCGGCTGCCGTCCGCGAACGCGGCGAGTTGCGCGGAAAGATAGGCGGCGTTCGTGCCCGCGAGACGCGGAAAGCCGGCGGCCGCGTTGCCTTCGCCCTGCGCGCCGTGGCAGCCGATGCATGCGGCCGCGCCCGTCGTCGTGCCCTGGGTGGCGATGGTCTTGCCGAGTGCGATGTCGTCCGCGTGGGCGTTGCCGGCGAGCAGTGCCGCCGCGGCGAGCAGCAGCCGCGCGGACCGGCGCTGCGGTATGTCGACCGAATCGTTCACGTGTCCCCTCCTTGATGTCTGTCTTATGGCGTGGCCCGGCGTGCACACCCGCGCGGTCAGCCGGCGTCGGGCCCGTCTTGCCGTGGCGCGAGATTCGGCGTCGGTGCCGTCGCGTCGTATTGCCCGAAGCCGTAGCGCGCGAATATCCGGAACGCTTCCGGCGACCGGATGAACGCGAGCCACGCGCGCGCGGCTTCCGGATGCGGTGCGTGCTTCACCATCGCGCCCGCATAGATCGCCGTCGTATTGTGCGCGGCCGGAATGTCGATGTGCATCAGCGGATGCCCGACCTGCTCCTGAAACGCCGCTTCCGATTGCCACAGCACGCCGGCGTCGGCACGCCCCTGCATCAGGAACAGCGCGGTTTCCCGATGATGGATA
Organism: Burkholderia sp. AW49-1; assembly: GCF_053427845.1. Taxonomy (NCBI): domain Bacteria; kingdom Pseudomonadati; phylum Pseudomonadota; class Betaproteobacteria; order Burkholderiales; family Burkholderiaceae; genus Burkholderia; species Burkholderia sp. AW49-1. Next base: position 27,212 of record NZ_JBSAXF010000026.1, on the reverse strand, counting down.
TGCGTGAGCTCGGTCGTGCCGGTGCGCACCTTGTCGTCGTAGACGGTGCGCGCGAGCGCGTCGCCGCCGGCCTTCACGAGCGATGCGCGGATCTGCCGCGCGACGCCTTCGAATGCCGGGTTCGGCATCGCGAGCGTCACGTCGGGCCGCGCAAGATCGTTCAGCGACGTAATGCGCTTCGGGTTGCCGGCGCGCACCATGATCGTCAGCTGGTTCGTCACGTAGGGCACGGCCGGGCCTTCGAGCGTGCCGTTCGCGATCAGCTCGCGGATCTTGCCGAGCCCCGCGAAATACGCATCGGGCTTGACCGTCCACGTCATGTTGCCGACGGTGATCGTGCCGCCCGCGTGAATCTGCTTCACGAGCAGACCGGGCGGGATGGTTTCCCAGTAGATGCGGCCGCGGTATTCGGGATGGTCGGTCTCGAACTTCGCGACGAGCGGTGCCATCGCGAAGAAGTAGTTGCCGCCGACGTACAGCACCAGCTTCGGCGCGGTGAGGTCGCCGTGGAAATCGGCGAGCACATCGACCTGCGGCACCGTGAATTCGAGGCCGCGGTTCGTCGCGTCGTTGTTGCGGCCGTCCTGCCACGGCGGAAAGACGCTGCGCGACGTGTCGGCCGGTGCGGCGAGCGAGAGCATCGATGTGCAACAAAGCGCGGCCAGCGCGGCATGCAGCGCCGGGTGCCACCGGCGTCGCAACGGGGAACGCGTGCGGAGCGATGTCATCGGGCGCCTCACTTCGCGTAAGTGAAACCGGCGTGCTGCAGTTCGGGCAGCGTGCCGACCGCGCCCGGCGTGACGATCGCCGACGGAATCACGTGGTTGGTGAGATCGGCGGCGAGGGCGTCGAGCGGCAGTTTGTCGGGATTCGCGTTCGCGCCGTCGAGCCGTTCCGCGAGTTCCCAGATCGCGTTGTGGCATGACAGGAACACGACGCCGCGCTGCTGCAGCGCGGCGATGCTGTTGTCGTGCGACGAGAATGCGCCGTCGGCCAGTTCATGGTCGGTGGCGTCTTTCGATTGCGCGGGCTTCGCGGCAAGCAGCGTGTTGGTCGCGAACGCGGCACCAGCGAATTTCGCGAGGCCGTATTTGTCCCACGCGGTCTGGTCGAACAGCGCGAGATGCGCGGCGCCATGCGTGGCCGATACGACGAGGAAGTCCGGATGACCGAACGCCCAGATCTGCGCGTTCAGCGCGTTGCGCATCAGGTTCAGCCATGGGCCGCCGAGCTCGGTGTTGTCCCACACCTGCTTCGGGCCGCCGCGATAGCCGATCACTTCCATGAGCGCCGCATGATCCCATTGATCGGGGCGCTCGACGATCATCGGCACCGTCTTGAAGTCGCGTCGTCTCGGTATGGCCGCGAGACGGCGGGTGAGGTCGGCGAGGCGCGTCGCGCCGCCGGCCAGCAGCGCGCCGGATTCGGGTGTCGCCGCCTGTGCGACGCGCGAGGCGCCGAGCAACGCGGTGCCGGCCGCGAGGCCGAGTGTCTTGAGCGCGCCGCGGCGCGCATCCCGGTCGGACATCGAACTCTCCCATATCGTTTTTGTGGGGGCGTGGCGCATCGCCGTGTCGCGGCGATGCATCGCCATCGCGTAGCCAGTCTAGAGGCGCGCGTTCGACAGCGGAAATCGCGATATCGGATGGGAGATATTCGAGGGTCCGATGATTGGCGGAAACGACAACGCCGCGCGGCGCCGCCGCGTGCGGCATCGCGCGGCCTTCGGCCGCCTGCTGCGAAGGTGCGTCAGAACGACACCGTCGTCGTCAGCGTGACGAGCCGCGGCTCGCCGACGGCGACGATAAGATTGCTGTTGCTCGACGGATAGTAGGTCTTGTCGAGCAGGTTCTTCACGTTGAGCTGGAAGCGTGTCGGGAACTTGCCGATCGTCGTTTCATAGGCCGCGAATGCGTCGACGGTCACGTAGCCGGGCAGCGTGAAGCTGTTCGCGGTGTCGCCGGGCCGTGCGCCGACGAGGCGCGCGCCGCCGCCGAAGCGCCAGCGTCCGGGCAGGTTCGCGATCGCCGTGTCGTACACCGCGAACAGGCTGCCGGTGTGGCGCGCGACGTTGACGAGCGGCGTGTTGCTGTCGCGGTCGTTCGCGTTCGTGTAAGCGTAGCTGCCGATCAGGCTCAGGTGGCGCGTGAGCTGCCCCGCGACGTCGAGTTCGATCCCGCGCGAGCGCGCGGTGCCAATTGTCGACGTGATGTCGCCGACCGTGACCGCGACGTTGCGCTTGTCGATCTGGTAGGCCGCGAGCGTGCCGGTGATGCCGGGTTTCAGGCTGAACTTCAGGCCGGCTTCCAGCACGCGGCCGAATTCCGGCGCGAGCGGCGCAGTCACGTTCGACGCGACGTTCGGCTTGAACGAGCGGCTCACGTTCGCATAGGCGGTCAGCGACGGCGTGAGCGCATAGGCGAGCCCGAACTGCGGCAGCCACACGTTGCCGTGCGAGCGGTCGGCGAACACGAACGGCCGCCCCATCCCCGATTCCTGCTGCCAGTCCTCCCAGCGCAGCCCGCCGACCGCGGTGAGCCGGTCGGTGATCTTTATGGAGTCCTGCACGATCATCGAGTACGTGTGCACCTTCGAAAGCGAATCGCTCTGCTTCGTGCTGACCGTGCCGCCGGGCGCGAGCAGGCCGTAGACGGGATCGTAGAGATTGAAGCCCTTGGTCGCGGCGCCGCGGATCGTGTCGCCGCGGAAGCTGCGCTGGCGCTCGTATTCGCCGCCGATGTAAAGCGCGTGGTTCATCCCCGCGAGCGTCAGGTTGCCGAGCAGGCCGAGCGTCGCGATCTGGTCGGAGTCGTTGCGCCCGAGGTTCGCGTCGGACGTGCGCGACAGCGCGCCGGTCGTGCTGTTGAAGGCGGTCGCACGGGTGATGTATTGATCGTAGCGGTCGCGGCCCCAGCCGTAGGTCGCGCGCACGCGCCATGCGTCGGAGAGGCGGTGCTCGATGCGCGCGCGCAGCGTTTCCTGGATCCCGCCGCTTTGCGCCCACGCTTCCTCGTAGCGGCGATAGCGCAGCGCATCGTCGGGGCGGCCGTTCACGAGCACGGTGCCGCGATCGAACGGCATCGTGTAGTCAACGTACTGGTAGCTGACGTCGATCGACGTACGCGCGTCGTGCCATGAAAGCGCGGGCGCAATCAGCGCGTTGCGTTCGCGGCCGAAGCTGCGCCAGTAGCGGCTCGTGTCGTATTCGCCGGTGAGCCGGAACGCGAGCGTGCCGCCCGCGACCTGGCCCGGCTTGCCGAGCGGACCGGTCAGGTCGAACTGTGCGCTGCTGCCGCCGTGGCTCGTGCGCGAGGCCGAGATCGAGCCGCCGAACGTTTCTTCCGGCTTGCGCGTGACGAGGTTGATGACGCCGCCCGGGTCTTGCATCCCGTACAGCAGCGAAGCGGGGCCCTTCAGCACTTCGACGCGGTCGATCGTCGCGAGATAGCTGTGCAGCACCGGTGTGCGCACGCCGTCGACGAGCACGGAGCCGTCGTTGTTCGAGCCGAAGCCGCGCTTGATGAACGCGTCGCGCGTGCCGCCGAGCGTGTTGGTTTGCGTCACGCCGCTGATGTTGCCGAGCACGTCGTCGAGCGAGCGCGCCTGCTGATCCTGCATCACGCTGCTGCTGACCACGGCGACCGATTGCGGAATTTCCTTGAGCGGACGATCGTCGCCGCCGGCGACGCTGCTGGTGCGCGGCTGGTAGCCGACGGTCGGATCGGCGGTCGCCGATGCGCTGACGCTGATCGTCGGCAGTTCGCGTTCGGGCGGCGCGGGCGTCGGCGACGGCGAGGACGTGGCCGCCGAAGCCGTGGCGGCGGGTTCGGCATCCGCATGCGCGCCGCTTGCGACGCAAAGTGTGATCAGGGCAGGCAGGCTCGCGCGCCAGGGACGCAAGGTCCGTGCGCGTCGGGGCGGTCGACGGGATGGCATGAATCGATGAATGGACGGCTGCTAAGGATGAACGCGCGGGCCGCGGCGCTTCACTGATTCGCCGCGGCAGGATGCGCATGATATACGTAATGAGAATCGTTTGCAATTGTGGTGGGGCGGATATGGACCGTGCATCGTGATTGCCGGGCCTTCGGCCGTCTGCTACCGTAGCGGCCAAATTCAGACGCAGTGAAATTCAATGAGAGAGCCGGGGGCCGCACCATGCCATCTTCCTGTCGCGTCGCGTCGCGTGCAGTGCGACGTCGTGCACCGCAGCCGACCATGCGGGTGGTGAAGTGATCGCAGCCGTGTTCCACGATTCGAACGAATAAAGCAACGGCTGCACGATCGTCTCGCGTGACGCCGGGCAACCGGCCCCGCGATCCACGACCTCAACCACCACGCTTGACGGGAGACCACCCATGAAGAAGATTTCCGCACCGTTCGCGGCGGCCGCGCTCGCAGCATGCGCGCTGCTGGCGGGCGTGTACCAAGGCGCCTGCGCCGCACCGGCCGCCGAGCCCGCGATCGACGTGCACTATGGCACCGTGATCGAGGCCTATACGCAGAACACGGCCGCCGCGAAGACGACATACGACGGTAAGCGTCTCGCGTTCGTCGGCGCGGTCATCCGGATGGGCACCGATCCGGGCGGCACATACTTCGGCGCGTTGACGACCGATGGCGAGCAGTTCGATACGCATTTCGACGTGGCCGATCAGGCCGCGTTGAAACCGAAATTTCCCGGCGGCGAGATCACGCCGTTCACGGCGTCCGCGAATTTCCGATTCAGTTGCGAGAACGAAGGCTATATCGACGCGCCGGTGCTGCCCGGGCTGAAGCTCTCGCATTGCCGGCTCGCCGATTGACTTGATCGACGTGCGAGGTCCGGCGTTCAGAACTTCTGCCGGATGCCGGCCATCACGCCGAGCTGATTCATTGCGGTGCCGACCGCTCCGACCGCTCCGCCCGCGGCGACCGCGTTCGCGGCCAGCGTGCTGTTGAACATGTAGCCCGCCGACGTATGGACGGTCGTCCGCTTCGACAGGAAATAGTTCGCTCGTCCGACGAAGAGCGTGGCGTTCGTGCCGCCTTCACCGTTTTCGCGGCGTTGCAGGTAGCGCACGCCCTGCAGGTCGAGTGCGAGGTCGGGTGTCGCGTAGTACGTGTCGCCGGCGAACACGATGTCGGCCTGCAGGTGTGTGGCCGCCGCGAGCTTGCGACGGATCCAGCTCTACTCTACAGATCGAGTACCAGCAGATCGCTTCGCGATCGCGAGCAGCACGGCATGAACTGGTCGCCGGCCGCCTGTTCCGCTTCCGTCAGATACGAATCGCGATGATCGGGCTCGCCTTCGAGCACGCGCGTCACGCAGGTGCCGCAGACGCCTTGCTCGCACGACGTAAGCACGTCGATGCCGTTGGCCGCCAGCGCGGCGACGACCGTGCATTCGGCCGGCACGTCGATCACCTTGCCGCTGCTCGCGATGCGGACCTGGAACGCGCGATCCGCTCCGGACGACGCAACCGCGCCGCCGAAGAACTCGTAATGCAGCCGCTCGTCGGCCCAGTTGCGCTCGCGCGCGGCGTTCAGCACCGCGTCCATGAAGCCGCGCGGGCCGCATACGTAGAGGTGGGTGCCGTCAGGCGCCGCGGCGAGCACGGCGGGCAGGTCGAGGCGTTGCGCGGGGTCGCCGTCGTCGACGTGGAAGCGGGCGCGCTCGCGGAACCCGGCTGCGTCGATCCGCTCGACGAAGGCGATGCGATCGGCCGAACGCGCGCAGTAGTGCATGTCGAAGGTCGCGCCGGACGAGAACAGCCGTTCCGCCATGCAGAGAATCGGCGTGACGCCGATCCCGCCCGCGAGCAACAGGTGGTGCGGGGCGCCGGGCGCGAGCGGAAATTGATTGCGCGGCATGCCGATCCGTACGGTATCGCCTTGCCGGACTTCGTCGTGAATCGCGCGCGACCCGCCGCGGCCCTCGGCATCGCGCAGCACCGCGATCTGGTAGCGATCGCCGTGTTCGGGGTGGTTGCACAGCGAGTACTGGCGCACGAGCCCGCCCGGCAAATACACGTCGATATGCGCGCCGGCGTCGAAGCGCGGCAAGGGCGACCCGTCATCGCTGACGAATTCGAAGCCGCAAATGTCGCGCGCTTCCTGCCACTTGCGGGCCACCCGGACCGTCAGCGTCGAGGCGCTCATGACGCCTCCCTGATCTGCGCGACCGGAATCACTGGCTGCTGCGGGCTCGACGCGTTTTCGTCGGCGAGCAGCCGCTCGATCACCTTGCGCGACAGCACGCCGCCGGCGTCGATGTTGAGCTTGAGCAGCTTGCGGTCCGGCCACTGCTCGAGGTTGAGTTGCTGGCGCTCGAGCATGTCGAGATCCTCGGCGAAGATCTTGCCCTGGCCGTCGCGGATCTCGGCGGTCAACGCGTGATCGTCGGGCCGGAAGTTGCGCGCCATCCCCCAGAAATACCAGATCGAGGTGTCCGTCTCCGGCGTGATGAAGTCGACCACGATTGACGACGCCTTCAACTCGGCCGGCGCGTCGTAGCCGCCGTGGCCCGCATGCGCGACGCCCACTTCGATCATCACGTGGCTCGGCGGCGTGAAGCGGCAGATCTGCCAGCGGTCGACCGGCACGTCGTCGGCCAGCCCGTTGCCGCGCAGCGCCATCCGCCAGAACGGCGGCGGCATCACGTTCTCCATGAAGCGGCTCGTGACGACTTCATCGCCGTTGGCGGTCGTCTTGGGCGGCGCTTCGTCGATTTCCTTCTGGCCGATACTCGTCGCATGCACGTAGGTCTCGTGCGTGAGGTCCATCAGGTTGTCGATCATCAGCCGGTAGTCGCAACGGATGTGATACAGGCCGCCGCCGTGTGCCCAGGCCGGATCTTCGGCCCACTGGAGCGCGGGCAACTTGTCGGGATCGGCTGCGGACGCATCGCCGGGCCACACCCAGACGAATCCATACCGCTCGACCGCCGGAAAGCTGCGGATCGGCGGAAAGCCGCCGACGCGCTGGCCCGGCATGCCTGCCGTCTTGCCGTTGCAGCCCATTTCCAGCCCGTGATAGCCGCACACGAGCACGCCGTCGCGCACGAATCCCAGCGACAGCGGCGCGCCGCGGTGCGGGCAGAAGTCCTCGAGCGCGGCGACGCGGCCGTCCGCCGCGCGGTAGAACACCATCGACTCGTTGCAAATCTTGCGGCCGAGCGGCTTGCCGTCGATTTCATCGGGCGTGCACGCGACATACCAAGCGTTCTTGAGAAACACGTTCTTCGTCTCCTACAGGGCGGTGCCGCCGGTGCGCGGCAATTCTTGATTCCGTGTACTGAATGAGATTCAGTGTACTTATCGAGATTGGCCAGGGCAAGGCGAGCGGTATACTGGTTTTCCCGGGAAATGGCGCGACGCAGCGCCATGCCGTCGGCGCACGCAACGGCGTGCGCTGCCTATGTCATCGACTCATTCATGGAAAAAACGAATCCCGCCGACGCGCCGGCTTTCCCGTTCGACCTGTACGACGAACCCGGGCATCTGATCCGGCGCGCGCACCAGATTGCGGTTGCGATGTTCTACGAGAAGCTGGGCCGGGACGTGACGCCGGTGCAGTACGCGGTCCTGCGGATGCTCTACGAGTGCCCGGGGCTCGATCAGGTGACGCTCGCGCAGCGAGTGGCGCTCGACACTTCGACGACCGCGGACCTCGCGGTCCGGCTCGAAGCGAAAGGATTGATCGTCCGCGAAGTGTTGCCGCGGCGTCAGCGGCGCTTGCTGCTGACGCCGGCGGGCGTCGAACTGCTCACGCACCTGATTCCGTCGGTGAAGGAGCTGCGCGCCGGCCTGTTCGACGGCATGGGGGAGGACGATTCGCGGGAACTGATGCGCCTGTTGCGCAAGTTCGTTCACTTGAACAACGAGCAGAGCCGTGCGCCGCTGCGGGTCGGCGAGGAGTCGTAGCAATTGAATGCCCCGCGTTGGCGGGGGAGGCGGCAACGCGGCAGAGGCGCCGTGCCACCCGCAGGCGTCACGGGCGTGACGCTTCCCCTTCCAGCCGCCGGACCGCTTCCGCGACTTCGTTCCTGAAGCGCACCAGTGCCGCCTGCTCCGGTGCGGGCGGCTGCACGGCCGCCCACAGCATGTCGATGAGCTGCGTGGCCGTCGTTTCCGTATCGAGCTTGCGGTGCCCCAGGATCGCATCCCACAGCACGTGCTCGATCGGCCCGAACACCATCGAGCGCAGCAGGCTCAACGGCATGTCGTTGCGCACCTGCCCGGCCGCCTGGCCGCGCGCGAGCACGTCCATCAGCGGCGCCGTGTAGCGGCGCTGCAGCGCGGTGAGCTCGTCGCTCAACGCATGCTGCTTCGCTCGCCCCTCCGACAGCACCAGCGCGCACAGCCCCGTGCCGTTCACCAGCATCAGCCGCAGGTGCGTGCGCACGATGAATGCGAACTGCTGCTGCACGGACGCTTCCTGCGGCATCCCGAGTTCGAACGCGGCAATGATTTCGTCATACCAGTCGGCAATCACGCGCGCGCACAGCTCACGCTTGCCGCGGAAGTAGCTGAACACCGTCGCCTCCGATACGCCGACGCGCTGCGCGATCTCGGCGGCCGTCGCATGCTCGTAACCCTTTTCGGCGAACACTTCACGACCGGCGCGCAGGATGTCCTGCACGCGCTGCTGGGACTTGCGCCCGGCGGGTGCGCGCGACGGCTCGGGGCGGTCTGCTTTGGCGGTGGCGGTCATGGTGTCGGCGGTGGCGGCTGTCATGCCGCAATGATATCTGAGTGTCACTCAAAAAACTATTGACGACAAGCCGGGCGAGGCGCGAAACTGTGCGAAATTTACGCTGCATTGGCTTAATGAATCGACGCATTGATCCGATTTGAGCGAAACTCAGAAATCGGCGCGTGCGACCCATTTTCTGGAGACGGAGGAGACATGATCAACCTGCCCGGTGTGCAATTCATGCTCGGTGAAGACATCGAGATGCTGCGCGACGCCGTCGCGACGTTCGCGGCCAAGGAAATCACGCCGCGGGCGGCGGAAGTCGACCGCACCGACCAGTTTCCGATGGATCTGTGGAAGAAGTTCGGCGATCTCGGCGTGCTCGGCATGACGGTGTCCGAGGAATACGGCGGCGCGAACATGGGCTACACCGCGCACATGGTTGCGATGGAAGAGATCTCGCGCGCATCGGCGTCGATCGGCCTGTCGTACGGCGCGCACTCGAACCTGTGCGTGAACCAGATCCACCGCAACGGCACCGACGCGCAGAAGCAGAAATATCTGCCGAAGCTCGTGTCGGGCGAACACATCGGCGCGCTCGCGATGAGCGAGCCGAACGCCGGCTCCGACGTCGTCAGCATGAAGCTGCGCGCGGACAAGCGCGGCGACCGCTACGTGCTCAACGGCACGAAGATGTGGATCACCAACGGCCCCGACTGCGACACGCTCGTCGTCTACGCGAAGACGGACATCGACGCCGGCCCGCGCGGCATCACTGCGTTCATCGTCGAGAAGGGGATGAAGGGCTTCTCGGTCGCGCAGAAGCTCGACAAGCTCGGCATGCGGGGATCGCACACGGGCGAACTCGTGTTCCAGGACGTCGAGGTGCCGGAAGAGAACATCCTCGGCCAGCTCAACGGCGGCGTGAAGGTGCTGATGAGCGGCCTCGACTACGAACGCGCGGTGCTGTCGGGCGGCCCGACGGGCATCATGGCCGCGTGTCTCGACGCGGTGGTGCCGTATATCCACGACCGCAAGCAGTTCGGCCAGTCGATCGGCGAATTCCAGCTGATCCAGGGCAAGGTCGCCGACATGTACACCACGTTCCAGGCATGCCGCGCGTATTTGTACGCGGTCGGCCGCCACCTCGATTCGGCCGGCAGCGACCACATTCGCCAGGTGCGCAAGGACTGCGCGGGCGTGATCCTCTATACGGCCGAGAAGGCGACGTGGATGGCGGGCGAGGCGATCCAGATCCTCGGCGGCAACGGCTACATCAATGAATACCCGGTCGGCCGTCTGTGGCGCGATGCGAAGCTGTATGAGATCGGCGCCGGCACGAGCGAGATCCGCCGCATGCTGATCGGCCGCGAGCTGTTCGCGGAAACGATGTAACGCCCCACGTCACGCGAACGGAGCCCCGGCGATGCCGATCATCGAATCGAAACTGAATCCGCGTTCGGAAGATTTCCGCGCCAACGCCGCGGCGCTGGAGGCGGTCGTCGCCGACCTGCGCGCGAAGATCGAACAGCTCGCGCAAGGCGGCGGCCAGGCCGCGCGCGACAAGCACCTGTCGCGCGGCAAGCTGCTGCCGCGCGACCGCATCGCGCAGCTGCTCGATCCGGGTGCGCCGTTCCTCGAGCTGTCGCAGCTCGCGGCGAACGGCATGTACAACGACGACGCGCCAGGCGCGGGCGTGATCACCGGGATCGGCCGGATCGCTGGCCGCGAGTGCGTGATCGTATGCAACGACGCGACGGTCAAGGGCGGCACCTACTACCCGATGACCGTGAAGAAGCACGTGCGCGCGCAGGAAATCGCCGCCGAAAACCGGCTGCCGTGCGTGTACCTCGTCGATTCGGGCGGCGCGAACCTGCCGAACCAGGACGACGTGTTTCCCGATCGCGACCACTTCGGCCGCATCTTTTTCAACCAGGCAACGATGTCCGCCGCGGGTATCGCGCAGATCGCGGTCGTGATGGGCTCGTGCACGGCGGGCGGCGCGTATGTGCCGGCGATGAGCGACGAGTCGATCATCGTGAAGAACCAGGGCACGATTTTCCTCGGCGGCCCGCCGCTCGTGAAGGCCGCGACCGGCGAGGAAGTGAGCGCGGAGGATCTCGGCGGCGGCGACGTGCACACGCGACTGTCGGGCGTGGCCGACCATCTCGCGCAGAACGACGCACATGCGCTGTCGATTGCGCGCAGCATCGTCGGTCATCTCGCGCCGAAGATCGCGTCACCGGTGGCGGTGCGCGAGCCGAAGCCGCCGCGCTACGACGCGAAGAGCCTGTACGGCGTAATTCCGGTCGACACGCGCAAGCCGTTCGACGTGCGCGAAGTGATCGCGCGCATCGTCGACGATTCGGAGTTCGATGAATTCAAGGCACGCTTCGGCACGACGCTCGTCACGGGCTTCGCGCACATCTGGGGCCATCCGGTCGGGATCGTCGCGAACAACGGCATCCTGTTCTCCGAATCGGCTGTGAAGGGCGCGCATTTCATCGAGCTGTGCTGCCAGCGCAAGATTCCGCTCGTGTTCCTGCAGAACATCACGGGCTTCATGGTCGGCCGCAAGTACGAGAACGAAGGCATCGCGCGCCATGGCGCGAAGATGGTGACGGCCGTGTCGAACGCGAAGGTGCCGAAGTTCACGGTGATCATCGGCGGCTCGTTCGGCGCGGGCAACTACGGGATGTGCGGCCGCGCGTTCGGCCCGCGCTTTCTGTGGATGTGGCCGAATGCGCGGATCTCGGTGATGGGCGGCGAGCAGGCCGCATCGGTGCTCGCGACCGTGCGCCGCGACGGCATCGAGGCGAAGGGCGGCACGTGGTCGGCCGAGGACGAGGATGCCTTCAAGCAGCCGATCCGCGACCAATACGAGCGCCAGGGGCATCCGTATTACGCGAGCGCGCGGCTGTGGGACGACGGCGTGATCGACCCCGCGCAGACGCGCGACGTGCTGGGTCTCGGCCTCGCCGCGTCGATGAACGCGCCGATCGACGACACGCGCTTCGGCGTGTTCCGCATGTAACGGCCGGGAGGACTGACCGATGCGATACGAAACGATCAAGGTAAGCGAGGCCGGCCGCGTGGCGACCGTCACGCTCGCGCGGCCCGACGTGCGCAACGCGTTCAACGAGACGACGATCGCCGAGCTCACCACCGCGTTCGAGTGGCTCGATGCGCACGCCGGCGTGCGCGCGGTCGTGCTCGCGGCGGAAGGCGCCGCGTTCTGCGCGGGCGCGGACCTGAACTGGATGAAGAAGATGGCCGGTTACTCGGACGACGAGAACCGCGCCGACGCGCGCAAGCTCGCGCGGATGCTCGAGGCGATCCATCGCTGCGGCAAGCCGGTGATCGCGCGCGTGCACGGCGATGCGTATGCGGGCGGCGTGGGCCTCGTCGCGGCGGCCGACATCGCGATCGCCGCCGACGGCGCGAAGTTCTGCCTGTCCGAAGCGCGGCTCGGGCTGATTCCGGCAACGATCGCACCGTACGTCGTGCGTGCGATGGGCGAGCGCGCGGCGCGTCGCTACTTCACGACGGCCGAAGTGTTCGACAGCGCGCGCGCCGCGTCCCTCGGCTTCATTCACGATGCCGTGCCGGCCGAGGCGCTCGACGAAACGGTCGCGAAGCTGGCCGCGACGCTCGTCGCGAACGGCCCCGACGCGGTGCGGGCATGCAAGCGGCTCGTCGCCGACGTGGCCGGCCGGCCGCTCGACGCAACGCTGATCGAGCAGACCGCCGAGTGGATCGCGCGGACCCGCGCCGGCGCGGAAGCGCGTGAAGGGATCGCGTCCTTCCTCGAGAAACGCACGCCTTCGTGGCGTGAATGACGGCGTGCCCCTAACTTTCCGGACGACACCGAAGCCATGTTCGACAAGATTCTGATCGCCAACCGCGGCGAGATCGCCTGCCGCGTCGCCGCGACGTGCAAACGTCTCGGGATCGCGAGCGTCGCCGTCTATTCCGACGCGGACGCGAACGCGAAGCACGTCGCCGCATGCGACGAGGCCGTGCACATCGGCGGCTCCGCGGCCGCGGACAGCTACCTGCGCATCGAGCGCATCATCGAGGCCGCGCGCGCGACCGGCGCGCAGGCCATCCATCCGGGCTACGGTTTCCTGTCCGAGAACGAGGATTTCGCGCACGCGTGCGAAGCGGCCGGCATCGCGTTCATCGGGCCGCCGGTCGACGCGATCGCGGCGATGGGCTCGAAGGCCGCCGCGAAGGCGCTGATGCACGCGGCCGCGGTGCCGCTCGTCCCCGGCTATCACGGCGACGACCAGGACGCGGCCCACCTGCATCGCGAAGCCGACGAAATCGGCTACCCGGTGCTACTGAAGGCGAGCGCGGGCGGCGGCGGCAAGGGCATGCGCGTGGTCGAGCGTTCCGATGATTTCCCCGCCGCGCTCGCGTCGTGCCAGCGCGAGGCCGCGAGCAGCTTCGGCAACGATCGCGTGCTGATCGAGAAATACCTGACGCGCCCGCGTCACGTCGAAGTGCAGGTGTTCGGCGACTCGCACGGCAACACCGTCTACCTGTTCGACCGCGACTGCTCGGTGCAGCGCCGTCACCAGAAGGTGCTCGAGGAAGCGCCGGCGCCGGGGCTGCACGAAGACGTGCGCGAGGCGATGGGCGAAGCGGCTGTCGCGGCCGCGCGTGCGGTGAATTACGTCGGCGCGGGCACCGTCGAATTCATCATGACGGGCGAAGCGTTCTACTTCATGGAAATGAACACGCGCCTGCAGGTCGAGCATCCGGTCACCGAGATGGTCACGGGGCTCGATCTCGTCGAGTGGCAACTGCGCGTCGCAGCGGGTGAACCGCTGCCGCTGCGGCAGGAGGAACTGCGCGTGCAGGGCCACGCGATCGAGGCGCGTCTCTATGCGGAGAATCCCGCGCGCGGCTTCCTGCCGTCCACCGGCACGCTGAAGCACCTGCGGCTGCCGGACGGCGTCGAGTTCGCGATCGGCGCGCCGGTGCGCGTCGACAGCGGCGTGCGCGAAGGCGATGCGATCACGCCGTTCTACGATCCGATGATCGCGAAGCTGATCGTGCACGGCGCGGACCGCGCGGAAGCGCTTGGCCGGATGCTGCGCGCGCTGCGGGCATGCGAGGTGGTCGGCCTGCACACGAACGCCGCGTTCCTGCAGCGGATCGTCACCTGCGCGCCGTTCGCGATCGCCGATCTCGACACGGGCCTGATCGAGCGCAACCACGCTGCGCTGTTCGCGCCGCAACGGCCGCCGCGCGCGACGCTCGCGCTGGCCTGCGCGGCGCTGCTCGCGCGCGAGCACGATGCGGCCGCACGGGACGGCGCGTCGCCGTGGCGCGCGCTGCCGGACTGGCGGCTGAACGGCGGCTATCGCCGCACGCTCGAATGGCACGCGCCCGAACGCGAAGCGGACGTGACGGTCACCTACCTGGACGACGGCGGCAGCACGCGCATCGCCACCGGCGACGCGGCCGCGCAGCCGTTCGCATGGGCACGCGGCGTCACGCCGCTCGACTTCGACGTAACGCTCGACGGCGTGCGCAGCAGCGGCCGCGTGTATGCGGACGGCGACAGTTTCCACGTGTTCACGCAGGGTGTCGCCGAGACGTTCGAATGGCGCAACGTGCTCGCGCACGCCGGCGATGCCGAGCATGGCGGCGGCCGCCTGACCGCGCCGATGCCCGGCAAGGTGATCGCGGTGCTGGTCGAGCCGGGCCAGAAGGTCGAGGCCGGCACGCCGCTGATCGTGATGGAAGCGATGAAGATGGAGCACACGATCGGCGCGCCGGGCGCGGGCGTCGTCGCCGAAGTGCTGTACGGCGTCGGCGACCAGGTCGCGGATGGCGCGCAGCTGCTGATGATGGCGGAAGGCTGACCGGGGCGTGCGTCGCGCACGGGCCGGCGTGGCGCCTCGCGGCGCGACGCCGGCCTTGTCGCATCTGGCGCCGGCGGTGTGCATGGCATGCCTTGCGGTGCGCCCGGTCGCCAACCGGCACCGTTGGCGCAGGGCAATCGCATGAAGGGGCGTTAACAATCAAGGAGTTACGCGCGGGGTTGTAAACCGAGGCGAATCAAGCGTTTACTACTATCTTTTGCGGAGGCATCGGATGGAGGAAACGCAAGCCTTGAGCATCGAAGACGCGTTCGGCGAGTTACGCGATCCGCGCAGCCGAACGCCTGCGCACGACCTGTCAGAGATGCTGGTGGTGGCGCTGTGCGCGATTCTCTCGGGAGCGGATAGGTGGGTAGCCATTCAGATCTGGGGTGAAGAGAAACTGGAGTGGCTACGCGGCTACGTGCCGCTGCGCAACGGCATCCCGTCCCACGACACGTTTGGACGGGTGTTCGCGGCCCTGAACCCACGTCAGTTCGAGGCGTGCTTCACGCGCTGGATGAGCGGTGCGTTTCCAACCTTGTCCGGCGAGGTCATCGCGATCGACGGCAAGACGGTCCGTGGCTCGCATCGCAATGGGGAGCGTGCCATCCACCTTGTTTCGGCCTTTGGAAGCGGCCTGGGCGTTGTACTGGGGCAGGTGCGCACGGCCGACAAGAGTAACGAGATCACGGCGATTCCGGAACTGCTCGATGCACTAGTGCTCAAGGGCGCAATCGTGACGATCGACGCGATGGGCTGCCAGCAAGCGATTGCCCGGCAGCTCGTCACGAGCGGTGCCGATTATGTGTTGGCGGTCAAGGAGAACCAACCGACGCTGCTGGTGGAAATTCGCTCGACGCTCGAAGCCATCGACCGACTCCGGTCCGAAGATCGATGGGACTGTTCGAGTGAATATCGGGAGGTCGAGAAGGACCACGGCCGGATCGAAACACGTCGTTGCCTGGTCAGTGATGTGATGAACACATGGCGCGCGGCCGCGCTCTGGCCGGGCATGCGCTCGATCGCTATGGTCGAGGCCACGCGCGAGATCGGCGAGACGGTGTCGGTCGAGCGCCGATATTACGTGAGCAGCCTGCCCGCCGATGCAACGCGCATTGCACACGCCGTACGCTCGCACTGGCGGATCGAGAACTCGATGCACTGGGTGCTCGACGTGGCGTTCGGCGAAGATCAATGCAGGGTGCGGGTCGAACATGCGGCGCAGAACTTTGCAATTCTGCGCCGCATCACGATGAACCTGCTGCGCAAGGACACGCAAACCAAGGCGGGTCTCAAAATCCGCCGGCTCAAGGCCGCCACCAGCGACAACTATCGCGCTCAACTCCTTGGCTGGTAAGCCCCTTCATGCGATTGCCCTGGCTTTTGGCACCGCGTATGACCATGCATGACAGTCTGGCGGCCGGTACTCCGCTAGACTGGAGGATTGTTCGCGCGGCCGCGTGCCGCGCGCTACACTGCGACCATTCAACCTCCCATCCCGCCGACGATGACGTCTCCTGTCCTGAACGGCCTGCGCATCGGTATCACGATCGGTCTGCGCACCCCCGACGAAAGCCTGTGGATCAACGGCATCAAGCAGAACGCGCTGTTTCTCGCGAAGCTGCTGATGGCGTCGCCGCACGGCTACCGCGTGACGCTGGTCAACACGACCGACGTGCCGCTCACCGACGCGCTGCCGTGGGATCGCACCGTGTACGACACGCGTGCGTTCGCGGACATGAAGGATGCGCTCGACGTGGTGATCGAACTCGGCGGCCAGATCGACGCCGCGCAGACGGCTTATCTGAAAGCGCGCGGCGCGAAGATCGTCAGCTACTGCTGCGGCGTCGAGTACATCAACGCGATGGAATCGATGCTGTTCGGCCGCCGGCTGTGGGATTCCCTGTTCATCAACCGCGGCTACGACGAAGTGTGGGCGATTCCGCAGATCGCGCCGTCGTCGCTGCCGTTCCTGCAGTCGCTGCGCCGCTGCCCGGGGCGCGTCGTGCCGTTCGTGTGGGATCCGATGTTCCTCGACGCGCGTGCCGCATCGCTGCCCGAGCACGGCGAGTACCGCCCGCGCAGCGAGCCGGGCAAGCGGCTCACGGTGATGGAGCCGAACCACAACGTCGTGAAGTTCTGCGTGTACCCGATGCTGATCATCGACGAAGCGTATCGCCGCGACCCCGATGCGATCTGCTTCGCGCACGTGACGAACGCCGATCGTCTCGCGCACGACAGCCCGGAGTTCGTGATGCTGATGAACTACCTGGACATCGTGCGCGCCGGCAAGGCGAGCTTCGTCGGTCGCTTCGACACGCCGCTGTTCCTGGCCGACCTGACCGACATCGTGGTGTCGCATCAATGGTCGAACCCGCTCAACTACTTCTATTTCGACGTGTGCTGGCAGGGCTATCCGCTCGTGCACAACGCGAGCCTCGCGCCCGACCTCGGCTACTACTACCCGGACAATGACGTGCAGAAGGGCGCGGAGGCGCTGCTGCACGCGCTGCACACGCACGACGACGACTGGGAAGGGTACACGCGGCGCCAGCGCGAGATCCTTGGCCGCTATACGTCGGCGAACCCCGCGCTCGTCGCCGAATACGACGTGCTGCTCGCGAACCTGATCGGCGCGACGGCGGCGTGAGGTTGCGCGTGCCGCAAGCCGTCGTCCGGATCGTCTCCGGTTAATGTCTGAAGAAATAGTGCCCATTAAAAAAGAAACCGTCGAACCGGGGAAGATTCGACGGTTTTGAAGGCACGAATCTGACGGCTCCGAGGGAAGTCCGTCAGAAATTATTTTAGAGGTTAACAAGCCGAAAGGATTGTTAAAGATCTTTCAATCCGTGATCGTTTTGTAATTCGCCTCGATATTGTTGCGTTTGACTTGTCTAATTAATATTCAGGCATTATCAATGTCGTTTGAAACGGCAGAATTGAACTCCGCGGAGATCGAATGTGCTGCGATACGCCAATGTCGATGCGATCCCGTTCGTTGTGGCGCATTCGGGCGGCGCGTTCGGACAGGATTTCGTCAATAGGCCATTCATCATACCAAACACAGGAAATCCGATAATTAAACGGAGCCTTGCGGTAAATCGCATTTTTCGGGAAATGGTCGGTGGATAAAAATAAACGATATCGAGCGATGCTCCGCGGATGATTTTGTGTAATCTGCCGCACTGTGGCCGACGTGCATGCGTGGTGTATTTTCCGTGTTTGAATATCGTTGACAATATCTGGTTTGACGGCGCGACTAAATAAAAAGTACGCTCCCGGAAAAGATCGAAACAAGAGGATGGGCCGGGTAGGCGGTGGCGCGTGTCGTAGTCGGCTCGCGCCATATGTATCGAGAGCGCGGGCCGTCATCGGCGGTCCGACATTTGCCGGAGCGCCGGATGAATGCGGTCGAACCTCGCCTGGAGGCGAACAGCGTAGCGAATCAGGACGAGATCGATCTCGTATTCGCCGCGCATGACGATCACCCCGACCTCGCGTCGGTACGCAGTTTCGTCGAAAGCCGGCTCGGATTCGCGCGCGAGCCGGTCTGCCGCGCCGACCTGTCGGGCGGCGTGCTGTATCACGAATGCCTCGCGCGGCTGCGCTGGGGATCGCGCGATGCATTGCCGCCGCTCGCGTTCCTGCCGCGCCTCGAATCGCTCGGGCTGATGCGCTGGTTCGACCGGCTCGTGGTGGGCCGGACGATCGACGCGCTGCGCGCCGATCCGAAGGCCGTGTATGGCTGCAACGTCGCGGCGATGAGTGCGGTGGTGGACGACGCGTGGCTGGCCATTTTCAGGCGGCTCGAGCGCGAGCCGTCGGTCGCGGCGCGGCTGGTCGTCGAGATTACCGAGACCGGGCCGCTGAATCCCGTCGCGGGCCGGTCGTTCGTGAACCGGTTTCGCCAGGCCGGGTGCCGCGTCGCGATCGACGACTTCGGCGTCGGCTTCAGCGCGCTGAACAATCTGGTGGTCGGCAACCCCGATATCGTGAAGCTCGACAGGTCCGTCCTGTCGCTGATCAAGCGCAACGCGATCGGGCGTTACCAGTTTCGCCGGCTGATCGCGTTTGCGCACGAAAGCGCGAGGCACGTCGTCGTCGAAGGCGTGGAGAACGAGATCGACCGGCAGATCATCCTGGATTCCGGCGTCGCCTGGGCGCAGGGCATCCGCTTTACATGGCGGTCACCGGCCGCCGCATGACGCCGCGGTGCGGGCGCGGCGCGCCGGCATCGGGCAACGAAGGATTGCAAAGGGGCGTGGGTATGGCGACGAAGAAGGCCGGGCACGGAACGGGCACGCAGGCGGTCGATGCGCGCGAACTCGTCGCGATCGCCGAACTGGCCGACATGCTGTGGCAGCTCGGCGCCGAATCGATCGATGCGCCACTCGACGTCGCACCGTATCTCGATGGCCTCAAGGCCGTTGCGCACCGTATTCGCCGGATGAAGCCGCTCGACGCCGACGGCCGCGAACTCGCGGCGCGGCACTACTATGCCGGCGTGTTTGCGGGCGCCTGCGGCGACGATTCGGCGATTGCGCGCGGCGTATCCGGCAGCCTCGCGCGGCACGCAGGCCAGGTCAGCCGTGCCGCGCTCCGCTGTTTCGCGGGGCTTGCGCGGATCGGACGCCGGCATGGCCGCCTGTTCGCGACGCACGGCGGCGATCGCGTGCCGCCCTGGCGCTCGCTCGCGCGTCGCGCCTGACGTGCGCCGATCGCGGGCGTGCGGCGCCTGGCAAGCGCTCCGTCAGTCTTTCCCGAATCCCCCGAGCACGAGCGCCAGCGCGCGATCGACCGCATCGTCCCATTGGCCCGGATGCGCGGCCCGCACGATCCGGATGCCCGGATACAGCGCGGTACGCGAGCTGGTTTCCCAGCGCGCATCGGCTTTCGGGCTCAGCAGCAGGACCGCCGGCACGCCCAACGCTCCGGCCAGATGGATGTGCGCGGTGCAGGTGGTGACCACGGCATCCATCGCGAGCATCAGCGCGGCCAGATCGCTGAAATCGCCGATCGCGTGATGCGGGAACGTGACCGGCAGATCCGACGGCTCGGACTGCGCGGCGGTCAGCACGTTCTCGCTGGCGAGGGTCGCGCGCGCGGCTTCGTCGCGCCGGCCCGCACGCAGCAGCACCGAGCGCGCGAGTTCGATACGACCGCGCAGCGCGTCGGGTCTTGATCAGCGCGTCGGCCTGCCGCGTGCTGTGCCGGTCGATGACGAACGGGCCGTGGATCGAATCGACCACGACGAAGTTGCGGACGGCCTGCCTCATGAACGGATGGCGGACGGATGCGCTCAGCCGAGCGCGCGCCCGGCGAACAGGCGCTGGATCTGCTCGGAATACGCGCGAACGTTGTGGTCGGCGAGCGTGTCGACCTGCTGCAGACAGCGGCGGGCCGCCGCGGCGTAATCGTCGAGCCGCGCGTCGTGCGTTTGCGCGGCGGTCGCGATCGCGCGCGCCGCGTCGAAGATCTCGAAGTCCGGGTAGTAATAGCCGACGTCGCGCAGGAACGGCGAGTTGTGCACGAGCGGGTAGTTGCCGTACAGCGCGTCGTACAGCAGGTAGTTCAGCCCGTTTTCCCAGTGGTGCGACACGACGATGTCGGCGTGATGCGCGGCCCACGCGACGAACGGCGCGCGCACGTCGGCCGTCGCCTTGCCGTCGCGCACCATCTCGAGCCCGAGCGCGAGATGCTTGAAGGCGACGTTTTCCTTCTTGTCGAACGTGTTGGTCATGTACACGTGCTCGATCAGCTCCGGGCGCTCGACGTAGCACGCATTCGCGGCCAGCATCGGCACGATCGAACTCTTCACGACGTTCAGGTTCGGTTCGAAGAATGCGATGCGCTTGGCCGGGCCGTGATTGCGATAGCCGAAGCGCGCCTTCAGTTCGGGATCGGTGTCGAGGCTGCGTTCGATGAAGTACGGCGACCAGATGTGCGGCAGCTCGATCACCGGCGCGCGATACACGGCCTGGAAGTAGGCCGCGCACGTGTGCATGTGTTGCGGGTTGGTCCAGATCTCGTCGAACTGCACGCGGTTCGGGTTCGGCCGCCAGTTGTTCTTCTCGAAGTTGATCGTCTCGACCGCGATCACGTAGTCGTTGCCGAAGCGGTACGACACGCACTTGCCGCCGCACTGGCGCACCGCGTCCGTGTGCGACGGATCGATGAACGCGTTCATCTCGATCAGCAGGTCGGTCTGGTGGACGATCTCCGACAGCGGCCGCAGCGCGTCGCCGAACGCGTCCATCATCAGCGCCTGCGGGTAATCGGTGATGCCGTCGTCGTGCGCGAGCCACACTTCGCCGATCAGCGGCGAGCGTTTCAGCAGCATGTACAGGTACACGCAATGCTGGTTCGCGCCGTTGTACCAGATCGACTGCGCCGCGTCGCGCTGCACGTTCATCGTAATCGCGACATTGATTTTCATCGGCGGCTCCGGGTGGACGGTGCGCAGTTCAAGGCGTGTAGTTCTGAGACTGACGCGGCACGTAGCCGGTCAGGTGCCAGCGGCCGTCGTCGTCGAGGCGAAAGCTCAGCTTTTCGTACACGGTCGTTCCGGTCGTGAGTGTCGTCGCATAGTCGACATTCGCATAAAGCCCGTCGGGCGTCGACGATGAATTCGTGTAGCGAATTCGCGTGATCTGCGCCCAGCCGCGATGACTGACCATGCCGACCGACTGGCGCGCGCGCTGCATGTCCTGGGCGAACTGGTCCTGCTTGAGGCGGGCCTTCACGAACGCGGCGGAGTCGTTCCACACCGCGCCGTACTGGCCTGCGTCGAGCTGTTTGAAGACCGCATCGGCATCGCGCAGTAGCGCGTCGGCCGATTCGCCGCCGGGTTGCGCGTGCGCACCGATCGCGATCGACGCGATGGCGCAGCCGATCAGCCATTTCGTGCGGGAGAGGGGCGGGTGTGTGTTCATGCCGGCGTGCGGAGGAGGCGGCGCGTCATGCGTCGCGATAGAGCGACGCAATCGCGTCGGAATATGCGGCGACGTTGTCGGGGTTGTAGATGCTGACCGAATCGAGCACGTGCTTCGATTGCTCGCGGTACGCGTCGAGGTTCGCATCGTGCCCGGCGAACGCCTGCAGCAGCGCACGTCCGCCGGCCTGGCAATCGAAGTCCGGATAGAAATACCCGGCCTTGCCGAGGAACGGCGAGTTGTGGATCAGCGGATAGTCGCCGTACAGCAGTTCGTAGTACAGGTAGTTCTGCGCGTTTTCCCACGTGTGCGACACCACCGCGTCGCCGTAGGCGGCCATGAATTCGTACACCGCATAGCGGCTTTCGAACGTCGTGATCCCGTGGTTGACGATGTCCAGGCTCTTCGCGAAGTGAACGAAGGTCGCATGTTCCTTCAGGTGCAGCGTATTGCACACGCGTACGAACTCGAGGAACTTCGGATTCGCGCGGTACGCCTCTTCCGTGACCAGCATCGGGATGATGCTCGTCTTCACCATGCAGATGTTCGGCTCGAACATCGTCACGCGCCAGCGCGGCTTGCCGGGCTGATAGCCGAACGACAAACCGGCGCCGAGCGTTGCACGCGCCTTGTCGAACAGCATCGGATGCCAGATGTGCGGGACGATCGTCACCGGCGCGCGCAGGCCCGTCTGGTAATAGTGCAGGCACGAGCGCTCGAATTCCGGAATCGTCCACACCGCGTCGTACGGCGCGCCCGAGAACAGGAAGCCCGACGGCTTGTCGAACATCGCGCGCTCGATGTCGATCACGTAGTCGTTGCCGACCCGCATCGTGACGACCTTTCCGCCGCGGTCGCGGAACGCGCGCAGGTAGTCGGCGCCGAACTGCGCGCTCATTTCGATCAGCACGTCGCAGCGCTCCAGCGCTTCATCCATGGACAGGAGCGGCACGTCCCATTCGCCGAGCATCATCTGCGGATCGGCGACCTGTTCGCCGCCGTTCACCATCACGGCTTCGGCGACGAGCGGCGACTGGCGCAGCAGCAGGATCAGCAGCAGGCAGTTCTGGAAGATGCCGTTTTCCCACAGCGACTGGCCGGCGCCGCGCACGAACAGCGACACGCCGACGACGAGACGCTTGCCCTCGCCGGGCGCTTGACGGGCTTTGGAGTCCGACATGCGTATGCTCCGGTTCAGGCGACCAGGCGCGCGACGAACGCGTCCAGGTTCGCGGGGTTGTCGATCGAGACCGACTGCAGCAGCCGGCCGGCTTTCGCACGATAGTCGTCGAGCCGCTCGTCGTGATGCAGCCATGCATCGCGCAGCGCCTGACCACCGCCGGCGGAATCGAAATCCGGGTAGTAGTAGCCGGCGTCGCCGAGCAGCGTCGAGTTGTGGATCAGCGGATAGCCGCCGTACAGCACGTCGTAGTACAGATAGTTCTGCGCGTTTTCCCAGTGGTGGGACACGACGGCGTCCGCGTGGCGCGCCATGAAGCCCGGCAGGTCGATGCGCGGCTCGAACGTCGCCTTTTGCTGGCGCACGAGGTCGAGGCTGTTCGCGAAGTGCACGAACGTCGGATGCGCCTTCATCTGCATCGAGTTGACGACGAACAGATGCCGCACCGCGTCCGGTTGTGCGCGGTAGAACTCGTCGCACGCGAGCATCGGATAGTGGCAGGACTTCACGACCGAGATGTTCGGCTCGAGCGTGGCGAGATTCCAGGGACGCCGGCCCGGCCGATAGCCGAACGTCAGGCCCTCGCTCGCCAGCGCGGCGATGCGGCGATCGAGGAAGTACGGCGACCACAGATGCGGAATCGTGAAGACCGGCGCGCGCGTGAGCGTGCGCAACAGCGGCACGTCGATCTTCTGCGACTTCTCGAGCACCCACACTTCGTCGAACTGCGTGCCATTGAAGATGTGTCCCGACGGTTTGCCGAAGATCGGCGTTTCGGCGAGACCGCTGTAGGTATGGCCGACGTAGCACGCGACGAGCTTCGTGCCGAGCGCCTTTACGTGCCGCATCCATTCGGCCGGCAACTGCGCGCCCATTTCGATCACGACGTCGAGTTCGTGCGTGACGTCGGAAGGCTTCACGAGCGGCACGTCGAGGCCGTCGAGTTCGAGGCCGGTCGGCAGTGCGTTGGCGTCGCCGCCGTTCAGGAAATAGACGGGGCCGACGCGATCGGAGCGCTTGAGCATCATCGCGAGGTACGCGATGTTCTGGTGAATCCCGTTTTCCCAGATCGCCTGGCCGTCCCGCGCAAACAGTGAGATGCCGACGGCCGGCCGTTGCTTGCGGGTGCCGCCCGAGGCGGCTTGATTGATGTCCGTCACCGGTTGGTTTCCTCTGCGGCGTCGTGCGTTCGGCCGTGGCCGCGAAACGGCGCGCCGCGGATTGTCGTGGTCGCGTTCGCGCCGGCGCGCACTGGAATGTGCGTCGAGCGGCGCGGATCGCGAGGCGGCCGCAGGATTCCGGGGTGTCGTCGGGCGGGTCTGGCACGGCGCGCGACGCGGTCGGAACGCTCCGGCAGCTGTCTGCGGCGATTGTGGCACGGAAGGCGCCGTTTTGTGGAGGGGCCTGACGAACTTTGACATAGCCGCCGGCACGGGAGCCGGGGCCCCGGCGAAGCGGGGTCGACGGGGGCAGCAGGGTGCCGCGGGGCAACAACGCCCTGCCGGTGAGGGCCGTCGTGCGCAGGCGCGAGGGCGCCCGGGCCGCGACGGCCGGCTGCTCAGCGCTGCAGCGAGATCTCGACGCGGCGGTTGCTCGCGCGGCCTTCGGCCGTCGCGTTGGACGCGACCGGATCGGCGCTGCCGCGGCCCGTGACCGACACGGACTGCGCTTTCAGCCCGTGCGCCTTCAGGTAGCTTGCGACGGTTTCCGCGCGGCGCTTCGACAGCGCGAGATTGGCGGCGTTGCTGCCGACCGAATCCGTATGGCCGGTGACCGTCACCTGCGTGTACGTGCGGTCTTCGCGTTCGCTCAGCAGCTTGTCGAGCGATGCGCGCGCGGCCGGCGGGAGCGTGGCCAGGCCCGTCGCGAACAGCGCGTCGCCCGCGAGGTTCACATGTTCGACCGCCGCGGGTGCGGGGGCCGGCGCCGGCTCGGCGGCCGACGCTGCCGCGGCCGGCGCGGCACCGCACTGGAATACGAGCGTCGCGGGATCCGAGCCGTCGCGCAGCGCGCGGGCCGCGTCGACGGTGCGCACCGGCTGGTCGCCGCAGATCTTGCGGGCGGCCTTCATGCAGGTCTGCGGGCCCGACAGCAGGCCGTGGCAATCCACCTGGAAGGTACGCACGCCGTCGCGCGGCTGCAGTTCGGATGCGCTGAAGGTCGGGCCGGATGCGGTCGAGCACGCGGCGAGGGCCGTTGCGGAAAGTGCGAGCGCAAGAGCGAGTTTGTTCACGATTACGTCCTCAATGCTTGGGTTGACTGAAGCCCGCCACGCGTTGCGCGGCGGGCTCGTCCTGCCGTCGGGGCCGCCCGCCGCCGTCCGGCTCGTGAGCCGGCGGCGTGGCGGCGCGACGCGTTACTTCCACTGGTACAGCATGCCGGCGCCGATCACCTTCTGACCGCCACTGAAGCCGCCGTTGATCGACGCCTTCAGGTTCTCCGTGATGCGCGCCTGCATGTTGACCGCCATCGCCTTCTGACCCAGGAACGACGCGGTGCCGACACCCATCCCGAAGTTGGCGTCGCGGTCGAGCTGCGGGATCGACGCCATCGCGCCGACGGCCGCGATACCCTGCTTCGCCATCTGGTCGGTCTGCTGCAGTTGCGAACCCAGCGAGTTGATCTGCGCCTGCTGGCCCGACAGTGCCGTCGACAGTGTCGTCTGAACCTGCGTCAGCTGGTTCACGTTCACCGCGTCGGTGCCTTGCGTACCCGGCGCGACGTTCGTGATCTGGCGCTGCTGCGTGTCGCTACCGACCGACACCACGTTCGAACGGCCGCCGTCGTTCGAATTTGCGCCGATCGCCACCGAATTCGAGCCGGCGGTGACCGTGGGGCGGTCGGAGCCGGTGCCGTTCATGTCGGCCGCGACGGCGGTGCTGTTCGCCGAGCGCGTCGTGTTGTTGTTGATCGTGGTCGACAACTGGTACACCTGATCGCCGAGATTCGTCACGCCGGTCGACAGCGACGCCACCGTGCTGTTCGTCGTGCTCAGGCCGGTCGACAGAGAGCCGATGCCGGTCGACGTCGACGTGGACAGCGACGTGAGGTTGCTGTTCGTCGAGCTGAGGCCCGTCGACAGCGAGTTGATCGCAGTCGAGGTCGACGTGGACAGCGACGTGAGGTTGCTGTTGGTCGAGCTCAGGCCCGTGGACAGCGAACCGATGCCGGTCGACAGCGACGAGATGTTCGACGCGGTCGACGTCGACAGGCTGTTGACCGCCTGGTTCGTCGCGTTGAGCTGGCTGCCGTTGATCGCGTCCGTGCTGGTGGCCGATACCTGGCCTGCCGCGACGTTCGTGATCTGGCGTTCCGCACCGGGTGCGCCGACGCTGAAGACGCCCACCGGCGAGGTACCGTAGAACGGGTACGTCACACCGCCGATCGTGACGCTGGACACGCCGACAGCGTTGCCCGTAGTCGAGTTGGCGCCCATTGCGATCGAGTTGGCGACGTTGGCCTGGGCGTTCGTGCCGAAGGCGAGTGCATCCGCGGCCGTGGCCGACGCACCCGAGCCGTAGGCCTGGGCGCCGGTCGCGCTCGCGACAGCCTTGTTGCCGAGCGCGATCGTGTTGTCAGCGGTGGCCTGGTTCGAGCTGCCGAGGGCGAGCGCGCTGTTGCCGGTTGCCGTGTTCGCGTTGCCGAGCGCCACCGCGCCGGTGCCGGTCGCCGTGTCGTTCGCGCCCATCGCCACCGCGCCGGTGCCCGTTGCGATGCTCGGGTCGCCGATCGCGACCGCGCCGTCGCCGCTTGCCGTGTTGCCGGAGCCGATCGACACTGCCTTGCCGCCCGTGGCCGATGCGTTCTGGCCGATGGCGACCGCGCCGGTCGACTGTGCGTTCGAGCCGTCGCCGACTGCCACGCTGCTGGCGCCTGCCGCGCTGGCGTTCACGCCGGCTGCGAGCGAGTTGACGCCCGTCGCGCCATCGTTGGCGTAGTTGCCTTGCTGCGTGCCGTTGTCGTTGACGCTGTAGTAGTGCGTCTTCGCGGCTTCGATCGCGGTCGACGTCGAGGTCGACAGCGACGTGATCGAGCTGGTTGCCGAGCTGAGGCCGGTCGACGTCGAGGTCGACAGCGACAGCACCGTGCTGTCGGTCGAGCTCAGGCTGGTCGACAGCGAGCTGAGGCCGGTCGAGGTCGACGTCGACAGTGACGTGACCGTGCTGTCTGTCGAGCTGAGGCCCGTGGACAGCGAGCTGATGCCGGTCGAAGTCGACGTGGACAGCGACGTGATCGTGCTGTTGGTCGAGCTGAGGCCGGTGGACAGCGAGCTGATGCCGGTCGAGGTCGACGTGGACAGCGACGAGATTGTGCTGTTGGTCGAGCTGAGGCCCGTGGACAGCGAGTTGATGCCGGTCGAGGTCGACGTCGAGAGCGAGCTGATCGAGCTGGTTGCCGACGAGAGGCCGGTCGACGTGGAGGTCGAGAGCGAAGCGACCGTGCTGTCGGTTGAGCTGAGGCCCGTGGACAGCGAATTGATGCCCGTCGAGGTCGACGTGGACAACGAGCCGATCGAGCTGGTTGCCGACGAGAGGCCCGTCGACGTGG
>NZ_JBSAXF010000025.1:0-81955 GCF_053427845.1 Burkholderia sp. AW49-1 | reverse complement strand
CTGCCGGAAAACGCCGCCTCGCGCGGCGTTTTTTTCGTCCCCTAGGCATTCGACGCCGGCCTGCCCGCCACCGGGCGGGCGATTGCCGCCCCGAACCAGCGGCGCTAGCGCGCCGCAATCCGCCGACGGAAATGCTCGGTGCCGGACACGATCTTGTCGAGCACCGCGTCGAGTGCCCAGAACCGCTCGCGCACGTCGTAGTCGATCGCGCGGCAGCGAATCGATCCGAACGTGCCGATCCGTTGATGATAGATCTTCGCGAGCGCCGGGTAGCCAAGCGCTTCCGACACCGCCGAGAGCACCAGAAACGTCGACAATTCGTCGGCAAGCGCCGGATCCGAGTCGCCTTGCGTGCGCAGCCACCGATACAGATCGGGATGGAAGTTGGTGAACACGCCGTTGAAACCGGCGGAGCCCGCCTTCATCGCATCCCATGCGATCGCGGCGTTCGCATTCAGGATTTTCATCGGCGACCCGGCGGCCAGCGCAACGCGTCGCTTCACCGTCTCCAGGTCGCAGCTCACGTCCTTCAACATCACGAATCGGCCCGTGTCGATGCACGCGCGCAGTTCGTCATCGGACAGCAATCGCCGATAAGGCGCCGGACATTCATACAAGCCAAGCGGCAGATCCGTCGGCAATCGGGCGAGCAACTTGTGAAGATGATCGAGAAACGCAGCGCTGCCCTTGCGCTGCGGATCGAGGCGGTTGGTCACGAGCACGACGCCCTGCGCACCCGATTCCGCCGCGGCGCACAGCTCGGCGACCTGTGCGTCCCGATCTTCGCTGACGTGCCCGGACGCGACGACAGGCACACGCCCCGCCACCCGCTCGACCACGAAACGCGCAAGTTCCGCACGTTCTGCGAGACTCAGGAATTGCATCTCGCTCGATTGCGCGACCGCGAACAGCGCATCCGAGCCGTGCGCCAGATACCATTCGATGAGTCGCTCGAGGCCCGCGTAGTCGATCGCGCCGGCATCGTCGAACGGCGTCAGCATCACCGGCACGATCCCTTCGATGGTCGTGCTCGCCTGCTGATGTGATTGCATCTGTTTCTCCTTCCTTCGGTAAATACAGGGGGTAGCCGGCGGCCTCAGGCCGGCAGCGGTCCGGGCGCCGCACTCGCGGACTGCTCGGGAATCGGCTTGCGCACCAGCAACAGGTAAGCCATCGCGCCGGCGAAGGCGATTGCCGCCGCCGTCAGCAGCGCCGGCACGAACGACCACTTCTGCGCGATGACACCCGTCAGGATCGGCGCGAGCGCGCCGCCGATGAAGCCGCCGAAATTCTGGATCGCGCCAAGCGATGCGACACGGCTCGGCGGTGCGGCCGCCGTCGCGAGCGCCCACGAACATGCCGATGCCGCGTTGGCGAGAAAGATCACGACCGAAATGCATGCGAGCGCGACCGTATTGCTCTGCACGAGCGCGGCCGGAATCGTGAACGCGACCATCCCTAGCATCGCGACGACCACCGCATTGCGCCGGCTCACGACCGGCGAGCGGCTGCGGCGCGTCACCAGATCCGACAGCCAGCCGGCAACGAGCGAACCGACGAACCCGCACAGGAACGGCACGGATGCCGCAAACCCGGTGCGAATGAGGCTCATGTGACGCTCCATCGTCAGATATCCCGGCAGCCACGTCAGGTAGACCCAGTTCAGATACACCGAACCGAAGAAGCCGATCAGCATGCCCCAGGTCGTGCCGTGCGAAAACAGGCTGCGCCAGTCGGCGAAGGTCAGTCTGGGGGCCGCGACGGTCGTCTGCGCATCGGCATCGAGATACCCTCGTTCCGCCGCGGTCAATTGCGCACGCGCCGGATCGCGATACGACGCGAACCAGACGACGGCGACCACGAGACCGAGTGCCCCCGTGATGAAGAACGCCCAGCGCCAGTCGAACGAAGCGACGAGCACCGACAGCAGCAACGGCGCGAGCGCGGTACCGAGCGGCGATGCCGCGTTGAAGATCCCGGTCGGCGTGCCGCGTGCGCGCAACGGAAACCAGTTGCTCACCACCCGCGCCGCCGACGGGAACTGCGGCGCCTCGCCGATGCCGAGCACGATGCGCGCGACGATGAACCAGCCGAAGGTGGACACGAGGCCGCCCGCCATCTGCGCGAACGACCAGACGATCAGCCCGATGCCGAGCAGCCGGCGCGGCCCGATGCGATCGACGAGACCGCCGACCGGAAACTGGCACAGCGCATAGCTCCACGAGAACGCCGACAGCAGCAGCCCCATCTGCGAGAGCGACAGCCCGAGATCGTTCCGGATTGCCGAACTCGCGACGGCCAGCGTGCCGCGATCGAGATAGTTGACGATTCCGCTCGCCATCAGCAGCGCGAGTGCGATACGTTGTCCGCGCCGGATACGTGGCGGCGCAGTCGGAACAGCCTGATCTTCGTTCATTTCGATTGTCTCCATGTCATAGGCGGGTGTCTGCCCGCGCTTTCCGTCGTCGCGGAATCTATACCGTCATGCTCCCCACTTCTTCGCGTGTCGGAATGGACGTCTGCGCGCCGTGGCGCGTGACGCTGATCGCGGCGGCACGCTGGCCGAACGCGATCGCGTCGTCCATCGACGCACCGCTCACCCGGGCGGCCGCGAATCCGCCGACGAAGGTGTCGCCGGCCGCCGTCGTATCGACGGCGACCACCGCCATGGCCCGATGGCGGCCGTTCCCTGCGCTGCCGCGCCAGCAGACGCCGCGCGCGCCCAGCGTGACCAGCACGTTGCCGACGCCTTTCGCGCGCAGTGCCTCGGCGGCGCGCACCGCCGAGGCGTCGTCGCCGACGGCGATGCCGGTCAGCGACTCCGCTTCCGTTTCGTTGACGACGAGGTAGTCGATCCGGGCCAGCAATGCGTCGAACAGCGGCCGTGCAGGCGCCGGATTGAGCAGCACTGGCGTGCGATGCGCGATCGCACTGCCGATCGCGCGTGCGACGGTCTCGATCGGCACCTCGAGCTGGCACACCATCAGCGCCGCACCGGCGATCGCGTCGCTGGCACGGTCGATCAATTCGGCATCGAGGCGCGCGTTTGCACCGGGCACGACCACGATGCTGTTCGCCCCATGCGCATCGACCGTGATCGTCGCGACGCCGGTTGCCTCGCCGTCGATCCGGTGCAGGTGCGTCACGTCGATGCGTTCGGCCGCCAGCGCGTCGTGCAGGCGCGCCCCGAACGCGTCGTCGCCGACGCAGCCGATCATCGCGACCGATGCACCCAGACGGGCCGCCGCCACCGCCTGGTTCGCCCCCTTGCCGCCGTGAACGGTCCGGAACGTCGTGCCGAGCAGCGTTTCGCCCGGCACGGGCAGCCGTGGCGCATGCGTGACGAGGTCGACGTTGATGCTGCCGACGACCGCGATTCGAGGGGACTTTGCGTGGCTCTTCATCAAATGTAACCGCTTACATTTACGATAAACAAAATAGCCGGAGCGGCCATCGTCGACGAAAATTTCACAATGCGGATGCAACCTGTGTCTGACATAATACGGAGTGGCATCAAGATAGCGCTTACATTCGCACAGGCGTGAGCGGGAATGCAAGCGGGACCACGATGAATCGAGGGTAAACGATGGCGTTTTTGACCACGCGCGGCGCCTGCGAGGCAACCGCGCCCGAGGATGACCGATGAGTACGCCCCCACCCAGCGGCGGCACGGCTCGCGCGCGCCGCGGCAGCGGCCGATCGGTGCTCGGGGATGTCGCGAAACTCGCCGGCGTGTCGACCGCGACCGTTTCGCGTGTCTACAACGACCCCGGCAAGGTCTCGGCCGACGTGCAGCAACGCGTGCGCGACGCGGCACGCGCGCTGAACTGGATTCCCAACGCGGCCGGCCGCGCACTCGCCTCCACGCGCACCCACATCACGGGTGCGATCATCCCGACGCTCGACGACCAGGTCTTCGCGTCGCAGGTAGCGGGCATGCAGGCTGTCATGGCCGAGCACGGCATCACGCTGTTCCTGGGCTGCTCGAATTACGACCCGGCACAGGCACTCGCGCAGGTGCGCGCGATGCTGTCACGCGGCGTCGAAGCCGTGTCGCTGGTCGGCGAAGCCTATCCGCCGGAAGTATTCGAATTGCTCGACCTGCATCGAGTGCCGTATGTCGTCACCTATGCTTACCGCGACGACAGCCCGCACTGCTGCGTCGGCTTCGACAACCGCGCGGCATTCGCGCGACTGACCACGCACCTGCTCGACCTCGGGCATCGCGATTTCGCGATCATCATGCAGCCCTCGGCGGACAACGACCGTGTGCAGGCCCGCCTGCGCGGCATCCACGACACGCTCGCCGCGCGCGGGCTCGCGGTCCGGCCGATCCACCAGCATGAGGGCCCCGCCACGATCGCGTTCGGGCGCGCGAGCCTGCGCGCGATCGCCGACAGCGGGGCGACGCGCCCGACTGCCGTGATCTGCGGCAACGACGCACTCGCGCTCGGCGCCCTGCTGGAAGCGCAGGCCATCGGCCTCGACGTGCCGTCGCAATTGTCGATCACCGGCTTCGACGATGTCGCGCTGGCTCGCGAGATCCGGCCTGCGCTGACGACGATGTGGGTCGACACCGATGCAATCGGCCGCAAGGCCGCCCGCGCGTTGCTCGACGCACTCGAGCACGGCGAAACCGGGCCCGGTTACGCGATACTGCCGGAGCTGCGGGTGCGCGAATCGGCCGCGCCGCCGAATTCGGCGGCTCAATGAAAACGGGGCGCCTCAGGCGCCCCGTTTCGCATCGAATCGATCGAGCCGGCGCATGCCGGCCCCGCTGCATCAGGTCGCGCTGCCCGCGATCTTCGGCGTCGGCGTCTCGACGTCGCCGCACTGCGCGCGATGGCGCAGCGCATGGTCGATCAGCACCAGCGCCAGCATCGACTCGGCGATCGGCGTCGCGCGAATCCCGACGCACGGGTCGTGGCGACCGAAGGTTTCGACGGTCGCTTCTTCGCCGGACTTCGTGATCGAACGGCGCGGCGTGCGGATGCTCGACGTCGGCTTGATCGCGATCGACACGGTGATGTCCTGTCCCGTCGAAATCCCGCCGAGCACACCGCCCGCATGGTTGCCGACGAAGCCGCCGGGCGTCAGTTCGTCGCCGTGCACCGAGCCGCGCTGCGCGACGCTGTCGAAGCCCGCGCCGATCTCGACGCCCTTCACCGCGTTGATGCTCATCATCGCCTTCGCGATGTCCGCGTCGAGCCGATCGAATACCGGCTCGCCCCAGCCGACCGGCACGCCCGACGCAACGACGTCGATGCGCGCGCCGATCGAATCGCCGTCCTTGCGCAGCGCGTCCATGTAGGCTTCCAGCTCCGGAACGACCTCCGCGTTCGGCGAAAAGAACGGGTTCTCGCGAACGTGCGACCAGTCGACGAACGGCACGTCGATCTCGCCGAGACCGCTCATGTAGCCGCGCACTTCGACACCGAAACGCTCGCGCAGCCATTTCTTCGCAACCGCGCCCGCGCCGACGATCGGCGCGGTCAGGCGCGCGGACGAGCGGCCGCCGCCGCGGTAGTCGCGGATGCCGTATTTCTGCCAGTAGGTGTAGTCGGCATGGCCCGGGCGGAACGTCTCGACGATGTTGCCGTAGTCCTTGCTGCGCTGATCGGTGTTGCGGATCAGCAGCGCGATCGGCGTGCCGGTCGTCACGCCTTCGAACACGCCGGACAGGATTTCGACCTCGTCGGCCTCCTGGCGCTGCGTCACGTGCCGCGACGTGCCGGGCTTGCGGCGATCGAGTTCGATCTGGATGTCGGCTTCGGTCAGCCCCATCCCCGGCGGGCAGCCGTCGATCACGCAGCCGATCGCGGGACCGTGCGATTCGCCGAAGGTCGTGACAGTGAAAAGCGTGCCGAGGGTATTGCCGGACATGATGGAACCGCCCAAAGAGAATTGGACAAACCGATGCGCTGCCCGAACCGCTGGCAGGCCGATCGTTTGCCGGTCGAGAAAAAGAGGTAAACCGCTATTATGCCAGCCGTCCCGTGCCCGCGGGCCGTATGAACCGTTCAGACCACACCGGCCGGCCGCGCGGACGGCCCGGCGCGATGCCGCCGGGCCCGCCCTGCTCACTTTCGCGCGCCGCGCAACTCGGTCACCGCGGCTTGCAACGCCTCGGGCGTCGCGACCGTGGCCGGGATCGGCTCGCCGACCGCAAGCGTCAGCCGGCTCATCACGCCGCGCTTGATGGGTCGCGGCATACGGGCATCGGTATGACGGGAGAAATAGCTGCCCCACAGCCCGCGCAACGCCATCGGAATCACGGGCGCCGGCGTACGGCTCAGGATTTCCGTGATGCCGTGGTGGAACGTGTTGATGTCCCCCGTCTTGGTGAGCTTGCCTTCCGGGAAGATGCACACGAGTTCGCCGTCCTTCAGCGCGGCCTCGCACGCGTCGTACGCGCGTGCGAGCATGTCGGGATCCTCATGGCGCGGCGCGATCGGAATCGCCTTTGCATGCCGGAACACCCAGCTCGCGAAGCGTGTCTTGAAGATCCGGTGATCCATCACGAACCGGATCGGCCGCGGGCTCGCGGCCGCCAGCACGAGCGCATCGACGTAGCTCACGTGGTTGCATACGAGCACGGCCGCGCCCTCTTCCGGGATCCGCTCCGCATGCACGAGGCGAATCCGGTAGAACGTGTGCACCAGCACCCACGCGACGAAGCGCAGCAGGAACTCCGGAACGAGCAGGTAGATGTACGTTGCGACCACGACGTTCAACAGCGCGGTGACGAGGAACAGGCCCGGGATGTCGACGCCGGCCTTGGTCAGCCCCATCGCCATCAGGGCCGACAGGATCATGAACAGCGCGTTCAGGATGTTGTTCGCTGCGATGATCCGCGCACGATGGGTCGGCGCACTGCGACTCTGGATCAGCGCGTACAGCGGCACGCTGTAGAAGCCGCCGAACATCGCGAGCAGGAACAGGTCGGCCAGGATGCGCCAGTGACGCGCGCCGGCCAGGAATTCCCCGACCGACAGCAGATGCCCGGGCGACGGCAGCGAGCGGCTCGCGAAATACAGCTCGATCGCGAACACGCTGATGCCGATCGAGCCGAGCGGCACGAGGCCGATCTCGACGCGCCGCTGCGACAGGCGCTCGCACAGCAGCGAACCGAGGCCGATGCCGACCGAGAACGTCGCGAGCAGGACCGTGACGACATCGGGGCTCGCGGACAGCACGTCCTTCGCGAAATTGAAGAACGACGTGAGGAACGTCGCGCCGACGAACCACAGCCACGAGATGCCGAGCAGGCTCAGGAACACGGTGCGATTCTGTCGCGCGAGCCCGAGGTTGCGCCACGTCTCGCTGAACGGGTTCCAGTTGATCACCAGATCCGGCTGCGGCGCCGGCGTCGGCGGCACGCGCTGCGCGACGAGCCGTCCCGCGAGCGCGATGACGACGACGCTGACGGCCAGCACACGTTCACCGTTGCCTTCGATGCCCGCGGCCGCACCGCCGATGATCGTGCCGATCAGGATCGCGATGAACGTGCCCATCTCGACGAGGCCGTTGCCGCCGACCAGTTCGTGGTCGCCGAGATGCTGCGGCAGATACGAATATTTGACGGGGCCGAACAGCGTCGAGTGCATCCCCATCATGAACGTGCACAAATACAGCAGCGTCGCGCTGTGCGTGACGAAGCCGGCCGCGCCGACCAGCATCAGCACGATCTCGAAGGTCTTCACGAAGCGCGTGAGCGTCGCCTTGTCGTATTTGTCGGCGATCTGGCCGGAGGTCGCCGAGAACAGCACGAACGGCAGGATGAAGATGGCGGAAATCAGGAACGCGGCCGTCTTCGCGTCGACGCCGGAGAAACGCGCGGTGTGATAGGTGACGAGCGAAGTGAATCCGATCTTGAACACGTTGTCGTTCAGCGCCCCGAGGAACTGGGTCGTGAAGAACGGCGCGAAACGGCGCTGGCGCAACAGGTCGAACTGCGACGCGTGGGCGCGCCGTTCGCCGCGCGACGCGGAAGAGACTTGCGTGTGATCGCTCATGCGGAATACGCGCGCATCGTCTGGGCGAAGCTGCGCGGGCCTTGTGTTGTTGTCGAAAAAATGGCGGCGCAGGCTGAACCTGCGCCGCCGTGCGCCGAGTGGCAGCGCCCGCGCGTCATGGCACCGCGCGCGACGCGTTTCACGGCTTCTGCGCTTCGGCTTCCGATTCCGGCCAGTCGCGGATGTACGCCTTCAGCATCCGGTTCTCGAAGCTTTGCGCCTCGACGACCGTCTTCGCGACGTCGTAGAACGAGATGACGCCCATCAGCACCTTCTTGTCGAGCACCGGCATGTAGCGCGCGTGGCGCTCGAGCATCATCCGGCGCACTTCGTTGACGTCGGTTTCCGGCGTGCACGTGAGCGGCTCGTCCATCACCTTGCGCACCTGCACGTCGCCAATCGCGCCGCCGTTCACGTGGAGGCGCAGGATGATCTCGCGGAACGTCAGCATCCCGACGAGATCGCCGTACTCCATCACGACGAGCGAACCGATATCGTGTTCGGCCATCGTATCGACCGCTTCGCGCAGCGGCTTATCGGGCGTCACCGTAAACAGCGTGTTGCCCTTCACTTTCAGAATATCGCTGACGCGCATCGTAGTCCCCTCATGCTTGAATGCAAATCCGCTTTCGATCCTATCGGAAAGCCTGTCAAAAGGAAAGCGCAGGTCCGCGCCGCGCGGCCGCCCCCGCTTGCGGACGCGAGCCGGCCGCCGCACAATGACTCCATCGACAGCGGCCCGAGGAGACGGCCATGGCGCATACGCATACGGACCAATTCGCCAGCTTCGCTGATTTCTACCCGTATTACCTGAACGAACACCAGAACCTCACGTCGCGGCGGCTGCACTTCATCGGCTCGCTCGGCGTGATCGGCTGCGTCGCGATGGCGATCGCGACGGGCCACTGGCCGTGGCTGCCGGCGGCGGTCGTGTGCGGCTACGGATTCGCATGGATCGGACACTTCTTCTTCGAGAAGAACCGCCCCGCCACGTTCCGGCACCCGATCTACAGCCTGATGGGCGACTGGGTGATGTTCAAGGACATCTGCACCGGGAAGATCGCGCTTTAACGCCCGCCCGTCGGCACGTCACGCCGTTTTCGGCGGCCGCGCGTGCGGGTCGGGCGCTCCGTCGGGCACGGCCCCCGGCACGGTCTCGGCCGGCTGCACGCCGGCGAGCCGGTGCTCGGCGATCAGCGACGCAAGCGATACGTCGAACCGGTCGTTCGACAGCACCTCGAGCAATGCCGCCCCTTCGACGTGGCTTCGGCGTCGCTGCAACTGGTAGGTCAGCTCCGTACGGTCGATCACCAGCACGTCGAACAACTGCGCCAGCGTGAGGTGCTCCGGATTCGCCAGCAGGATATAGCGCGGCGCGAGTTCGCCGCTTTCCAGCCGCGCGATCCATTCGCGCTCCTCCATCGTCAACAGCAGCCGCTGCGCGGTTTCCATGTCGCAGCGCAACATGGTCGCGAGCCGCATCGCCGTATAGCCCGCCTTGCCGACCGCGCGCGCCTCGGCCAGCCGCGCCAGCAGTTCGAGCGCGTCGAGCAAATCGCTGCCCGGATAGTGGATGCGATGGAACTGGCCGACGCGAATCGCCGGCAGCGCGGACGCCACCATCGCGCCGAGCAGCGCGATGAACCAGCTCAGGTACACCCACAACAGGAACACCGGCAGCGCCGCGAACGCGCCGTATACGGCCGTATAGGTCGGAATGCGCCGCACGTAATAGCCGAAGCCGCGCTTCGCGAGCTCGAACGCGATGGCCGCGAACAGCCCGCCGATCACCGCATCGCGCCATGCGACCGTGCAGTTCGGCAGGTAGACGTACAGCAGCGTGAACGCGAGCACGGTCAGCGGCAGCGACACGAACGCGAGCAGCCATTCGACGATCGATGTCGACGGCGCGGCGCCGGTGAACGCCAGCGACTGCGTAAACAGGTACGACGAGATCGACAGGCTCACGCCGAACAGCAAGGGCCCAAGCGTGATCAGCGCCCAGTACGCGAGCACGCGCTGCGCGAACGGCCGCGGCTTGCGCACCCGCCAGATCAGGTTGAACGCGGACTCGATCGTCATCATCGTCATCACCGACGTGACGACGAGCACGATCAGGCCGGCCGTCGTCAGCCCCTTGGCCTTCGACGCGAACTGGTTCAGGTACTTGAAGATCTGGACGTTGAACTGCGCGGGCATCAGGTGATCCGCGAGGAACCCCTGCAGCGAGATCTGGAACGACGCGAACATCGGGAATGCGGTGAACAGCGCGAACGCGACGGTCACGAGCGGCACGAGCGCCAGCATCGTCGTGAACGTGAGGCTGCCCGCCACTTGCGGGATGCGATCCTCGGCGCTGCGCCGGGCTGCGAACTGCGCGAGGCGCTTGAGGGTGTCGAGATCGACGCTCAACTTCGGCAAACGGCTTCTCCTTCTCGATGGCGCGCGCGACGGCGCGCCGCCGCCGCGCTGCGCGACGACTTCAGCCCCTATAATAGCCGCTCGATCCAGCAGGGGCCGACTGCACCGGGCATGCGCGCGGCCGCACACGGCCCCGTCGCCCATGAAAGACATTCTCGTCCTCTATTACAGCCGTCACGGCGCCACGCGCGATCTCGCGCTCGCGATCGCGAACGGCATCGACAGCGTGCCCGGCATGCAAGCCCGCATCCGCACCGTGCCGCCCGTCTCGACGGTCTGCGAAGCCACCGCCCCCGACATCCCCGACGACGGCCCGCCCTACGCGGAACTCCGCGACCTCGAGGAATGCGCGGGCCTCGCGCTCGGCTCGCCGACCCGCTTCGGCAACATGGCCGCCTCGCTCAAGTATTTCCTCGACGGCACGACCCCGCAATGGCTGTCGGGCGCGCTGACCGGCAAGCCGGCCTGCGTGTTCACGTCGACCGGCAGCCTGCACGGCGGCCAGGAATCGACGCTGCTGTCGATGATGCTGCCGCTGCTGCATCACGGGATGATGATCGTCGGGATCCCGTACACGGAATCCGCGCTCAGCACGACGCGCACCGGCGGCACGCCTTACGGCGCATCGCACGTGTCGCAGCACGATCGCAGCGCGGCCGAAGGGCTGTCGGCCGACGAAAAGGCGCTCGCGGCCGCGCTCGGCGTGCGGCTTGCCCGCGCCGCAGCGGCCCTGTCTGCCGCCCAGGCCACCGAAGCCGCATGAACGTGCCTGCCCGCCCCGCCGTCGCCGCCCGGCCGCGCTACGCGCTGGCCGCGGCCACGTGCCTCGTCGCGCTGATCGCGCTGTCGCTCGCGTGGGAACTGTGGCTCGCGCCGCTGCGTCCGGGCGGCTCGGCGCTGATGCTCAAGGCCGTGCCGCTCGCGCTCGCGCTGCCCGGCGTGTGGCGGCGTAACATCTATACGATGCAGTGGGCGAGCATGCTGATCCTCGTCTATTTCGCCGAAGGCATCGTGCGCGGCATGTCCGACCGCGGGTTGTCCGCGACGCTCGGCTGGTGCGAGACCGCGCTCGCCGTCGGCTTCTTCGTGGCAGCGCTTGCGTACGTCGCGCCGTTCAAGCGCGCGGCGAAGCGGCAGCGCGCCGCGTCCTGACCCTTACGCGACCGAACGTGATGATTTCTTCCGAAGCATTCGTATCCGCCTGCCGCGACGCGATCGGCGCCACCTACGTGCTGACCGATCCGCACGACACCGAGCCGTTCCTGACCGATTGGCGCCGCCGCTACAAGGGCAGCGCATGCGCGGTGCTGAAACCGGCCGATACGGCCGAAGTCGCCGCGCTCGTCCGGCTTGCGAACACGCATGGCGTCGCGCTCGTGCCGCAGGGCGGCAACACGAGCCTCGCCGGCGGTGCGACGCCCGACGCGAGCGGCGACCAGGCCGTGCTGAGCCTCGCGCGCCTGAACCGCGTGCGCGCGCTCGATCCGCACAACAACACGATCACGGTCGAAGCCGGCGTGATCCTCGCCGACGTGCAGGCACGTGCCCGCGAAGGCGGCCGGCTGTTCGCGCTGAGCCTCGCCGCCGAAGGCAGCTGCACGATCGGCGGTAACCTGTCGACCAACGCCGGCGGCACAGCGGTGCTGCGCTACGGCAACGCGCGCGAGCTGTGCCTCGGGCTCGAGGTCGTGACGGCGCAGGGCGAGATCTGGGACGGCCTGCGCGGCCTGCGCAAGGACAACACGGGCTACGACCTGCGCGACCTGTTCATCGGCGCGGAGGGCACGCTCGGCATCATCACGGCCGCCGTGATGAAGCTGCATCCGCTGCCGGCCGCGCAGGTCACCGCGCTGGCCGCGCTCGAGTCGCCGCACGCGGCGCTCGACTTCCTCGCGCTCGCGCAGCGCGCTGCCGGCCCGCTTCTGACAGGCTTCGAACTGATGTCCGATTTCTGCATGCAGCTCGTCGGCAAGCACTATCCGCAACTGCGCTATCCGTTCGACCGCACGCATGCGCAGACGGTGCTGCTCGAACTGTCGGACAACGAGAGCGAAACGCATGCGCGCGCGCTGTTCGAAAGACTGATGGAGGAAGCATTCGAGGCCGGGCTCGTGGTCGACGCGGTGGTCGCGGAAAATCTCGCGCAGTCGCGCGCGTTCTGGGACCTGCGCGAACACATCCCGCTCGCGCAGGCAGACGAGGGACTGAACATCAAGCACGACATCGCGGTGCCGATCTCGTCGATCGCGCGCTTCATCGACGAAACCGACGCGGCGATCCAGGAGGCCGCGCCCGGCGCGCGGATGGTCACGTTCGGCCACCTCGGTGACGGCAACCTGCACTACAACGTGCAGACGCCCGAAGGCGGCGACCCGAAGGCGTTCCTCATGGAGTTCCAGAAGCCGATCAATCGCATCGTCTACGACAACGTGCACCGCCACCACGGCACGATCAGCGCGGAGCACGGGATCGGCCAGCTGAAGATCGATGACGCGCAGCGCTACAAGTCGCCGGTCGAAACGGCGCTCATGCGCACGCTGAAGACCGCGCTCGACCCGCGCGGGCTGATGAATCCCGGCAAGGTACTGCGCTGA
Source organism: Burkholderia sp. AW49-1 (assembly GCF_053427845.1). Lineage (NCBI taxonomy): Bacteria > Pseudomonadati > Pseudomonadota > Betaproteobacteria > Burkholderiales > Burkholderiaceae > Burkholderia > Burkholderia sp. AW49-1. The sequence continues at coordinate 68,925 of NZ_JBSAXF010000025.1, read as the reverse complement.
AGCCCCCCACCCCGGAGCGATGTCCATGAGAGTTCGCGTCCTGTCCGACCTGCATCTCGAAAGCAACCAGCCCGACACGATCCCGCACGCCGACGCGGATCTCGTCGTGCTGGCCGGCGACATCCATAATCACGCGGAAGGCCTGCGCTGGGCCGCCGAAACATTCGCCCCCGACGTGCCGGTGATCTACGTGCCGGGCAACCACGAATACTACGACGGGGAATTCGGCGCGCTCGAAACCGCGATGCGCGACGCCGCGCAGGCGATCGACAACGTGCATTACCTGAACAACGGCGTGTATGTCGATCCGGCGCAACGCTTTCGCGTGCTGGGTACGACGCTCTGGTCCGATTTCTCGCTGTTCGGCGCCGACGAGGCGAGCATCGCGCGCGCGATCGACGCCGGCGTGCGTGTGATGCTCGATTTCAAGGGCTTGATCCAGGTAACGTGGCCGCACGATGCAGCACTGCATGCGGCGGAGGCGCCGGAGCGGGATTTCACGCCGGCCGACGCGATCGCGCTGCACCGGCAAGGCCGTGCGTGGCTGGAAGCACGGCTCGCGACGCCATTCGACGGTCGCACGATCGTCGTCACCCACCATGCGCCGCACCTGCGCTCGCTCGCCGAGCGTTACGCGGACGACCTTGCGTCGGCGGGATTCGTCACGGACATGGCGGAACTCGTGCGGCCGCCCGTGGACCTGTGGATCCACGGCCACACGCATACTTCATTCGATTACGTGACCGACAGCGGCACGCGCGTGGTGTGCAACCCGCGCGGCTATATCCACCGGCGCACCGGCGAACTGGAAAATCCCGCGTTTGCGTGGGACAGAGTGGTCGAGCTCGGCTGAGCGCCTGGCCATCCGGCCGCGTGATGCGGCCCTTGCCGATCCGAAAGGCCGCCCGATCAGCGATCGGCGCGGCGCGATCCGTTCGCCGACGGACGTACCCGCACCGGCACCGGCTTCATCCGTGCCTTCATCGCGCGCAGCAGATCGCGCGTCGCCGCGGCGGCGGCAGCCGCACCAAGCAGAACTCCAAGGCCGATCATCAGTTGCGTATCCATTGCGACTCCGGGTATGGGCAGATCCAAATCTCTCTGATTTGAACAGTATCAAACTGTCCGCCGTCCAAGCGTAAAAAAATGTTGCGCGAAGGACAAATCTCGTCAGATTGGGCTCGACCGCGCGCTCATGTCGCAGCCGTGAACTGCGCGAGGGCGGCTTCGTCGGCTTGGAGCGTGGCCGGCAACTCGTCGCGCAGAAAATCGACCCAGGTGCGGATTTTCGCGTCGAGGTACTGGCGCGACGGATACAGCGCGTAGATGTTCATCACGTGCGACCGGTATTCGGGCATCACGCGCACGATGTGTCCGCTGCGCAGCCCGCCGATCGCCGAATAGAGCGGCAATCCGCCGATCCCCATCCCTTCCCGCACGGCCACCGCGAGCGCCTCGGCGACGTTCACGCGGAACGGCGGCGCCGTGATCGGAATCACCTCGTCGCCGTGCGGCCCCGACAGCGACCACTCGTCGAAGTGAAAGCCCGGCGCGACCATCCCGAGACAGACATGCTGCTCGAGATCCGCGGGCGTCCGGGGCACGCCGTGCGCGTCGACGTAGCCCGGCGACGCGCACACGACGCTGTAGCTCTCGCCGAGCCGCTGCGACACCAGCCCCGAATCGGGCAGGTCGCGGCCGACGACGATCGCGACGTCGTACCCCTCGTCGAGCAGGTCGGGCATCCGCTGCGCGAGCGTCAGTTCGACGTGCACGTCCGGGTAGCGCTGTCGATAGCGCGCAATGGCCGGCACCAGGTAGTGCTGCCCGAGGCTCGTGAAGCAATGGACCTTCAGCTTGCCTGACGGGCGCGCGTGCGCGTCGCCCGCTTCGGCTTCGGCCTGGTCGACATACGCGAGGATTTGCTCGCAGCGCTGCAGGTAGCGCTCGCCTGCTTCGGTCAGCGCGATCCGGCGTGTCGTCCGGTTCAGGAGGCGCGTGCGCAGGTGCGCCTCGAGATCCGACACGGCGCGCGACGCATAGGCGGTAGTCGAATTCATCTGCTGAGCGGCCGCGGTAAAGCTTCCCGCGTCGACCACACGGACGAATACCCGCATGTTTTGTAACGTATCCATCCCAATACCCGTTTGAATCCGGAGGGATTGTTGCACAGGGGCGAACAAATATTATCTCAGGATTCGTAAAAATGACTTGCACCCTTGTCCATTTATTCAGGAATTGCTGAAAAATATAATCGCATCCGACTCATCTATATCCGAAAGGGAGAAAATCGTGCGGTCTCCGGCAACAAAAGGGACGCTGGCACTGGCGGTTCTTGCAGTCTCATTAATAATGGCCGGATGCGCGAGCATGGGCGACAACAAGCCGCAGTCCGCGCGCATCGAAGCGAACACGCTCGATGCCGGTGCCGCCATCCGTGCGGCGGACCACGACGCGGGCTGGCCTGCGTCCGACTGGTGGCGCGCGTACCGCGACCCGCAACTCGACACGTGGATTGCCGCGGCGCAGGCCGGCAACCCCACCCTCGCGGCCGCCGAGGCCCGCGTGCGCGAAGCGCAGGCGATGGCGCGCGTGGCCCGTTCGGCGGAACTGCCGCAGATCAACGGCAACCTGTCGCTGATGCGCCAGCACTGGCCCGACAACGTGTACTACGGGCCCGGACCGCTCGCCGACACCGACACGTGGAACAACACCGGCACGCTCGGCCTGTCCTACCACCTCGACCTGTGGGGCAAGGACAAGAACGCGACCGAGCGCGCGCTCGACACCGCGCACGCGACCGCGGCCGATGCACGGGCGGCGAAGCTCGAGCTCGAGGTCAACGTCGTGCGCGCGTATGTCGGCATGTCGATGAACTACGCGCTGCTCGATCTCGCGCACGAAACGTTCGAACGCCAGCGCTCGCTGGCCGATCTCGCGCGCAAGCGCCTGCAAGCCGGCCTCGGCACGCAGCTGGAAGTCAGCCAGGCCGAATCGACGCTGCCCGACTACGAGCGCCAGATCGACAGCTATGAAGAAGCGATCCAGCTCGCGCGCCACCAGCTCGCCGCGCTCGCGGGCAAGGGCCCGGGTGCCGGCGATGCGATCAAGCGGCCAAGCCTGTCGCTCGACGCGCCGGCAGGCTTGCCGTCCGCGATGCCGGCCGATCTGCTCGGCCGCCGCCCGGACGTCGTCGCGGCCCGCTGGACGGTCGACGCGCAGGCACGGGGCATCGATGTCGCGAAAGCCGCGTTCTACCCGAACATCGATCTGCTCGCGACGGTCGGCGGCTTCGGCGTGACCGCGCCGTTCACCGACTTCCTGCGCGCGATGAACGGCGGCTGGACGGCCGGCCCCGCGCTGTCGCTGCCGATCTTCGAAGGCGGCCGCCTGCGCGCGCAACTCGGCGCGGCCGACGCCGGCTACGACCAGGCGGTCGAGCGCTACAACCAGACGGTCGTCGGCGCGCTCAAGGACATCGCCGACCAGGTCGTGCGGATCCGCTCGCTCGATACGCAGAAGAAGGACGCCGCGCGCTCGGTGGCCGCCAACGACCGCAGCTACCAGTTGTCGCGCGAGGGCTTCCGCCGCGGCCTGACCGATTACGTGAACGTGCTGGTCGCGCAACAGCAGCTGCTGCGCGCGCAGGAGACGGCGGCCCGCATCGACGCGGAGCGCCTCGCCGCGCACGCGCAGTTGATGGCCGCGCTCGGCGGCGGCGTCGAGCCGGAAACGGACGTTCAGGCCGGCCATCCGCCGCACGGCGAATCCGCCGCGAGCGCCGCCGCGCCGGCCGCCGCATCGGGTGCGAAGCCCGCCGTGGCCGCCGCCCGGCCCGCGCAGATCGCGACCGCCTCGCCGGCCGCACGGTAACGCGGAGCGACCGTCATGTCCGCCTCCTCCCCCGCTTCCACGCATGCCGCCGGCCCGCTCGCGGCCTGGTCCGCCGCGTTCGGCGACTGGGCCCGCAGCGACGGCGCCGCGTGGCTCTATCTGTTCAAGGCACTGCTCGCCGCGTTCATCGCGACGGGCGTGTCGATGCGGCTCGACCTGCCGGCGCCGAAGACTGCAATGACCACGGTGTTCATCGTGATGCAGCCGCAAAGCGGCGCGGTACTCGCGAAGAGCTTCTACCGGGTCGCCGGCACGATCTTCGGATTGATCGCGACGCTCACGTTCGTCGGGCTGTTCCCGCAGCAGCCGCAGCTGTTCCTGCTGGCCGTCGCGCTGTGGGTCGCGCTGTGCACGGCCGGCGCCGCGCGCAACCGCAACTTCCGCAGCTATGGCTTCCTGCTCGCCGGTTACACGACCGCGCTGATCGGGCTGCCGGCATCGCAACACCCGGACGGCGCGTTCATGAGCGCGATGACGCGGGTCGCCGAGATCATGGTCGGGATCGTGTCGGCAGGCGTCGTCAGCGCGCTGGTGTTTCCGCAGTACACCGGCGAGCAGATGCGCACGACGGTGCGCAAGCGCTTCAGCAGCTTCGTCGACTACGTCGCGGCGGCGCTGTCGGGCCAGCTCGACCGCGCGCACATCGAAACCATCCATACGCGCTTCGTCGCGGACGTGGTCGGCTTCGAAGCGGCGCGCAGCATGGCCGTGTTCGAGGATCCGGACACGCGGATGCGCAGCGGCCGCCTCGCGCGGCTGAACAGCGAGTTCATGAGCGTATCGAGCCGCTTCCATGCACTGCACCAGCTGATGAACCGGCTGCGCGCGGCCGGCGCGCAGGCCGCGATCGATGCGATCGAGCCGTACTTCCGCGAGATCGCGCCACTTCTGACGCGCAATGGCGAACCGGTGCGCTCGTCGGCCGACGCCGCGCTCGCAGCCGAACAGCTGCTCGCGTGGCGCGACGCGCTGCCGCGCCGCATCCGCGCGACGCGCGCCGCGCTCGAGACTCAGCCGGATTTTCCGCTGCTCGACTTCGACACGGCCACCGAGCTGCTGTACCGCTTCATCACGGACCTGCACGAATACGCGGCGACCTATGCGTCGCTGTCGACCGCGACGCACGAGCGCGAACGCTGGATCGAGCGCTACGAGCCGCGCACCAACGTGACGGCGATGGTGATCGCGGCGATTCGCACCGCGACCGTGATCCTCGTGCTCGGCTGGTTCTGGATCGAGACCGCGTGGCCGAGCGGCGTGACGATGACGCTGACGGCCGCGGCCACCTGCGCGCTCGCATCGTCGACGCCTCGCCCGACCGCGATGTCCGCGCAGATGGGCATGGGTACCGCGCTGGCCGTCTGCACGGGCTTCCTGCTGACGTTCGGCATCTACCCGCACATCGACGGCTTCCCGCTGCTGTGCGCGGCCCTCGCGCCGCTGCTTGCGATCGGCATCTTCATGACGTTGAAGCCGAAGCTCGCGGGCTACGGGATGGGCTATCTGATCTTCTTCAGCTTTCTCGCCGGCCCCGACAACATCACGCACTACGACCCGATGAGCTTCATGAACGATGCGCTCGCGCTGGTGCTGTCGATGCTGGTCTCGGCGATCGCGTTCGCGGTGCTGTTTCCGCCGACCGCGCCATGGCTCAAGAAGCGGCTGTTCGCCGACCTGCGCCACCAGGTGGTCGCCGCGTGCCACGCACGGCTGGCCGGACTGCGCACGCGCTTCGAGAGCGGCGCGCGCGACCTGATGTACCAGGCGCACACGCTGTCGGCCGACCAGCCCGACGTGCAGCGCGACGCACTGCGCTGGATGTTCGCGGTGCTGGAGACGGGCAACGCGGCGCTCGACCTGCGCACCGAGCTGGCGACGCTGCCGTCCGACCCGCGCTATGCGCCGACAACGCCGTGGCGACGCGCGATCGAGACGATGCGCACCGCACTGTCCGCGCTGTTCCGCAAGCCGGACGCAGCGCACTTCGACGCGACGCTCGATGCGGTCAACACCGCGATCGACGCGACCCGGCAGACGCTCGATGCGTTCACGCCGTCGCGCGAGGAGCGCCATCGGCTGCAGCGCATCCTGAGTCATCTGCATTTCGTACGCACGGCGCTGCTCGATCCGGAATCGCCGCTCGAGCCGCTCCACCGCAACCGCCCCGTGCGTCCCCAACAAGGAGCCTCGTCATGATGCCGCGTGAAATCGCCATTCTCGATGCCTACATGCCCACGGTGGTCCTGATGTTCGTCCTGGGCGCGCTGGCGACCTGGGCCGTCGACCGCCTGCTCGCCTACACGGGCCTCTACCGTCTCGTCTGGCACCCGTCGCTGTTCCGCGCGTGCCTTCTCGTCTGCATTTGCGGCGGGCTGAGTCTTGCCGTTTACCGTTGATTCCGAACCATCATGATTCTCAGAAAACTCTTCGGCTTCGTCGCGACCGCCGTCATCCTTCTCGTCGCGATCCTGATCGGGCGCTCGCTGTGGGTGCACTACATGGACGATCCCTGGACGCGCGACGGGCGCGTCCGCGCCGAGATCGTCAACGTCGCGCCGGACGTGTCGGGCGCGATCGTCGAGCTGCCCGTGCATGACAACCAGCTCGTGAAAAAGGGCGACCTGATCATGCAGATCGACCCGTCGCACTACCAGATCGCAGTCGAGCAGGCGCAGGCGGCCGTCGCCGCCCGCCGCGCGGAACTGCAGATGCGCCGCGACGACGCCGCCCGCCGTGCCGACCTCGACGCGCTCGTCGTGTCGAAGGAAAACCGCGAGAACGCGGCGCACAGCGCGTCGAGCGCCGATGCGCAGTACCAGCAGGCGATCGCCGCGCTCGACGCCGCGAAGCTCAATCTCGAACGCACGCGCGTGGTCGCGCCGGTCGACGGCTACATCACGAACCTGCAGACCTTCAAGGGCAACTACGCAGTGGCCGGCCAGGCGAAGCTCGCGATCGTCGACAGCCATTCGTTCTGGGTCTACGGCTACTTCGAGGAAACCAAGCTGCCGCGCGTGAAGGTCGGCGCACCGGCCGAGATGCGGCTGATGAGCGGCGGCGTGATGAAGGGCCACGTCGAGAGCATCTCGCGCGGCATCTACGATCGCGACAACCCGCAAAGCCGCGACCTCGTCGCGGACGTGAACCCGACCTTCAATTGGGTGCGCCTCGCGCAGCGCGTGCCGGTGCGCATCCGCATCGACGAAGTGCCGGCCGACGTGGTGCTGTCGGCGGGCACGACCTGCACGGTCATCATCGATCCGGACAAGCAGAAGAAGTCGTGATGATGCGCCGGCCGGGCGGCGCCCCGCCCGGCCGCGTCATTCCCAGAAGAACCGGTAAGGCAGGAACGGCGACGGGCCGAGCCCATAATCGCCGAGCATGTTGCGCAGTCGCATCGCGAAGCCGACGGCGCCGATGACGGCCAGCGCCACGATCACGTGCCGGCGCCGGATCCCCGGCACGTGCTGCAGCGGCACGAACTGACAGCCCATCGCGAACAACACGAGCCACTGGAAGCGCAGCCCTGCATAGCTGACCCGCGCTAGCGCGAAGCTCGCGATCTCGCAGACGAACAGGAACACGAGCGTGCGCGGCATGCGCGCCAGCAGCACCCAGCCGGCAACGAGCGTCAGCAACGCAAGCACGAGCGGTGCGCCGCCCGACATCTGCGCCGGCGGCGTGAACGCCGCATACAGGCCGACCTTCGCGAGCAGCGCGTCGTGATGCATCGCGAACAGCACGCCGCCGATCGCGACCGCCAGCCCCGCATAACGCAGCAGGCGCAACCGTCCGACCTGCAGCAGCACGACAAGAAGCGCCGCCGACACGTGCATGGCGGTCGCCGCAGCCGCGAACGCGAACGACGCGCCGTGCCGCCTGCGCGCCCATGTGTCCGATGCGAGCTTCGCGACACAGAACGCGACGCCGTAGCGCACGCCGCTCATCGCCATGTCGTAGAAGAACAGCGGAAAGATCAGCGTGGCGAACACGCATGCGTCCTCGGCGCTCCGGCCGAACGCGGCGACGCACGCAACGACGACCAGCAGCGACAGGATCGCCATCGCGATGTGCGGATCGTGCCCGAGCCACGCGAGCGCGCGCACGAGCCAGACGAAACCCGGTTCGAGCGTGCGCGGCACGACCTTCAGGTTGCCGCTCCAGATGCCGGTAATGATGTCGAGGTAGATCGCCGTGTCGGTGCCCGTCCGGCCACGCAGCATGGCGAACGCGGCGGCCGGCGCGATGCCCGCCGCCAGCCATCGCCACGCGGCCACGCGCGTGCGCATGCCGATCGCCGCGGACGCGAGCATCCACAGGTATCCCGTCAGGTAAATCGTCATCGTCATTGTTGTGACCCGCTCGGCGTGCGGTCGCACCGGAGACGGTGCGCACGCGCCGCGGGTTCTGGCCCCCCCGCTATGTGGAGGCGCATTGTAAGGGATTGCGCGCGGGCCGACTGCCGGGTTTGTCACCGATCGACAGCAGCCCGCCAGCCTGCGCGTCGCGGGCGGACGGCCCGCGACGGAGTGGGACGATGCGAAGCTCAGGCCGCGATGCGAAAGCGTCCGACCAGCGACTTGAGCGCCTGCGCCTGCTCGTCGAGCGCGTTCGCTGCGGCGGCTGCCTGTTCGACGAGCGCCGCGTTCTGCTGCGTGCCGGCATCCATCTGCGTGACGGCGCGGCCGATCTCGTCGATCCCCGCGCTCTGCTCGTCCGACGCCGCGGAGATCTCGCCGATGATGTCGGTCACGCGCTTGACCGCCCGCACCACGTCGTTCATCGTGCGGCCCGCATCGTGCGCGAGCGCCGCGCCGTTCGCCACGCGCTCGACCGACGCGCCGATCAGCCCACGGATCTCCTTCGCAGCAGTCGCCGCGCGCTGCGCGAGCAGCCGCACCTCGCCCGCGACCACCGAAAAACCGCGTCCCTGTTCACCCGCGCGCGCCGCCTCGACCGCCGCGTTCAACGCGAGAATGTTGGTCTGGAACGCGATCCCCTCGATCGTGCCGATGATGTCGCGAATGTTCTTCGCGCTGTCGTCGATCGCGCTCATCGTCGCGACCACGCGCCCGACGACTTCGCCGCCCGCCTCCGCGACGGCCGACGCATTGGCCGCGAGCGCGCTCGCCTGCCGCGCGTTCTCGGCGTTCTGCCGCACCGTCGACGTGAGTTCCTCCATGCTGGCCGCGGTGCGCTCGAGCGCGACGGCCTGCTGCTCGGTGCGCCGCGACAGGTCGAGGTTGCCGGTCGAGATCTCGCCGGACGCGGCCGCGATCGCCTCCGCGCTGACGGCGATCTCGCCGACGGTCGCCGCAAGCCCGGTCTGCATGTCGGACAGCGCACGCACCATGCTGTCGCGGTCGTGCCGGCCGAGCGGTATCGGCCGTGCGAGGTCGCCGCGGGCGATGTCGGCGGCGATCGCCTTCGCCTCGGCGGGCTCGCCGCCGAGCTGCGACGCGAGGCGGCGCACGACCCCTTCGGCAATCGCGATCGCCAGCACGATCAGCGCAGCCGTCATCGCCGCGATCATCGCGAAGGAGGACGAGAAGATCGTTGCGGACGCATCGAGCGTCGCCTTCGACTTCGCGCCGCGCGTCTTCACGAGCATCGCGACGAGCTTCTCGAGCTTGCCGGTCTCGACCAGCAGCGACACGTCCTGCGTGCCGACCTGCCAGTTCATCTGCGACAGGTCGAGCGGCTGCGCCTGCACGAGCGCGACGAAATCGCGCAGATGGCCGCTCCACGTGCCGACCGCCATCGAGAATGCGCGCAGTCGCGCGGAATCGTCCGCATCGGCCGGATCCGCGTAGCGCTGCAGCGTCGCGAGCGCCTGGCCGATCGACGCGAGCCCCGCGCCGACCTCGGCGCCCAAGTCGTCGCGCTCCTTCGCGGTGGTGGCGGTCAGCAGCATCTTCTGCGCGCGGCTCGCGCGCAGCACCTCGGCGCGCACCTCCTCCGCCGCCCGGCTCGCGACGTGCCCCTGCTCGTAGACCGACGCAATCGACGCGTTCAGCCGGCTGATCTGCCACAGCGAAAACACGCCGATCGCGAGCGTGCCGGCCAGCAGGATCGCGAACGCGGCGCGCAACGTCGCCTTGACCGTCCACGGCCGGGATTCGCGCCGGGCTGCCTGCGCGCGCCGTGCGGCGGGCCTGGCGGCTGCGTCGGATGCGGAGGCCGCAACCGGCCGCGGATGCAATGAAGCTGCTTTCATCGATATATCCCCGTATTGATCATGCCGCCGGAAAGGTCGGTTCCGGCGGTCGGCATTCCCGCGATGGCCCGCCATGCCGCGCGCCCTGCGCTCGCCCGGCTCGTGACCGGTGCCGCACTGTGATGTCATTGGTCCTTCTACGGCCGCCATCGGCGTGCCTTGAGTCCGGGCAAACACCGATCCGTCCCGCGCGACCGCCACGAAAGGCAGACGCGCCGCAGCGTTATACCTGGCCAAAAAACGGCGTCATGGCCGAATCGTCACAACAATGTCCGAATCGCGACAAAACTTGGCCTGACATTCGCAATACGCCACATTACACTTCTTTGACGCAACAACGATTCGAACGCGCCGATCCCCATCAGAGCGCGTCCCGCCACCTCAACTCGCTCAGCTCACATGGAAACCAGCCTCGATACGGGCGCCGGCGCGACAGCCGCAGCCCAGCCGTCTGCCCCACCCGCTCCGCGTACCGTCTATCCCGTGCTCGGCGCGATCAGCTTCTCGCACATGCTCAACGACATGATCCAGTCGTTGATCCTCGCGATCTATCCGATGCTCAAGAGCCAGTTCGCGCTGTCGTTCGCGCAGATCGGCCTGATCACGCTGACCTACCAGATCACCGCGTCGCTGCTGCAGCCGCTCGTCGGCCTGTACACGGACAAGCGGCCGAAGCCGTATTCGCTGCCGGTCGGGATGGGCTTCACGCTCGCGGGGCTACTGCTGATGTCGGCCGCGCAGAACTTCCCGACGCTGCTGGCGGCGGCCGCGCTGGTCGGCTGCGGCTCGTCGGTATTCCATCCGGAATCGTCGCGCGTCGCGCGGATGGCATCGGGCGGTCAGCACGGGCTCGCGCAGTCGCTGTTCCAGGTCGGCGGCAACGCCGGCTCGGCACTCGGGCCGCTGCTCGCCGCACTTGTGATCATTCCGCACGGCCAGCACAGCATCGCGTGGTTCTCGGCGGCCGCGCTCGTCGCGATGGTCGTCCTCACGCAGATCGGCCACTGGTACAAGAAGCATCCGTCGATGAAGAAGAAGGCCGCGGCGGCCGGCCATCCGACGCTGTCGCAGGGCCGCGTGCTCGCCGCGATCGGCGTGCTGGTGCTGCTGGTGTTCTCGAAGTACTTCTACCTCGCAAGCATCAACAGCTATTTCACGTTCTACCTGATCGACAAGTTCCACCTGTCGGTGCAGGCCGCGCAGATCCACCTGTTCGTGTTTCTCGCGGCAGTCGCGGCCGGCACGCTGATCGGCGGGCCGGTCGGCGACCGGATCGGCCGCAAGTACGTGATCTGGGTGTCGATCCTCGGTGTCGCGCCGTTCACGCTGCTGCTGCCATACGCGAACCTGTTCTGGACGAGCGTGCTGAGCGTGATCATCGGCGTCGTGCTGGCGTCGGCATTCGCCGCGATCCTCGTCTACGCGACGGAGCTGATGCCCGGCAAGGTCGGGATGGTCGCGGGCCTGTTCTTCGGCTTCGCGTTCGGCCTGGGGGGCGTGGGTGCCGCCGTGCTCGGCCAGCTCGCGGATGCGACGAGCATCACGTTCGTCTACAAGGTGTGCTCGTTCCTGCCGCTGATCGGCGTGCTGACGGTGTTCCTGCCGAACCTCGAAAGCAGCCGGCGCAAGAAGGCGTGACGAATCGGCCGCGGCATGTGTGCCACAGCCGCTCGATTCGAAGGGAAAGTGCGACGGCGGCTTCAGGCCGCCGTCGTCGCATGCAGCGCCAGGAAACGCTTGAGGATGCCAGACGAATAGCTGCTCGCGATCGCCGACAGGAAGTGCGAAAACGACTGCGTCGCATGATCGTCGGCCGTATCGGAGATCGTGCGCACGATGGCGAACGGCACGTCGTGCTCGGCGCACACCTGCGCGATCGCCGCGCCTTCCATCTCGACCGCGAGCGCGTCCGGCAGCGCATCGCGCAGCGCGACGACTTCCCGCTCGCTCGATACGAAGCGGTCGCCGCTGATGATCAGCCCGCCGTGAAGCGTCGCACCCGCCAGCCCGAAACGCTCGGCGAACCGCGCGCCCTCCTCGGCGACGAACAGCGTGCATGCGGCCTTCAGACGAGCCGTCAGCGCCGCATCGGTCGCGAACCGCGTGATGCCGAGCAGCGGCACCTCGTAGCGCGGAAACAGCGGCGACGCATCGAGATCGTGCTGCAGCAACAGATCGGCGACGACGACGTCGCCGACGCGCACCGTGCGCGACACGCCGCCCGCGACGCCGGTGAAGACGATGCCGGACACATCGAACACGTGAATCAGCGCGCTGACCGTCGCGGCGGCGGCCACCTTGCCGACCCGCGCGAGCGTGACGACGCAGGCCGCGCCGTGCACCGTGCCGACGTGATAATCGCGGCGTCCGAGCGTGATCGTCTTCGTCGCGCCTTCGGCACGCATCGCGGCGATCAGGTCGCCGAGTTCCTCCGGCAACGCGGCCAGAATGCCGAGCGGCCGCATCGAGACCGTTTGAACCATGTCGATGCTCATCATTCCACCGCCTGCAGTTTCGCGACCGCCAGCGCGAGCCACTTCTCGCCGTGCCGCTTGAACTTCACCTGCGCCTTCGCATCCGCGCCGTTGCCTTCGAGCGCGGTGACCGTCCCCTCGCCGAACTTGGTATGGAATACCTGCTGACCGATGCGGAAGCCGGTGTCGGCCGCGCGCTGCTTGTTCGCGAACGCCGGCAGCGGCGCTGAGACCGCCGCGTCGACGACCTGCTCGCGACTGCCGCCGCCCGGCCGCGCGAACCAGTCGCGCCCCCAGCCGGCGTTGTCCGAGCGGCCGCCCCAGCGCGAACCCGCCTCGACCTTCGGCGTGAGCCATTTCAGCACGTGCTCCGGCAATTCGTCGAAAAAGCGCGAGCGCACGTTGTAGCGCGTCTGGCCGTGCAGCATCCGGCTTTGCGCGAACGACAGATAGAGCCGCTCCTTTGCGCGCGTGATCGCAACGTACATCAGCCGCCGCTCTTCCTCGAGACCGTCCGATTCGAGCACGCTGTTCTCGTGCGGGAACAGCCCTTCCTCGAGGCCGGTGATGAACACGGCCGAGAATTCGAGACCCTTCGCTGCATGCACCGTCATCAGTTGCACCGCGTCCTGGCCGGCCTGCGCCTGGTTGTCGCCGGCTTCCAGCGACGCGTGCGACAGGAAGCCCGCGAGCGGCGTCATCGTGTCGGGGTTCTGCGCGGGGTCGCCGAGCGGCGCCGGATCGAGCACGTCGATCGTCGGATCGTCCGCGTCCACGCCAAGCTCCGGCGCCGCGATCGCGCCCGCGCGCAGCGGAATCGAGCGGGCCGGCGCATCGAGCCCGTAACCTTCCTCGCTGACGAACGCGGTGGCCGCGTTCACGAGTTCCTGCAAGTTCTCGAGGCGGTCCTGGCCTTCGCGCTCGCCCTGGTAGAAATCGGCGAGGCCACTCGCACGCACGACGTATTCGACCGTCTCCGGCAGGCTCATCTGCTGCGTCTCGGCGCGCATCTTCGCGACGAGGTTCGCGAACGCGCCGAGGCTCGTGCCGGCCTTGCCGGTGACGTACGGAATCGCCGCGGCCATCGAGCAGTCATACAGGCGCGCGGCGTCCGCGAGCTGCTCGATCGAGCGCGCGCCGATCCCGCGCGTCGGGAAATTCACGACTCGCACGAACGCGGTGTCGTCGTTCGGGTTGTCGATCAGGCGCAGGTACGCGAGCGCGTGCTTCACCTCCTGGCGTTCGAAGAAGCGCAGACCGCCATACACGCGGTACGGGATGCCCGACGTCATCAGCGTGTGCTCGATCGCGCGCGACTGCGCGTTGCTGCGATACAGCACGGCAACCTCGCTGCGCGACATCCCGGAGTTGATCAGCGAGCGGATCTCCTCGACGATCCAGCCGGCCTCCTGCGCATCGGTGCTCGCCTCGTACACGCGCACGGGCTCGCCATGGCCGGCGTCGGTGCGCAGGTTCTTGCCGAGGCGATGCGAGTTGTTGGAGATCAGCTGGTTCGCCGCGTCGAGGATGTTGCCGTGCGACCGGTAGTTCTGCTCGAGCTTGATCAGGTTGCGCACGCGGAATTCGTCTTCGAAATCGCGCATGTTGCCGACGTTCGCGCCGCGGAACGCGTAGATCGACTGGTCGTCGTCCCCGACCGCGAAGATCGCGTTCTCCCCGCCCGCGAGCATCTTGAGCCACGCGTACTGCAGCTTGTTGGTGTCCTGGAACTCGTCGACGAGGATGTGCTTAAAGCGCGCCTGGTAGTGCGCGCGCAGCGGCGCGTTGTACGCGAGCAGCTCGTAGCAGCGCAGCAGCAGCTCGGGGAAATCGACGACTCCCTCGCGCTGGCACTGCTGGTCGTACGCCTGGTAGAGCTCGACGAACTTGCGGTTGAAGTTGTCGGACGCGTCGACCTTGTCGGGACGCAGCCCCTGCTCCTTCGCGTTGTTGATGAAGTACTGGACGTTCTTCGGCGGATATTTTTCGTCGTCGACATTCGCCGCCTTCATCAGCCGCTTGATCGCCGACAACTGGTCGGCCGTGTCGAGGATCTGGAAGGTCTGCGGCAGGCCGGCGTCGCGCCAGTGCGTGCGCAGCATCCGGTTGCACAGTCCGTGGAACGTGCCGATCCACATGCCGCGCGTGTCGATCGGCATCATCGCCGACAGCCGCGCCATCATTTCTCGCGCAGCCTTGTTCGTGAAGGTGACGGCAAGCACGGTGGCCGGCGACGCGTAACCCTGCTGGATCAGCCACGCGATACGCGTGATCAGCACGCGGGTCTTGCCGCTGCCCGCCCCCGCGAGGATCAGCGCCGGTTCGTTCGGCAGCGTGACGGCGGCGTATTGTTCAGGGTTCAGATTGGCGAGCAGATCGGGCATGGAGCGGCAGCGGACGTGCGAGAAAAATGCGGACCCGCCATTATAAGTCGGCCGCGCGATGCCGTTTCCGATCCGCTCCGACGCCTGCCGTCGCCCGCGTTGCGGCGCCCCCGCGACCGGCCCGCCCGGGCAAGCGATGGCTGGCCGATGTGCATCCATTTATAATTGTCAGATTCGGCATCCAATTCACGCATTTTTCGGCAGATTTCCAACCATGAGCGACAGCACGCTTGCGAAGAGTTTCGAGCCCCACACCATCGAGTCCCAATGGGGGCCGGAGTGGGAAAAACGCGGCTACGCCGCACCGGCATTCGATCCGGCACGCCCCGATTTCGCGATCCAGCTGCCGCCGCCGAACGTCACCGGCACGTTGCACATGGGCCACGCGTTCAACCAGACGATCATGGACGGCCTCGCGCGTTACCACCGGATGCTCGGCGAGAACACGCTGTGGGTGCCCGGCACCGACCACGCGGGGATCGCGACCCAGATCGTCGTCGAGCGCCAGCTCGATGCACAGGGCGTATCGCGCCATGACCTCGGCCGCGAGAAGTTCGTCGAGCGCGTGTGGGAGTGGAAGCAGCAGTCCGGCTCGACGATCACCGGCCAGGTGCGCCGTCTCGGCGCGTCGACCGACTGGTCGCGCGAGTATTTCACGATGGACGACAAGATGTCGGCCGCCGTGCGCGACGTGTTCGTCACGCTCTACGAACAGGGCCTGATCTACCGCGGCAAGCGCCTCGTGAACTGGGATCCGGTGCTGCTCACCGCGGTGTCGGATCTCGAGGTCGCGAGCGAAGAGGAAAACGGCCACCTGTGGCACATCCGCTACCCGCTCGTCGATGGTTCGGGTTCGCTGACCGTCGCGACCACGCGCCCGGAAACGATGCTCGGCGACGTCGCGCTGATGGTCCATCCGGAAGACGAGCGCTACGCGCACCTGATCGGCAAGCTCGTCACGCTGCCGCTGACGGGCCGCGAGATTCCGGTGATCGCCGACGACTACGTCGACCGCGAGTTCGGCACGGGCGTCGTGAAGGTCACGCCCGCGCACGACTTCAACGACTACCAGGTCGGCCTGCGCCACAACCTCGCGCCGATCGAGATCCTGACGCTCGATGCGAAGATCAACGACAATGGCCCCGAGCAGTATCGCGGCCTCGACCGCTTCGACGCGCGCAAAGCGATCGTCGCCGACCTCGATGCGGAGGGTTTCCTCGACTCCGTCAAGCCGCACAAGCTGATGGTGCCACGCGGCGACCGCACCGGCGTCGTGATCGAGCCGATGCTGACCGACCAGTGGTTCGTCGCGATGACGAAGCCGGCGCCGGAAGGCACGTTCAACCCGGGCAAGTCGATCACCGAAACGTCGCTCGACGTCGTGCGCAACGGCCAGATCAAGTTCGTGCCGGAAAACTGGACCACCACCTACTATCAATGGCTCGAGAACATCCAGGACTGGTGCATCTCGCGGCAGCTGTGGTGGGGTCACCAGATTCCGGCATGGTACGGCGAAAACGGCGAGGTGTTCGTCGCGCGCGACGAGGAAGAGGCACGCGCGCAGGCCGCCGCGAAGGGCTATGCCGGCGCGCTGAAGCGCGACGAGGACGTACTCGACACGTGGTTCTCGTCGGCGCTCGTGCCGTTCTCGTCGCTCGGGTGGCCGAACGACACGCCTGAACTGCAGCACTTCCTGCCGTCGTCGGTGCTCGTCACCGGCTTCGACATCATCTTCTTCTGGGTCGCCCGGATGGTGATGATGACGACGCACTTCACCGGCAAGGTGCCGTTCCATACCGTCTACGTGCACGGCCTCGTGCGCGACGCGGAAGGCCAGAAGATGTCGAAGAGCAAGGGCAACACGCTCGACCCGATCGACATCGTCGACGGCATCGACCTCGAAACGCTGGTCGCGAAGCGCACGACGGGCCTGATGAACCCGAAGCAGGCCGCCACCATCGAGAAGAAGACGCGCAAGGAATTCCCGGACGGCATCGCCGCGTTCGGCACCGACGCGCTGCGCTTCACGATGGCGTCGATGGCGACGCTCGGCCGCAACGTGAACTTCGACCTCGCGCGCTGCGAAGGCTATCGCAACTTCTGCAACAAGCTGTGGAACGCGACGCGCTTCGTGCTGATGAACTGCGAAGGCCACGACTGCGGCGCCGACAAGCCGGAAGTGTGCGGCGCGGGCGACTGCGGCCCCGGCGGCTACCTCGACTTCTCCGCGGCCGACCGCTGGATCGTGTCGCTCCTGCAGCGCACCGAGGCCGACATCGCGAAGGGCTTCGCCGATTACCGCTTCGACAACATCGCCACCAGCATCTACAAGTTCGTGTGGGACGAGTACTGCGACTGGTACCTCGAACTCGCGAAGGTGCAGATCCAGAACGGCACGCCGGAACAGCAGCGCGCAACGCGCCGCACGCTGCTGCGCGTGCTGGAAACGGTGCTGCGCCTCGCGCACCCGATCATCCCGTTCATCACCGAAGCGCTCTGGCAGAAGGTCGCGCCGCTCGCCGGCCGTTATCCGCAAGGCAAGGCCGAAGGCGAAGCGTCGCTGATGACGCAGGCGTATCCGGTCGCGAACCTGCAGAAGATCGACGAGGCGTCGGAGCAATGGGCGGCCGACCTGAAGGCGATCGTCGACGCGTGCCGCAACCTGCGCGGCGAGATGAACCTGTCGCCAGCAACCAAGGTGCCGCTGCTCGCGGCCGGTGATGCCGAGCGCCTGCGCTCGTTCGCGCCGTACGTCCAGGCCCTCGCGCGCCTGTCGGAAGTGCAGATCCTGGCCGACGAAGCGACGCTCGACCAGGCAGCGCACGGCGCGCCAATCGCGATCGTGGGCCCGAACAAGCTGGTACTGAAAGTGGAAATCGACGTCGCGGCCGAACGCGAGCGCCTGTCGAAGGAAATCGCGCGCCTGACGGGCGAGATCGCCAAATGCAACGCCAAGCTCGGCAACGAGGCATTCGTCGCGAAAGCGCCGCCGGCCGTGGTCGAACAGGAGCAGAAGCGTGTCGCCGAATTCCAGAGCACGCTGGAAAAACTGCGCGCTCAACTCGATCGGTTGCCTGCGTAACAAACGGTAAGGTCGTTTGCGTTCACTATAATCGGAACGTGAACATAGACTGTCTGACAAGTCGATTACAGGAATAAAGGTTCGATCATGTTGAAAGTCACCAAGGCGGTATTCCCCGTTGCCGGTCTCGGCACGCGGTTCCTCCCGGCAACGAAGGCGAGCCCGAAGGAAATGCTGCCCGTCGTCGACAAGCCGCTGATCCAGTACGCGGTCGAGGAAGCGATCGCCGCGGGCATCACGGAGATGATTTTCGTGACCGGGCGCAGCAAGCGCGCGATCGAGGACCACTTCGACAAGTCGTACGAGGTCGAGGCCGAACTCGAGGCGCGCGGCAAGGAGAAACTGCTCGAGCTCGTGCGCAGCATCAAGCCGAGCCATGTCGACTGCTTCTACGTGCGCCAGCCGGAAGCGCTCGGCCTCGGCCATGCGGTACTGTGCGCGGAGAAGCTCGTCGCCGACAATCCGTTCGCGGTGATCCTCGCCGACGACCTGCTCGACGGCAACCCGCCCGTGATGAAGCAGATGGTCGACGTGTTCGACCACTATCACAGCTCGGTGATCGGCGTGGAAGAGATCCCGCCGTCGGAGACGAAGTCGTACGGCATCGTCGACGGCAAGGAGTGGGAAGAATCGATCGTCAAGATGTCGGCGATCGTCGAGAAGCCGGCGCCGGAAGTCGCGCCGTCGAACCTTGGCGTGGTCGGCCGCTACATCCTGAAGCCTCGAATCTTCGAACACCTGCGCGCGCTGAAGCCGGGCGCGGGCGGCGAACTGCAGCTCACCGACGCGATCCAGGCGCTGCTCGCCGACGAACAGGTGCTGGCCTACAAGTACCAGGGCACGCGCTACGACTGCGGCAGCAAGCTCGGCTACCTGAAGGCGACCGTCGAGTTCGCGCTGCGTCACCCGGAAGTCGGCGCCGAGTTCGACGCGTACCTGCGCGCGCGCTGCAACGGGCAACCGGCTGCCTGAACGCGACACGGGCCGGCCTCGCCTGCGCGGCGGGCCCGCCCTCACCTCACGGCCGGCGCGTCAGCGCGTGGCGGCCGACTTCACCGAGACGACGCCCGGCATTGCGCCCGCGTCGTCTTTTTTCGTCTTCACGAGCCAGCCGTCGCCCTGTTCGAACGGCAGCTTCGCGAGCGCGCTCTTCACGAGCGTCGGCGCGGCCTGCTGCGTGCCCGCATCGCGATCGCGCATCGACGCCGACACGCGATAGACGTCGGCGCCCGACTTCGCGTCGACGAAACGCAGCGTCAGCACGTGGCGGTACACCTGGCCCGCGAACGGTAGCGCGAACGGCGCCGGCCCATCGACGGTCACGCACGCGCTGCTTGCCGCGCCGCACTGGTCGGCCGTCGCCGCGATCGACGCCGGCTGCGTCGCATACGCGATCGACAGCCGGTAGCGCGCGGCCTGGCCACGCTGCGCGTCGAAGCCGCGGTGCGCGAGCTCGTCGCGCACGAGCGTCTCGATCTGCCGGTATTCGGCATCGTCGGCCTGAGCGGCCGTGCGAACGAAATCGTAGTCGTGTGCACCGGATTCGAACGCGTTCGGCTGCCCGAGCGCGCTCACGCCGGTCGTGACGCCGGCGCAACCCGTCAACAGCGCCACCGCAAGCGCGGTCGCTGCCCATTCCTTTCTCATGACTTCCCCCAAATGCCTGCCGTCTTGCCCGGCCCTGTCAGGCGGACGGCTCGTCGATCGCGGGCAGCGACACCGTCACCGCGGTGCCGACACCCACTTCGCTGTCGACCGTCACGCTGCCGCCGTGGCGCGTGACGACCGTCTTCACGAATGCCATGCCGAGCCCCGAGCCCGAGATTTCGGGCCGCTCGCCCGCATGGAATCGCTTGAAACGCTCGAACAGATGCCGCTGATCTTCCGGCGCGATGCCGTACCCCTGATCGCGAATCGTACAGAACATCCGCTTCGATGCATGCTCGACCGTCAGCGTACACGTGATCACCGTGTCGGACGGACTGTATTTGACCGCGTTGTTCAGCAGGTTGACGAACGCGCGCGTGATCAGCGAGCGGTCGGCACGCGTCCAGCCCATGTCGGTGCCGACGTCGGTCTCGATGCGGATGCGCTTCGCCTGCGCCTGCGGCCACACTTCGTCGCTCGCGTCGATCAGCACGTCGACAAGGCTGGTCGGTTCGAGCTGGTACACCTGCGACTCCGCGCGCGCCAACTGCACGAACTCGTCGGCGAGTGACAGCGCACGATGCGCATACCGCTCGATCCGCGCGAGCAGCCCGCGCATCGCGTCGGTTTCGACGCGATCGCGCTCGATCTCGACGAGCGCGAGGATCGACGACTGCGGCGAGCGCATGTCGTGCGACAGCAGATGCAGCGCCTCCTCGCGCTGCCGCTCGGCCGCGTGCAACTCCGTCACATCAACGAGGCCGGCGATCCAGCCCGTCACGCGGCCCTGCGCATTCGTACACGGGGCGTAGCGTAACAGATGGTCGAGCCCGTCCCGATCGCGCACCTCGATGCCGCGCGCCATCGCTTCGTCTTCGGCCCCGAGCGTCGGGTCGAGCGCTGCCGGCCAGTGTTCACGGATCGTGACGTCGTGTTCGGCATTGCCGTCGACGGTCTTCATGAAGGTCAGCTCGCCGAGCGCGTCGCGCAGCGGCCGCCCTTCCGCCAGCGGCAGCGCGAGGCGCGCCCCGTAGCGCTTCGCTGCGTGGTTCGCGATCAGCACGGTCCCGGCCAGGTCGGTGACCAAGATCGGCTCCGGCATGCTGTCGAGGCTGTCCCACACGAAACGCTTCATGTCCTGGACGCGCTGCGCGGCCTGCGCCATCAGCGCGATCTGCCGTTCGAGCACGTCGCCACCGACGCTGCGCGTGCGCGGCGCCTCGGGCAGCAGATGCGGCTCGTCGGCCAGCCGCTGCAGTTCGCGGCGCAGGTGCGACATCGTCATTTCCAGGCGCCGCCAGTTCCAGATCGGGTACACGGCGATCAGCCCGAAGACCGCCGGCGCGGGCGACAGCCACACGCGCGCCTCGAACAGCAGCGCCAGGCTCGCGACGACGGACAGCGCGGCCAGGCTCAGCGTCAGCAGCAGCGCGCGCCACGGCGACAGCATCAGGAAACCGCCCAGCAGCACGGCGAGCGGCAGCAGCGATGCGGCGAAGAGCCAGTCACGAGGCGCGGGCAGGATCGCGCTGCCGGTGGACAGCATGTCGAGCACGTTCGCATGAATGTACACGCCGGCGAGCGGGCCAAAGTCGCCCGACACCGGGGTCGCGAAGCGGTCGAAGAGGCCCGATGCAGTCACGCCGACGACGACGATCTTGCCGCGCAACACGTCGGGTTTCACGCGCCCTTCGAGCACGTCGTCGAACGACAGCGTCGGATAAGCGGGGGTGTTGCGGCTGAACGGGATCAGGTAGCGGCCCTCGCCGGTCGCGTCGCGCGACAGGTCGTGCGCATTCGCGCCGGGCGCACCGCCGACCGGATGCAGCCGGCCGGCCTGAATTGCACGATAGACGGGCACCATCAGTTGCGGCCAGCGCACGCGTCCGTCGCTTTCGTACAGCGCGACGCTGCGCACGATACCGTCGGGATCGACTTCCAGGTTGATGTGGCCGAGCCCCATCGTGCGTGCCGACAGCTCCGCCACCGGCGGATCGACGGTGCGCGTGCCGTCCGCCTGCTCGGGGCTCAGCAAGACGGGCAGAAAGGTCGGCACACGGGACATTGCGTCCGCGAACGCGCGATCCTCCGGCGACTGCTCGGTAAACAGCACGTCGTAGACGACTGCGGCCGGCCGCGCACGCGCCAGCGTGTCGAGCAGCCGCGCGTGCACGCTGCGCGGCCACGGCCAGCGGCCCAGTGCGGACACGCTCTGGTTGTCGATGTCGACGACGACGACATCGGGCGACAACGGCAGACTGCGCAGCATCAGCAGCCGGTCGTAGATGAGCCCGTCGACGCTCGACGACAACCGGCCGAACGCGCACGCGAGGATCACCGCGATCCCGAGGCAGCCGATCGCGATCCACTCGATCAGGAAGCGGCGGCCCAGATGCCGCCGCGGGGAAACGGAGTCGGTTTTCATGCGCCGCGGCTCAGCGCGACAACGTGAACGCGCTGACCGGACTCGTCTTCTGATAGAACTTGCCGCCTTCGAACTCCTCGACCGTCACCGCCCAGTAGTAGTCGCCGGGCGGCAGGTGCGCGACCGTGATCCTGCGCGCCTGCAGGCCCATCTGGTCGACGACCGGCGCGCTCAGGTCCTTCGAGCGCGACAGCACGAACCGATAACGTGCATCCTTGCTCGCGCCATTCGGCGACCAGCGGAACTCATAGCCATTCGGGCCGGGCGACGCGGTCGCGTCGAGCCCCATCAGGCGCCGCTCGAACGCGTAAATGTGCGGCATGCCCTCGAGGCCGTTGTCGTCGATCGCGGCGATCCGGACGAAGTACGTCCCGTTCGGCACCTCGCGGAACACCGCGCGCGACGAGACGGTGCGCGTCTCGCTGAACAGCTCCAGCATGCCCGCGTCGCGCGCAAGTTGCAGGTGATAGGCGTGCGCATGCTCGAGCGGCGCGATGTCGAACGTCAGATCGGACTCGTCCTGCACCTTGTCGGGATGCGTGAGCGCGGGCGCCGGCAGCAGTTGCACGGGCGCACCGACCTCGCCGGACGATGTCGAGATGCTACCGAAATTCGCATGCACGAGCGTCGGGTCGGCCGACTGCTGCTTGCCCGCGACGCCGACGGTGCCGTCGAGCACCTCGACGCGCGTCGCCGCGTTGCCGGCGGCGTCGTAGTTCACGCGGAACCGCGTGCCGCGCACGCCCGCCACGACCGACGGCGAGCGGATCTGGAAGCGGTCGTCGCGCTTTTTCAGATGCGTGACTTCGCTGTCGACCGAACCGCGCGTGAGTTCGAATTCGCGATCGAGCGTGCCGGTCAGCACGGTGCGGCGCAGGGTCTTCAGATCGAGCTGACTGTCGGGCGGCAGGCTCATGTGCGTGCCGTCGGCCAGTTCGAGCGTCAGGAAACCGTTCGCGCCGGTGCGCACGCGGTCGCCCTCGGTGAGCGTCGCATCGCTCACGAGCGGCGCGTACGCGTCGCCGGACGCGCGCTCGGCCGTGCCCTGCACCGCGATGACGCGCGCGGTCAGCTTTTCCTTGCGCAGGCGCGCGACGGGCAGCTTCAGCGCGATGCCGGGCTGCAGGTGTTTCGGCGCAGGCACGCCGTTGATCTGCTGCAGCAGCTGCCAGTCGTCCGGGCCCTGCAGGTAGCGCGCGGCGACGTCGTAGAGCGTGTCGCCGGCATGCGTGCGGTAGACGACCGTCTTGCCCACGGCAGCGGGCGGCTGTGCGACGGCCTGCTGTGCCGCGAACGCGAACACGATCGCGCACGTCGCATGCAGTGCTGCCGTGCGCAAGCGCGCCGTGCGCTGCGTGATTCGCTGGGTCACTCCGGTTCTCCCTGGCCGACCCGCTCGAGCCGGTAGCCGTAGCCGTAGATCGGCGCGAGGCGATAGCCGTTTTCCGGCCGCAGGCCGAGCTTCGTGCGCAGCATCGAGATGTGCGTGTCCATCGTGCGCGACGGAATGTCGGTCGCCTGCTTCCACACGAGATCGAGAATGTGCGCGCGCGACAGCGGTCGGTCGAGGTGCTGGAACAGCAGCAGCGCGAGCTCGAATTCCTTCTGCGTGAGGCTCACGGCCTTGTCGCCGACATACGCCTGCTTCAGATTCACGTCGAAGCGGAACTGGTCGAACTCGCGAACGGTCGCCTCCGCGTTGACCGGATACGCGCGGCGCAGCAGCGAGCCGATGCGCGCGCGCAGGATCGGGCCCGACACGGGCTTGACCACGTAATCGTCGGCGCCGGCGTTGAGGATCTGGGTGATCCCCGCCTCGTCGTCGCGGCTCGTCATGAAGATGATGGGCAGGCTGTGCTCCGTCTGGTTCGCACGCACCCACTTGAGCACTTCCTCGCCGGACATGTCCGGCACGTTCCAGTCGAGCACGAGCAGATCGAACGTCTCGCGCTGCAAGCGCTTCTTCAGGGCCTTGCCTTCCTTGAACGCATAGCATGTGTGGCCAGCGGCCGTCAGCGTTTGACTGACGAAATCCGTCTGGGCCGGATCGTCATCCAGTACAGCAATTCTCATAGCACCCCGCAAATCGAAATCGATTCGTCCAGTTCAGCTCCCCGCGCTCACCCCGCGCGCCTTCGACACCGGCCGGCGAGCCGTCGTTTGCCGAGCGCGCAACCTGCGCGACACGGCACCCCGGCGAATATCTCAAAAACGGGGCACGGACGAACCGGCGATTTCATCATAGTAGTATGAAATACGCTAAGAAATTGCGCGCACTACGGTCCTTTATTCGAATAATCCTTCCCGTCGCGCGCTCGCGCACCTAGTCGGCGCAGGCCTTGCCGGCCATCGGCTCGGCCGGATCGTCGGTCGACAGACGCCGCACCCGCGCGACCGGAAACGCCTCCGGCTGCCCCAGCATGGGCTGCCCCAGCACGGGCTGCCCCAGCATCCGCTCCAGCTGGCCGCGCACGCGCTCCCACGCCGGCGCCACATAGTCGGGCTGGCTCGCCGCCCATGTCTGCGCGAGATCGAACACGCGCTCGATCGTTGCGCCGCAATACGTGAGGCCCGCGCCGTCATCCTGCCCGGCGCCGCGCAGCTGTTCGTCGAGCGATTCGGCCAGCCACGGCATCTCGGCCGCCGCCGAATCGGCATACGCCTCCAGCGCGGCACGCGCGTGGCGATCCTGTTGCGGGTCGAGCTCGATCCGGCTCAACCCCGCCGCGCGGGCGGGCGCGATGCATTCCGCTGCGGACGGACTTCGAATGGTCCCTGGTCTGAAGGACATGTCCTCTCCCCGTTTGTACGACGGTAGCGTCAGGCATGGCCCCCGTGCCAGCCTCGTATGACATACCGTGGCCGATGCATCCGTCCGAGACGGACGACCGGCCGGGTCAGTATACGCAGCCGCCCGTGCGACGAGGTTTAAGAATTGTCAGAGGTGAGCGCTTTCCAATGGAACATGAGCCTGGGCGGGTGCCGCGAGCGGCGCGTGATGCGGGCCGTCAGCGGCGGCGCATCAGGAACACGAACGTCTTGTCCTGGGTCGTCACTTCGACGATCTCGTTACCCGTCTGCTTCGCGAACGCGGCGAAATCGCGCTGCGAGCCCGGATCGGTCGCGAGCACCTTGAGGATCTGCCCGCTCTCCATATCGGCGAGCGCTTTCTTGGCGCGCAGGATCGGCAACGGGCAATTGAGCCCGCGCGCATCCACTTCCTTGTGAATCTGCATCGGCTGTCGACCTTCGAATGACGCGCCACACGGGCGCGGGAGGAAGCGGCGATTTTACCGCAGCGCGCCCGCCCTCGCCCGTCAGGCGCCCGTGAAACCGCCCGCGAGCCGCTCGCGCAGGTGCCGCACGAGCGCGCGCACCGCGCTCGGCACGACCGGGCTGTACGGCCGGATCGCGAAGATGTGGTCGCCGAACGCGCCCGACGGTCGCCAGCCGTCGAGCAGCGCGACGAGGCGGCCGGCGTCGAGATCGCGGCGCGCGCTGAAATCCGGCAGCAGCGCGATGCCGAGCCCGCCGAGCGCGGCCTCGCGCATCGCCTCGCTGTTGTTCGCCGCGAAGCTGCCGCGCACGGGCACACTCACGCGCTGGCGCCGGCGGCCGTCCGGCTCGAAGCTCCAGGCCGCCGGTTCGTTGTCGCGCAGGTAGCACAGGCAGCTGTGGTCGACGAGTTCGCTCGGGTGGCGGGGCGTGCCCCGCGCGTCAAGGTAGTCCCGGCTCGCGACGAGCAACGAACGCGTGTCGCACAGCTTCCACGCGACGTGGGTTTGCGGCGCGGTCGTCGTATGGCGGATCGCGAGGTCGAAACCTTCCTGCGTCAGCGAGTGCAGCAGGTCGGAGAGGTCGAGTTCGATATGCACGCCCGGATGCTGCCGCAGGAAATCGGGCAAGTGCGGCACGATCTGCTGTCGCCCCAGCGCGACGGGCGCCGTCACGCGCAGCAGCCCGCGCGGTTCCCCGGCCAGGTCCTTCACGCGCGCGAAATGCTGGCCGATCGATTCGAACGCGTCGCGCGTGCTGTCGACCAGCGTCTGCCCCGCATCGGTGAGCCGCACGCTGCGCGTCGTGCGCCGCACCAGCGGCACGCCGGCCGCCTTCTCGAGATCGGCGATACGCTGGCTCATCGCGGCCTTGCTGATGCCGAGCCGCTGCGCGGCGGCGGTGAAACTGCCTGCCGCCGCCAGCACCGTCAGCGAATGGATGTGCGGCCAGAGCGCCTGGACATTTTGCTGATTCATTCGCTGATTATTCAGAATTCTGAACAGTGAATCAAGCTGAGCGGCCTTCTCCCGCCCCGCCGCTTTGCCTAGACTAGGTTCCGTCCACCCCCATCCTCAGGAGACACGATGAACCCGGTTCCCGCCTACACGTCCGACACCGACGTCGGCCACTATGTCGACGGCGCGCCCGTTGCCGGCCGCAGCGGCCGCTTCCAGGACGTCCTCAATCCGGCGCTCGGCCGCGCGGTGCGCCGCGTCGCGCTCGCCGGCGACCACGAGGTGCAGCAGGCCGTCGCGTCCGCCTACGCCGCGTTCCCGGCCTGGGCCGCCACGCCGCCGATCCGCCGCGCACGCGTGCTGCACCGCTTCCTGCAGCTGATGAACGAACACCGCGACACGCTCGCGGCGATCATCACGGCTGAGCACGGCAAGGTGTTCTCCGACGCGCAGGGCGAAGTCGCGCGCGGCATCGACATCATCGAATTCGCATGCGGCGTGCCGCAACTGCTGAAGGGCGACTTTACCGACCAGGTCAGCACCGGCATCGACAACTGGACGATGCGCCAGCCGCTCGGCGTCGTCGCCGGGATCACGCCGTTCAACTTCCCGTGCATGGTGCCGTGCTGGATGTTCCCGGTCGCGCTCGCGACGGGCAACACGTTCGTGCTGAAGCCGAGCGAACGCGACCCGTCGGCGGCGCTGTTCATGGCCGACCTGCTCACGCAGGCCGGCCTGCCCGCCGGCGTGTTCAACGTCGTGCAGGGCGACAAGGGCGCGGTCGACGCGCTGCTCGACCATCCGGACGTGCAGGCCGTCAGCTTCGTCGGCTCGACGCCGATCGCGGCCTACGTGCAGCAGCGCGCGGTGCAGTCGGGCAAGCGCGTGCAGGCGCTCGGCGGCGCGAAGAACCACCTCGTCGTGATGCCCGACGCGAACATCGAGCAGGCGGTCGACGCGCTGATCGGCGCCGCGTACGGCTCGGCGGGCGAACGCTGCATGGCGATCAGCGTCGCGGTGCTGGTCGGCGACGTGGCCGACAAGATCGTGCCGGCGGTCGCCGAGCGCGCACGCAAGCTGGTGATCGGCGACGGGATGTCGCCGGAAGTCGAGATGGGTCCGATCGTCACCGGCGAAGCGCTCAAGCGCATCGAAGGCTATATCGAGCAAGGCGTCAGCGAAGGCGCGCAGCTGGTGGTCGACGGGCGCGGGCTGCGCGTGCCGGGCCGCGAGGCGGGCTTCTTCACCGGCGGCACGCTGTTCGATCATGTGACGCCCGACATGCGCATCTACAAGGAAGAAATCTTCGGGCCCGTGCTCGGCTGCGTACGCGTGAAGGACTTCGGCGAAGCGGTCGACCTGATCAACGCGCACGAGTTCGGCAACGGCGTGTCGTGCTTCACGAGCGACGGCGGCATCGCACGCGAATTCGCGCGGCGCATCCACGTCGGCATGGTCGGCATCAACGTGCCGATCCCGGTGCCGATGGCATGGCACGGCTTCGGCGGCTGGAAGAAGAGCCTGTTCGGCGACATGCATGCATACGGCGAGGAAGGCGTGCGCTTCTACACGCGCCAGAAGTCGGTGATGCAGCGCTGGTCGTCGAGCATCGGCAAGGGCGCGGAGTTCGCGATGCCGACCGCGAAGTAAGCACGGCGGTATGTGACCGCCCGCAGGATGTGCCCGCGGGCGGCACGCATGCGGAAGGCCGGCGTCAGCTGGCCTTCGTGTCGTGCGCGCCGTCGGCGGTCGGCAGGTACGACAACTCGAGCCGATATGCGAGCGCCACGAACAGGCTCTGCGCGAGGCCCATCGTCGCGGTCAGCGCACGGAATCCGAACGTCGCGCTGTCCTGCACCATCAGCGTCACCTCCGCCTCCCGCGCCAGCGGGCTCATCCGGCTGTCGGTGATCGCGATCAGGCGCGCGCCGCGCTGCACGGCCTGCTGCGCGACCTGCACCGTCTCGTCCGCATACGGCATGAACGAGATCACGATCATCACGTCGCCCTCGCGCACCGACCGGATCTGTCCGAGATGCATGCTGCCGAGCGCGCTGAACAGGCCGATGCGCTTGTCGGTGTGCTGCAGCGCGTAGTCGAGATAGACGGCGATCGGAAACGCGCGGCGCGAGCCGGCGATCCAGATTGCCTGCGTGTCGGCGAGCAGGTCGACGGCCTGTGCGAGCGCCTGCGGGTCGAGCGTCTGCCGCAACTGCTGCATCCCGGCAATGCTGCCCTTGATGAATTCGTCGGCAATCTGCTCGGGCTGCAGGCTCGACGAGCCCGATTCGATCACGTCGCGCAATCGCAGGTTGTACGCGCGGCCCGGCGCGATCTGCTGGGCCAGGCCCTCGCGGAACAATCTCTGCATCTCGGAGAAGCCGGAAAAGCCGAAATGCTTCGCGAACCGCACGACAGCCGACGGCTGGACCCCGCACGCCTCCGCGAGCGACTGGATGCCTTCCAGGCCAAGCTGGTCCCGATGCGTTTCCACGTGACGCGCGATCACCTTCAGGCGATTGCTGAGGCCGTCGTACTCCTGCGTCAGATGCTGCAGGAACTGCTCGACGGTGGCGGGAGGTTTCTCGGATGAACTCATCGGATAGCGCGAAGTTGACGGCCCCGATGCGCGCGCGATACCGACGCACGCCGCCCGGGACTCACCTGTACACATGCATGAAGGGCGAATTTAATCACGTTTGCGGCACGGACCGCGCCGCACGCTCGCTCCCACGCGCTCGATCATCACCTGCACACGCTCCACGGCGGTAATGGAAACGATTTTCCAACGCGCTCGCCGTGCCGTAAAGATTAGGGCGTCTACCGACGCGGACGCCGACACCCGCCGCCGCTGGCCGATGCCGCGCATCGGCCGTCCATGGCTCAACGATAGTCGACCCACACGCCGCCCGCATCGGCGGACCGCACGCAGTTCTCGACCCAGCGCACGCCTTCGACGCCCGCGTGGACGTCCGGAAAGCGGATCTGCTTCAATGCCTGCGCGTCGCCGCGGTCGGCCGCGTCCATCGCGAGCGCGAAACGCGCATACAGGTTCGACCACGCTTCGAACAGCCCTTCCGGATGCCCGGCGCCGATGCGGTCCTCGCGCAAGGCGTGCGGATGCAGATAGCCCATTCCGCGATCGAGCACCTGCGCGGGTTGCCCCTGGATTTCGTAGCGCAACTGGTTCGGATGTTCGTCCCACCATTCGACGCTCGCCTTCGAGCCGATCACGCGCACCTTCTGCCCGTGCATCGAACCCGCGTTCACCGCGCTCGACCAGACGTAGCCGATCGCGCCCGTGTCGTATTCCATGATCGTGAACGCGTTGTCCTCGAGCGGCGCGCGGCTCTTCACGAAGCTTTGCCGCGAGCACATCAGACGGCGGATCTTCAGCTCGGGCGCCATCACTTCCGAGATGTACAGCGGATGCGTGCCGATGTCGCCGAGCACGTAGCTCGGGCCCGCGAACTTCGGGTCGACGCGCCAGCGGGCGGCCGCGCTCGCGGCCTCGACGCCCTCGCTGTGGAAGCCGTGCGCGAACTGCATCTGCACGATGCGGATCTCGCCGAGATCGCCGCGCGCGATCATCTCGCGCGCCTGCTCGATCATCTGGTGACCTGAATAACCGTACGCGACGCCGACGATGCGGTTCTTCTCGACCGACAGCCGCTGCAGCGTCTCGGCCTCGTCGGTCGTAAAGCACAGCGGCTTCTCGCAGACCACGTGCAGCCCGGCGTTCAGCGCGGCGCGGCAGATCTCGAAGTGTGTGTTGTTGGGCGTCGCGATCGACACCGCGCGAATGCCGTCGGCACGCTTCGCCTCGGCCTCGAACATCGTCCGGTAGTCGGAATAGCAACGTTCGGCGTCGACGCCGAGCTTCACGCCGAACTGCCGGCCGCGCTCGGCATCGATGTCGAATGCGCCGGCGACCAGCCGGAAACTGCCGTCGCGCAACGCGGCCGACCGGTGGCTGTAGCCGATCTGGCTGCCTAGCCCGCCGCCGACCATGCCCCAGGGAATCGAATGTCCGAGCAGAATCTGTCCGTCGATCATGATTGTGTTGTTCCTGTTCGTGTTCAGTGTTCAGAATGTCGGGCCGAGGCCGATTACGCGAATCCGGCCGACGCGAGAAACGCGCGGCTCGCCGCGA
Source organism: Burkholderia sp. AW49-1 (assembly GCF_053427845.1). Taxonomy (NCBI): domain Bacteria; kingdom Pseudomonadati; phylum Pseudomonadota; class Betaproteobacteria; order Burkholderiales; family Burkholderiaceae; genus Burkholderia; species Burkholderia sp. AW49-1. The sequence goes on along the minus strand of NZ_JBSAXF010000025.1, from coordinate 38,417 downwards.
CGTCGCGCAGGCTCGTGCCGGCATTGCGCGGATCGCGCTCCTGTTCGATCGTGATGTAGCCCGCATAGCCGATGTCGTCGAGCGCGCGACGGATCGCACGGTAGTCGAGCACGCCGTTGCCGATCGGGCACATCACGCCGCGCGCGCACGCCGCGAAGAACGCGATGTGCTCGCCCATCACCGCGTGGTACACGGCCGCGTCGATATCCTTGAAATGCACGTAGTCGAGCCGCGCCGCGTGACGGCGCAGCCACGTCTCGGGATCCATCCCCGAGTAGTACAGGTGGCCGGTGTCGAGACAGAGGCCCACCGTATCGGCGGCGATATCGGCGACGATCCGGTCGATCTCGTCCGCGAACTCGATGTAGCCGCCCGCATGCGGATGGATCACCGCGCGCACGCCGAATTCGTCGCGCGCGATCGTCGCGATCTCGCGAATGTGATCGACCATGCGCGCCCAGCGCTCGTCGGACAGGCGCGGCGCACGATCGGCATGGCCGGCCGCGTAGTCGCGTTCGTCGTGCCCCCAGTCCATCACGACCAGGTACGGCGCCGCATGGCGCTGACCCGGCTGCGTCGGCAGCTTCGGCAAGCGCGAGATCAGCGCGCAAATCTCGCGTGTCTGGCGCAGCAGGTTCGGCAGATTCTCCGGCGACACCAGGTCGTCGAAGATCGTGCCGGCGGTGATGCTCAAGCGCTGCCGTTCGAGCTCGGCGCTCACCACGTCGAGCTCGAGCGGGATGTAGCCGTACGGGCCGAGCTCGATGCCCGAATAGCCGGCCTCCGCAGCTTCGGCGAGCACGCGCCGCCACGGCGGCAGGTGCGGGTTCTTCACATCGTCGACGCCCCAGCAGCAGGGCGCGCAGCCAATCTTCATCGTCATGTCGGTCGGTTCATCAGGAAAGCGGCGCGCGGCCGCGAGCGTGGCCGCATGAACACGCGGCCCGGTATCAGCTTGTTCAGCCGGTTCAGCCGCGATAAAACGTCGGACGTTCGGCCATCGCGATCGGCTCGACCACCCCGCTCTGCTGCGCGCGCACGCACGCATCGGCCGCGACCGCCGCCGCATAGCCGTCCCATGCGGACGGGCCGGTCAGCGCGCCCTGTCGCACGCCGTCGATGAACGCCTGCAGCTCGACGTCGTACGACGCGATGAAGCGCTCCTTCCAGTCGGTCATGATCTCGACCGACTGCCGCGCCGCATGCTTGAGCCCGACCGCGGGCGGATCGGGCAGCTTCGCGATGCCGTTCTCGCCGACCACCTCGCACTGGATGTCATAGCCGTACTGGCAATTGACGAAGATCTCGACGTCGATGCGCACGCCGCTCGCGGTTTCGAGCAGCACGATTTGCGGATCGGCGAGATGCGCGCTCGCATGACGCGTCTTCTTCGGGTAGACGACCTGTGCGCTCGCGTAGTCCTCGCCGAGCAGCCAGCGCAGCACGTCGAGCTCGTGGATCAGCGTGTCGGTGATCGCCATGTCGGTCGTATAGCGCTCGCCGACCGACTGGTTGCGATGCGCGCAATGCAGCATCAGCGGCGCGCCGATCTCGCCGCCGTCGATCACGCGCTTCAGCGCGCGATAGCCTTCGTCGTACGGCCGCATGAAGCCGACCTGCACGAGCCGCTTGCCGTGCGCGACCTCGGCCTCGACGATGCGCATGCAACCGTCGGCCGTCACCGCGAGCGGCTTCTCGCAGAAGACCGGCTTGCCGTGCGCGATCGCGTCGAGCACGAACGCTTCGTGCGTCGGCCCCCACGACGTGACGAGCACGGCCTGCACGTCGGCGGCCGCGACCACCTCGTGGCCGTCGCCGTAGATTTCCGCGTCGAGCCCGTACTTCGTCACCGCTTCGCGCGCCTGCAGCGGATCGATGTCGTTGACGGCCACCACGCGCGCGCCGGACAGCGTGCGTGTGAGCCTGCGGATATGGTCCTGGCCGATCGCGCCGCAGCCGATCACGCCGATTTGCAAGGTCATCCGGATATCTCCAGTCGTTCGTTCGTCAACGGCGCGGCCCGTGCCGCGCCGGTCAGCATTGGTTCCAGGCGGGTCAGCGTGCGGTCGCCCGTTCGAAATGGCGCTCGACGTAGCGCCGGATCGTGTCGCGCATGTAGCGCGACGATGCTTCCGCGCGGTCCTCCCACGCGAACACGCACGACGACATCACGCCGTCGAAACCGGCGCTGCCGAGTGCGCCGAAAAACATGTCCCAGTCGATCTCGCCCTGCCCGATGTCGAGATGCTGGTGCACGCGGACCTGGTTCGAGCCCGGCGGGTTCACGATGTAGCGTAGCTGGCTGCTCTTGCGGTGATCGAAGGTGTCGGCCACGCGCACGTGCGCGAGAATCGGCGCGGCCGCCGCGATCATCGCCGCCATGTCGTCGCCGTAGTAGAACGTGTGCGGCGCGATGTACGACAGTTTCAGCGATGGCGAGCCGATGTTCGTGACGATGTCGATCGCCGGCTGCAGCTGCTCGATCCAGTCCTCCGGATGCGGCTCGACCGACAGCACGATGCGTTCGCGCTCGAGGATCGGCAGCAGCTCGTCCATCGAACGGAACCACGCGGCTTCGCACAGCTCCTTCGGGTTCGCGCCCGGCCGTTCGCCGACCGAGCGCTCCGGCGACGCGCCACGCCCGAATTCGGACACCATCAGCGGGCATTCCATCTCGAGCGCGACCTCGATCGCCTTCTTCCAGCAGCGCACGGCCCACTGCCGCTCGTCGTCGAACGGGCTGGCCCAGCGGTACATCGGCTGCAGCGACGCGAGGCCCACGCCGCTTGCGCGCAACGCGTGCCGGAACGCGGCCATGCGCTCGCGCGTCGCGCGCGGCATCACCCACCAGTCGAGAAAGTCGCTGCGCGGCGACAGCTCGATCTGGTCGTAGCCGAGCTCGGCGACGGCGTGCGGCAGCCGGTCGAGCGGCAGGTGGCGAATCATGTAGGGATCCAGAGCGATCTTCATCTTCTTCCCGGAAGGTTGCGTATTCGGCCGTGGCGGATCAGCGCCGCGACTTCTTGTTGCGATACTGGTCGGCGATCACGGCCGCGACGATGATCGCGCCCTTGACCATCTCCTGGTAATACGCGTCGATCCGGATGAACGTGAAGCCCGACGTCATCACGCCGAGGATCAGCACGCCGATCACGGTGCCCGTCACGCGCCCGAGACCGCCCGACAGCGACGTGCCGCCGATCACGACGGCCGCGATCGCGTCGAGCTCGTACATCACGCCCATGCCCGACTGGCCGGAGATCGCACGCGCGGCCGTCACGGTGCCCGCGATCCCGCTCAGCAGGCCCGCGATCGCATAGACGAACACCAGGTGGCGCGTCACGTTGATGCCCGACACGACGGCCGCGTGGCGGTTCGCGCCGATCGCATACGTGTACTTGCCGAAGCGCGTGTAGCGCAGCACGACGTGGAAGATCGCCGCCACCACGACGAAGATGATCACCGGGTTCGCGCCCGCGCCGATCGCCGCGAACTGGTCGGTCAGCATCGACACCGGCATCCCGTTGGTGAACCACTTTGCGAAGCCGCGCGCGGCAACCATCGTGCCGAGCGTCGCGATGAACGGCGGGATCCCCGTCAGCGCGATCAGCGAGCCGTTCAGGAGGCCGACCAGCAGGCCGACGCACACGCCGGCCAGCACCGGCCAGATCACCGGCAGGTCGGTCAGGTGCGGGAACACCGCGCGCGGAAAATCGGACACCTGTGCGAGGCTGGCCGACACGACGGCCGCCGCGGCGACGACCGACCCCGACGACAGGTCGATCCCGCTGGTGATGATCACGAGGTTCACGCCAACCGCGATGATGCCGATCACGGCCATCTGCAACACGATGATCTCGAGCCGCTCCGCGTTGAACAGGAAGCTCTGGCCGACGACGAGCCAGCCGATCACCTCGAAGAACAGGCTGATGCCCACCAGCACGAGGAAGATGCTCAGTTCGGGCGGCCACTTCGCGTGCCGCGTCTTGATCGTCATGGACTGCGCGTCCGCGACCGGGTTCAGGTTGCCCATTTCAGTTGTCTCCATGCTTGTTGCGGCTCAGCGCGACGCCAGGTCCATGATGCGGACCTGGTCGGCGTCCTTGCGCTCGACGATGCCGGTCATCCGGCCTTCGTGCATCACCATCACGCGGTCGCTCATGCCGAGCACTTCCGGCATTTCCGACGAGATCATCAGAACCGCGACGCCCTTGGCGGCGAGCGCGCTGACGAGCCGGTGGATCTCGGCCTTCGCGCCGACGTCGATCCCGCGCGTCGGCTCGTCGAGGATCAGGATGCGCGGTTGCGTCAGCAACCATCTGCCGATCAGCACCTTCTGCTGGTTGCCGCCCGACAGGTTCTGGATTTCCTCGTGCAGCCCCGGCGTCTTCACGCGCAGCATCCGGCTCATTTCCTCGCAGTCGCGCTTCAACTGCGCCTGCCGCACGAAATTGAACTTCACGTAGCGGTTGCTGAGCACCGCCGTTTCCATGTTCGCGAGGAGGTCGAGATTCAGGAAGCAGCCGGTGTCCTTGCGGTCCTCGGTGAGGAACGCCATCCCGTGCTTCATCGCCTGCGCGGGCGTGGAAATTCGCACCGGCTTGCCGTCGATCCGGATCTCGCCCGAGGTGGCCGGCACGACGCCGAACAGCGCCTCCGCGACGTTCGAGCGCCCCGAGCCGACGAGGCCCGCGACGCCGAGAATCTCGCCCGCGCGCAGCTCGAAGCTGACGTCGCGGAACACACCGTCGACGCCGAGGTTCTTCACGGCCAGCACGACGTCGCCGATCGGCACCTCCTCCTTCGGAAACATCTGCGTGATCTCGCGGCCGACCATCATCCGGATGATGTCGTCGCGCGTGACGTCGGTCGACGCATGCGTGCCGATGTACTTGCCGTCGCGGAACACCGAGAACTCGTCGGCAATTTCGAACAGCTCGTTCATCTTGTGCGTGATGTAGACGATGCCCTTGCCCTGCTCGCGCAGCTGGCGAATGATCCGGAACAGGTGCGTGACCTCCTTGTCGGTCAGCGCGGAGGTCGGCTCGTCCATGATCAGCACGTCCGAGTCGAACGACACCGCCTTCGCGATCTCGACCATCTGGCGGCTCGCGACCGTCAGCGTGCGCACGTCGGCTTCGGGGTCGATGTCGATCGACAGCCGCTCGAACAGCGCGGCGGTGCGGCGGCGCAGCTCGGCGTGATCGATCAGGCCGAAGCGGTTCTTCGGTTCGCGGCGGATCCAGATGTTCTCCGCGACCGTCATGTACGGCATCAGGTTGAGTTCCTGGTGGATCATCGCGATCCCGCGATCGAGCGCGTCGAGCGGACCGCTCAGCACGACCGGCTCGCCGTTGATCAGGATCTCGCCCTGGTCGGGCGTGTAGACGCCGGCGATGATCTTCATCAGCGTCGACTTGCCGGCGCCGTTCTCGCCCATCAGCGCATGCACGGTGCCGCGGCGCACGCGGAACTGCACGCCGTCGAGCGCGACGACGCCGGGAAACGACTTGCCGACGCCGCGCACCTCGAGCAGGCAATCGTCGACGGACGCACCGGACGAACCCGACGCGGCGAACGAGGCGGCCGGCGCGCTTTCGCTGGCCATCGAGCGCGCCATCCTGGCTGTAAACATGGACGTTCCTCGAAAGTCACACGCGAACCCGGACGCGCCGGGCTCGCGCAGTTCAGCGGAAAAACCGGTCAGTGCTTCGCGTACTGGTTCATGTTCTCCGGCGTGACGAGCTCGAACGGCACGTTCACGTAGCGGTCGACCGGCTGCTTCTTCGCGAGCTTCAGCGCGGTCGCGACGGCCTGCGCACCCTGCCCGGCCGCGTTCTGGTACACGGACACCTTCAGGTCGCCGCTCTTCATCGCCGCGAGCCCGTCCGGCGTCGCGTCGATGCCTGCGACGACCGTCCTCGGCGTCAGCTTGCGCGCGGCCTTCAGCGCGTTGATCGCGCCGATCGCCATTTCGTCGTTGTTCGAGATGATCGCGTCGAACTTCGTGCCGGAGCTCAGCCAGTTCATCGTGATGTCCTGGCCTTGCGTGCGGCTCCACTTGCCTTCGCGCTTGTCGACGATCTTCATGCCGGAACAGTCCCTGGTCGCGATCACGTCCTCGATGTCCTTGGTGCGCGCACGCGCCGACTCGTTGGACAGCTCGCCCATCAGCACGAGAATGTCGCCCTTGCCGCCGAGCAGCTTGCACACCTGGCGCGCCTGCAGCGTGCCCGACTGCTTCTCGTCGGACGCGACCACCGCGACGCCGGCCGGCAGCTTGTCGAAATCGACCGGCTTGCGGTTCACGTAGACGAGCGGAATCTTCGCGGCGGCCACCATCTTCGTGATCTTCGGCGTCGCGTCGGTATCGACCGGATTCACGATGATCGCGTCGACCTTCTGCGCGATCATGTTCTGGACCTGGCTCAACTGCTTGCCGACGTCGTTGCCGCCGTCCTCGATCTGCACGGTCGCGCCGTCCTTCTTCGCGGAATCGGCGATGCTGTTGCGCAGGATCGTCAGGAACGTGTCGTCGAACGATGCCATCGTCACGCCGATCTTCTCGGCATGCGCGAGCGGCATGGCCAGGATCGCGGCGGCCGCGGCGGCCATCAGCTTGGTCTTCATGATCACTCTGTCTCCTCATCTCCGGGGGCGGAAAACGGCGCGTTGCGCGCCGCCGGGCCGAGTCCGATAACGGACTGAAGCATCCGGATGAAACTGTAGATCACTTCGTCGAAAATTTGGAAATTTATTTCTACGTGATTTCACCTAGGGAACTAGATTTCCAAAAAGTCTAGACTCCGTTCCGTAGCCCGAGTCGTTGCGGCAGGCGCATTCGCGTCGTGTCGCGACATGCGACGAAGATCCGTCGCTGGATCGGTCCCCAATCCGCCGGCAAGGTCGAACGCCGGCCGCGAGCGTGATACGTGATATGAGCCCGTTGAACTTTCCGACTGACCGCCCCATCGATCTCGCCTGCCTCGGCCGCGTCGCCGTGGACCTTTACGCGCAACAGTACGGCAGCCGCCTGGAAGACGCGCGCAGCTTCCAGATGTATCTCGGCGGCTCGTCGGGCAACGTCGCGTTCGGCGTCGCCCGGCTCGGACTGAAGACCGCGATGATCTCGCGCGTCGGCGACGAGCAGATGGGCCGCTTCGTGCGCGAGACGCTCGAGCGCGAAGGCTGCGACACGAGCCAGCTGCAGACGGATCCGGAACGGCTGACCGCGCTGGTGCTGCTCGGTCTGAAGGATCGCGACACGTTCCCGCTGCTGTTCGTGCGCGAGAACTGCGCGGACATGGCCGTGCGCGCCGACGAGATCCGCGAGGACTTCATCGCCGGTTGCCGCGCGCTCGCGATCACCGGCACCCATCTGTCGACGCCGGGCACCCGCGAGGCATCGCTGACCGCGCTCGGCTACGCGCGCCGCCACGGTGTCGTGCGCATTCTCGACATCGACTACCGGCCAGTGCTGTGGGGGCTGACACCGCGCGGCGCGGGCGAGAACCGCTACGTGCCGGACGCGCAGGTCACGCGGCAGCTGCAGCAGGTGCTCGGCGAGTTCGACCTGCTGGTCGGCACCGAGGAGGAATTCCTGATCGCGGGCGGCGTGCCGCACGACCTGATCGCATCGCTGCAAGCCGTGCGTCGTGCGAGCGGCGCGGCGCTGGTGGTCAAGCGCGGTGCGCTCGGCTGCTGCGTGATCGAGGGCGACATCCCCGCGCGCATCGAGGATGCACCGACCTTCCACGGCGAACGCGTCGAAGTGCTGAACGTGCTCGGCGCGGGCGACGCGTTCCTGTCCGGGCTGCTGTCCGGGCTGCTGCGCGGGCGCGACTGGGCGGAATCGACGCGCATCGCGAACGCGTGCGGCGCGATCGTCGTGTCGCGCCACGCGTGTTCCGCCGCGATGCCGACGCCGGCCGAACTCGCGCACTGGTTCGGCGGCAGCCGCAATCCGCGGGTGGACGCCGATCGCACGCTCGCGCACCTGCATCGCGTGACGGTGCCGCGCCGCGAATGGGACGACCTGTGCGTGATGGCATTCGACCATCGCAGCCAGTTCTACGAACTCGCGGTGCAGGCCGGCGCGGACGAGGCGCGGATCAAGACGCTGAAGCGCCTGCTCGTGCGCGCGGCCGAACAGGTCGAACGCGATCGCCATATCGAAGGCCATGTCGGCGTGCTGATCGACGGCGGCGCGTACGGCAGCGAGGCGCTCGCGTCGGCCACCGGCCGCGGCTGGTGGGTCGGCCGCCCGGTCGAGCTGCCCGGCTCGCGGCCGCTGTGCTTCGACGATACGCGCTCGGTCGGCTCGTCGCTCACGCACTGGCCGACCGAGCAGGTCGTGAAGTGTCTCGTCCACTACCACCCCGACGACGACGTCGACCTGCGCGTCGCACAGGAGCAGCGCGTGCTGGAGCTGTGGGAAGCCACGCGCGCGAGCGGCAACGAGCTGCTGCTGGAAATCATTCCGCCGCGCGCGGTCACGCCGGCCGGCACCGAGGACGATGCGGTGCTGCGCACGGTCGCGCGCTTCTACAACCTCGGCGTGATGCCCGAGTGGTGGAAGCTCGCGCCGATGAGCGCCGACGGCTGGGCGCGGCTCGAAACGCTCGTAGCCGAGCGCGATCCGTACTGCCGTGGCGCGGTGATCCTCGGGCTGAACCAGCCGCTGCAGTACCTCGTCGACAGCTTCCGCTCGGCCACCAACCCGATCGTCAAGGGCTTCATGGTCGGCCGTACGCTGTGGGCCGACGCGTCCCTGCACTGGCTCGCCGGCCGGATCGACGACCAGGCGCTGATCGACGAAGTCGCCGGCAATTTCGCGCAGCTGGTCGACGCCTGGCTCGGCCGCCGTGCCGCCGCACGCGCCGAGGCAGCAGCCTGATGCAGATATCCGTGATGACCACCCGACCCCTCCTGATCGACAGACGATGACCACCACCGTGAGACTGACCGTCAGCCAGGCGCTCGTGCGCTACCTGGCCGCCCTGCGCGCCGAAGTCGTCCAGCCGGACGGCCGCACCGAAATCCTGCCGTACTGCGGCGGCGTGTTCGCGATTTTCGGGCACGGCAACGTGGCCGGGCTCGGCGAGGCGCTGCACGCCGAAAAGGACCGGCTGCCGACGTTCCGCGCGCACAACGAGCAAGGCATGGCGAATGCGGCCGTCGCGTTCGCGAAAGCGAATTTCCGCCAGCGGATGATGGCCGCGACGTCGAGCATCGGCCCCGGCGCGACCAACATGCTGACCTCCGCCGCGCTCGCGCACGTCGGCCGGCTGCCGCTGTTGCTGCTGCCCGGCGACGTGTTCGTGTCGCGGTTGCCCGACCCGGTGCTGCAGCAGGTCGAGGATTTCGAACAGGGCGACGTCAGCGCGAACGACTGCTTCCGGCCGGTGACGCGCTACTTCGACCGGATCACGTCGCCGGAACAGTTGCTCGTCGCGCTGCCGCGGGCGATCCAGGTGATGACCGACCCCGCGCAGTGCGGGCCCGTGTGCCTCGCGCTGCCGCAGGACGTGCAGACCTTCGCGTACGACTGGCCGGAAGATTTCTTCGCGCCGCCGGTGATCCGGATGCGCCGGCCACCCGCCGACGCGCTCGAACTCGCGGACGCGCTGGACGTGCTGAAGGCCGCGAAGAAGCCGCTGATCGTCGCCGGCGGCGGCGTGCTGTACAGCCAGGCATGGGACGCGCTGCGCACGTTCGCCGACACGCACGGTGTGCCGGTCGCCGAATCGCAGGCCGGCAAGGGCAGCCTCGCGTGGGACCATCCGCTGAACCTCGGCTCGATCGGCGTGACGGGCTCGCCCGCCGCGAATCGCGCGGCCGCGCAGGCCGACGTGGTGTTCGCGGTCGGCACGCGCCTGCAGGACTTCACGACCGGCTCGCACGCGCTGTTCGGCAGCGCGACGCTGCTGAGCCTGAACGTGCAACCGTTCGACGCGGGCAAGAAACGCGGCCGGCAATTGATCGCCGACGCGCGCACCGGCCTCGGCCAGCTGTCGGCCGCGCTCGCGGGCTGGCAGGCGGATGCGGCGTGGACCGCCGCGAACCGCGACCAGGCCGCCGCGTGGAACGCGCGCGTGACCGAGCTGACCACGCGCGTGCCGAAGGACACGCTGCCGTACGACGCGGAAGTGATCGGCGCGGTGCGCGACTCCGCGGCCGATGCGGGGCGCGACAGCGCGCGCGACGATCTCGTCGTGTGCGCGGCCGGCACGCTGCCCGCCGAGCTGCACAAGCTGTGGCGCAGCGGCGTGCCGGGCAACTATCACATGGACTACGCGTACTCGTGCATGGGCTACGAGGTCGCGGGCGGCCTCGGCGCGAAGCTCGCGCGGCCCGAGCGCGAAGTGATCGTGATCGTCGGCGACGGCTCGTACATGATGCTCAACGCTGAACTCGCGACGTCCGTGATGCTCGGCCGCAAGATCATCGTCGTGATCCTCGACAACCGCGGCTACGGCTGCATCGAGCGGCTGCAACTGAACTGCGGCGGCGCGAGCTTCAACAACATGCTCGACGACTGTGTGCCCGAGGGCGGCGAACGCTCGACGATCGACTTCGCGATGCATGCGCGCGCGATGGGCGCCGAAGCCGTGCACGTGCGCGACGTCGGCGAGCTGCGCAGCGAAATGAAGCGTGCGCGCGCGGCGAAGACGAGCCAGGTCATCGTGATCGACACGACGCACGAGCGCACGACCGCGGACGGCGGCGCATGGTGGGACGTCGCGGTGCCGCAGGTGTCCGCACGCGCCGGCGTCGGCGATGCGCATCGCGCGTATCTCGACGCGAAGACCCGGCAGCGGCATTGACACGCGTTCCATTTCAATCCTGCGCGTCGCGACAACAACATTCGAACCAAGGAAGCAAGTCATGAGCTGGAACGTTCGCATCGGTATCAATCCCCTGTCGTGGATGAACGACGACCTGCCGTCGCTCGGCGGCGAGACGCCGCTCGAGACGGCGCTGAAGGAAGGCGCCGAAATCGGCTATGCGGGCTTCGAGCTCGGCAACAAGTTTCCGAAAACGGGCCCCGAGCTGAAGGCGAAGCTCGCCGAATTCGGGCTCGTATGCGTGTCGGGCTGGTATTCCGGCTTCCTTGCGGAAGTCGAACCCGGCATGAGCGATGCCGATGCGCTCGCCGCCGAAATCGAGCGCTGCCGCGCGCACATGACGAAGCTGCAGTTCAACGACGTGAAGGTCGTGGTGTACGGCGAATGCGCGGGCACGATCCAGGGCAGCATCGACACGCCGGTCGCGAAGCGGCCGCGTTTCGTCGACGATGAAACCTGGCGACGCTATGCGGCACGCCTCGACGCATTCGGCGCGCACCTGCTCGAGACCTACGGGATCAAGCTCGCCTACCATCACCACATGGGCGCATACGTCGAATCGCCCGCCGACGTCGACCGGCTGATGGCGCTGACCGATCCGGCGAAGGTGTTCCTGCTGTTCGACACCGGCCACGCGTATTTCGGCGGCGCGGCCGATCCGGTCGCACTGCTGACGAAACACGTGTCGCGCGTCGTGCACGTGCACTGCAAGGACGTGCGGCCGCAGGTCGTCACGCAGGCGCGCAACGGCGGCTGGAGCTTCCTGAACGGCGTGATCAACGGCACCTTCACGGTGCCGGGAGACGGCGCGCTCGATTACGAAGCGACGCTGCGCACGCTGAAGGACGCCGGCTACGAAGGCTGGCTCGTGGTCGAGGCCGAGCAGGACCCGGCCGTCGCGCCGAGCTATCAGTATGCGAAGAAGGGCTACGAATCGCTGCGCGCGATCGTCGACCGGTTGAGCGCGTAAGCCCTGTCACCCCGCTGTCACCCCATTGCGGAGCCCCGTTCCATGACGATTTCTCCCCTGCTGGTCAAGGCATCCGCCGACCGCGAAATCTGCAACGTGACGCCCGAATCGGCCGGCTGGAAACACGTCGGCTTTCGCGCGCTGCGCCTGAAGGCCGGCGACACCGAAACGCTCGATACCGGCGCGCGCGAACTGTGCGTCGTCGTGCTCACGGGCACGCTGCGCGCGCAAGTCGACGGCGAGACCTACGATGCGCTCGGCAAGCGCGACAGCGTGTTCGAGGAAGTATCACCGGATGCGCTGTACGTGCCGGGCGGCAAGACCGTCACGCTCGTCGCGACGCGCGATGCGGAAGTCGCGCTGTGCACCGCGCCTTACGCAAGCGGCGACAAGCGCGTGCAACGCCTCGACGGCGAACGGATGCGGCGCGCGGTGCGCGGGCAAGGCACCAACACGCGCTACGTGTGCGACATCCTGATGGGCGACAACCCGGCCGCCGACCGGCTGCTCGTCGTCGAAGTGATCACGCCCGCGAGCCACTCGAGCAGCTATCCGCCGCACAAGCACGATCGCGACGCGGCGCCGGATGAAACGTCGCTCGAGGAAACCTATTACCACCGGATCGATCCGCCGCAGGGTTTCGCGTTTCAGCGCGTGTACACGGACGACCGCAGTCTCGACGAGGCGTGCGCGGTCGAGAACCACGACGTGGTGATGGTGCCGCGCGGCTATCACCCGGTGGTCGCGCCGCATGGCTACAACCTCTATTACCTGAACGTGATGGCCGGGCCGAGCCGCGCGTGGGCGTTCAAGAACGACCCCGCGCACGAGTGGATGCTCGACGCGGCACCCGGGCGCTGACGGCATCGATGCGCTGAACGATCGACGGCTGGCGCGCGAGATGCAGGACGAGAACGCGTGCGTGAACCGGATTTGCGACGACACGGAACTGCCATGGCGACCACCTTCCCCCGCTTCGCACCCTCGCCCTTCAGCGACACCGCGTCGACTCCGATGCTGTCGCACTTCGATGCCGACGTCGCGCGCCGGCTCGGCGACATCGCCGTCAATCTCGCGGTGCGCCGCGGGCTGCCGATCGCGGTCGGCATCGTCGGCGAATTCGCGCCGCTGTTCTATTGCGCGCTGGACGGCAGCCGCGCGAACGACAGCGACGCGATCCGCCGACGACAGAACACGGTGTTCCGTTTCGGCATCAGTTCGCTCGAGGTCGGCGCGCGCTTTCGTCGCGCCGGCTGGTCGTTGCAGTCGCAGGGTTTGTCGGACGTCGACTATGCGCTCGACGGCGGCGGCGTGCCGTTGCGGCTCGCCGGCGGCGGCATCGTCGGCGCGATGACGATCGCAGGGCTCGACGACGCATGCGATCACGCACTCGTCGTCGAAAGCCTGCGCTGGCATGTCGGCGCGAACGCGCTCGCGATGAGCGCGTAGCCTCGCGCGCCGACTCGCGCGGTCAGTGCAGCCCGCCGCTCGCGACGAGGCGCTCACCGGTCAGCCAGCGGGAGTCGTCCGATGCGAGGAACACGGCGACCGACGCGATGTCGTCCGGCTCGCCGAGGCGGCCGAGCGGCGTTTCGCTGCGCACCTGCTTCTCGAGATCCGAACCGATGATGCCCGCGCTGTGCGTGCCTTCGGTCACGATCATGCCCGGGTTGATCGCGTTCACGCGGATCCTGCGCGGGCCCAGCTCGAGTGCGAGCACGCCGGTGATCGCGTCGACGGCGCCCTTCGTGCCGCTGTATACGGCGCTCGCGGGCGGCGTGATGCTCGTCACCACCGAGCTGATGTTGATGATGCTCGCGCCTTCGCCGAGATGCTTGACGGCGGCCTGCGTGGTCAGCAGCACGCCGAACACGTTCGTGTCGAATTGCCGGCGGTAGTGCTCTTCGGTGATCGCCTCGATCGGCGCGAATTCGTACACGCCGGAATTGTTGACCAGCACGTCGAGACGGCCATAGGTCTCGATCGCGGTGTCGACGATGCGCTGTGCGTCCGCTGCCTTCGACACGTCGCCGCCGACCGCGACCGCGCGGCCGCCCGCCTCGACGATCGCGCTCACGACCGCATCGGCACCGGCCTTGCTGCTCGCGTAGTTGACCACGACCGACGCGCCTTCGGCGGCCAGCGCCTTCGCGATCGCGGCACCGATCCCCTTGGACCCGCCCGTGACGATCGCTACCTTGCTTGCCAGCTTGCTCATGATTTCATTCCTCAATCGGAAGACTTTCGATGGATGGGTGCCGATCGCGCCTGTCGCGGCGCACACCAGCCTTGCTGGCAATCTTGGCGGTTCGCGCGGCGGCGATAAAGCGGCTCGACGCGAATTGACTGGCGGAGTTATCCGAACAATCGGCGGACGGACGGTCAGCCGGCACTCAACCATGCACTGACGACATCGGCGCCGAGCCCGTCGAGCAGGCCGTCGTGAACGATCCGACCGCGCCCCATCACCGCGACGCGCCGCGCGAGCCGCGGCGCGAGCTGCAGCCGCTGCTCGATCAGCAGGATCGCGACGCCGTCGGCCTGCAGCGCGGCGAGACACGCGCCGACCTCGTCGACCGCGAGCGGCGCGAGCCCTTCGGCCGGTTCGTCGACGATCAGCACGCGCGGGCAGCCGGCGAGCGCGCGCACCAGCGCGAGCACCTGCTGCTCGCCGCCCGACAGCCGTCCGGCCTTCACGTCCGCCCGCGCGGCCAGCAGCGGAAAGCGCGCGAGCAACCGGTCGAGCGCCTGGCGTTCGGCCGCGCCGTGCACGCCGCGCAGCCCGAGCCGCAGGTTGTCGCGCACGCTCAGCAGCGGAAACACGTCACGGCTTTCAGCGACGTAAGCGACACCGCGCCGCGCGATCTCGAACGTGCGCGCGCCCGCGCATTCGGCGCCGGCGACGCGCACCGAGCCCGCAGCGCGGACGAGCCCCATCACGGCCTTCGCAAGCGTCGAGCGTCCCGAGCCGTTGCGGCCGAGCAGCGCGAGTGTCTCGCCCGGCGCGAGCGCGAGATCGACGCCGTCGAGCACGGGCTGCATCCCGTACCACGCGCGCAGGCCGCGAATGTCGAGCAGCACGCTCATGCGCCCTCGCCAAGATAGGCGGCGCGCACGGCCGCGTCCGCGCGGATCGCGTCGGGCACGCCGGTCGCGACCACCGCGCCGCGCACGAGCACCGTGATGCGCTCGGCGAAGCCGAACACCGCGTCCATGTCGTGCTCGATCATCAGCACCGTGCGGCCCTGCGTCGTCGCACGAATCAGCGCGATCATCCGCGCCGCCTGATCGCGGTTCATGCCGGCCGTCGGTTCGTCGAGCAGCAGCGTGCGCGCGCCGCTCGCGAGCGCGATGCCGAGATCGAGCGCGCGCTGTTCCGCATAGCCGAGTTCGCCGGCCGGCGTGTCGCGCCGCGCATCGAGACCGATGTCGCTCAGCACGCGCGCGGCCGCGCGATCGACCGACGCGGATTCGCACAGACGGTTCCACCAGCGCCGCCGCTCGGCCGGCGCATGCAGCGCCGCGCAGCGCAGGTTGTCGAACACGCTCAATCGCGCGAACGCGCTCGTCTGCTGGAAACTGCGGCCGATGCCGAGCCGGCTCGCCACCACCGGCCCGCGCCCGCGCAGCTCGACGCCGTGCAGCATGACGCGCCCGCGCGTCGGCCGCGTCGCGCCGGCGATCACCCCGAACAGCGTCGACTTGCCCGCGCCGTTCGGCCCGATCAGCGCATGACGCTCGCCGGCCGGGACGTTCAGCTCGATGCCGTCGAGCACGGTCTGTGCACCGAAGCGCTGCACGATCCCGTGCAGCGCGATCGCGTTACCGTTCATCGCCTGTCCTCCCGCTTGCCGTGCCCGTGGTCCTGGAACCGTGCGCGCCAGCCCCACAGCAACGTGCCGATGCCGGCCGCCGAGCATGCGACGGCCCAGCCTGCCGGCGCATCGGCGTCGATACTCCATGCGCCGAACGCGATGCCCGCGCCGCCATCCTGGGCGAAGCGCCATGCATAGCCGAGTTCGGCTGCGCAGACGATCGCGACGACCCAGAACGCACATGCGCCGATGCCGCACAGCACGCGCCAGCGTTCGGCGGGAGGCGTGTCGCCGCGCGACGCACGCGCGAGCGTCTGCGCGATGCCCGCGATCCCGCGCGGCGCGGCGGCGACGACCGCGACGAACAGCACGCCGAGATACAGCGCCCATGCGCGCGACACGCCCGCGACGACGACGCTCAGTGCAGTCAACACCACCGCGCCGGCCGCCGGCCCGAAGAACGTGCCGGTGCCGCCGATCACCGCAGCAATCAGCACGGTCGCCGATCGCGCCATCGACACGCTGTCGGGCGTGGCGATCTCTATGTCGATCAGCGTCAGCGTGCCGGCAATGCCCGCGAAGAACGACGCGCAGGTCACCATTGCGAGCCGCACGTGACGCGGCTCGGTGCCGAGCGCGGCAACGCGCGCCGGGTTGTCGCGCACCGCGTTCGCGAGCCGCGCGAGCGGCGTGCGCGTCAGCGCGTGCATCGCGATCGCAGAGACGATGCACCATGCGGCAATCACGGCATAGGCCTGCGTTTCCGCGCCGAAATGCCAGCCGCCCAACGGCGTGCCGCTCGCGCGGTCGATCGGTACGCCGCCGAGGCCGCCGAACCACGCGGGCACGCTCCACGCCGCGGCCGCGACGCACTCGCCGAGGCCGAGCGTGATCATTGCGAATACGGTGCCCGCGCGGCGTGTCGCCAGCAGGCCCGCGACGAACCCGAAGCCCGCGCCGGCCACCCCGCCGACGAGCGGCAACAGCGGCAGCGGGCCACCGACATGATTGAACCAATGCGCGGCGGCGAATGCGCCAAGGCCCGCGAACGCAGCATGACCGAACGACAGCAGCCCCGTCGTGCCGAGCTGCAGGTTGTACGACAGCGCGAGCACGACGAGCGCGGCCGTCTGTGCGAGATAGCCGAGCACCGCGCCCTGCGGCCACAGCCACGCCGGCAGGATCAGGCACGCGGCGAACATCACCCAGCGCAATGCGCCGGCCCGTGCGCGGCTAGTCATCGACACGCTCGCCGAACAGTCCGCGCGGCCGAGCGACCAGCACCGCGACGAGCAGCAGGTACGGGACCAGCGGTGCGAGTTGCGCGATCGACACGGCAGCGACGCTGTCGGGCAGCGCGACGCCCGACCATTGCGCGAGGTCGCGCAGCGACGTGTCGCTGGCCGCCGCGAAGGTCTGCGCGAAGCCGACCGCGAGCGACGCGACGAACGCGCCGCCGAGCGAGCCGAGCCCGCCGATCACGACGACCGCGAACACGATCGATCCGACGGTCTCGGCCAGCGCCGGTTCGATCACCGCGAGCGGCGCACCGATCACGCCGGCCAGCGCCGCGAGCGCGGTGCCCGCGCCGAACAGCCCCGTCATCACGCGCGGCACGTCGTGGCCGAGCGCCTCGACGGCCGCGCGGTGCGTGAGCGCGGCGCGCACGACGAGCCCGATGCGCGACGCGCGCAGCAGCACGCCGAGCGCGACCAGCATCGCCGTGGACATCGCCATCATGAAGAGCCGATAGCGCGGCAGCGCGAGGCCGAACACGGCCACGGGCGCACCGTCGAACAGCGGCGGCACCGGGGCCGGCAGCGGCGCGAGGCCCCAAAAAAGTTTCGCGCCCTCGCCGATCAGGTATGCGAGCCCGAAGGTCAGCAGCAGCTCGCTCGTGTGCCCGTGCGGCTGAACGCGGCGCAGCAGCCAGCGCTCGCAGCCGGCGCCGAGCAGCCCGACCGCGAGCGGCGCGAGCGCGAGCGCGGGCCAGAAACCCGCGCGGGCCGCGATGCTGTATCCGATGTATGCGCCGAGCATGTAGAAGCTCGAATGCGCGAAGTTGAGCACGCCCTGCACGCTGAAGATCAGCGTGAGGCCGGCCGACAGCATGAACAGCAGCAACCCGTAGCTGAGGCCGTTGAACGCCTGGAGCGCGAACGCGTGCACCGCCACGCGCCCGTCAGCCGGCGAGCGGTTCGAGCGCCGCGCGCAGCGCGTCGGGCAGCGGCACCGGGCGGCGCGTGCCGCGATCGACGTACACGTGCACGAAATGCCCCTGTGCGGCCGGCGCGGCCTCCCCTGCCGCGAACAGCCCGATCTCGTAGCGCACGCTCGACGTGCCGAGCTTCGCGACGCGCAGCCCCGCATCGACCGACTGCGGAAACACGAGCGGCGCGAAGTAGTTGCACTGCGTCTCGACCACGAGCCCGATCGTCTGCCCGTGCTCGACGTCGAGCACACCCGCGCGGATCAGGTATTCGTTCACGACGGTGTCGAAGTAGCTGTAGTACACGACGTTGTTCACGTGCCCGTAGACGTCGTTGTCCATCCAGCGGGTCGTGATCGGCAGGAAGTGGCGATAGGCGTCGCGCGAACGCGGCTGCGGCTTGTCGGACATGGTGATGGCGGTCAGGAGGAAGAAGACGAAGCGGACGGCGCGCGGTGGCCGTGCGAGACGGCACACCGACAAACGGCGGGTTGCCGCGTCGCGACCATGCGCGGCGCGGCGGATGACGTGCCGGGAGCGGCGCGGCCCGTCACTGCCCCGCTCGATCGACGAATTCGAAATCGAGGCCGCGCGCGCGCATCCAGTCGGCCAGCGCATAGCCTGTGCCGGCGCGCCACGGGCGCAGCAACGGCGGCTCGACGAGCCGGTATTCGAGCAGCTCCGGCGACAGCGCGACGGTGCCCGATGCGCGCACGTGGTACGCGATGATCAGCTCGTTCTTGCGGATGAATTCATAGACACCGACCAGCGTGACCTGCTCGGCCTTCAGCGCGGTTTCCTCGAACACCTCGCGCGCGATGCCGTCCTCGGGCGTCTCGCCGTTCTCGAGGAAACCGGTGATCAGCGCGAACATCCCCTCCGGCCAGGCCGCGTTGCGGGCGAGCAGGATCTTGCCGTCAAGCTCGACGATCGCCGCCACCACCGGCAGCGGGTTGTTCCAATGGACGTAGCCGCACTCGTCGTCCGGGCAGGCCTGGCGCACGCGCCCGCCCTCGTGTTCGGAATCGGCGCGCTCGGTCAGCGGACGCGCGCAGCGCGGGCAAAAACGGTATTCGGCGATGGTCATCGATGGGGATCTGGCAAGCGCCGACGGCGGCCGGCAAGCCGCCGCGCACGCCTGCCCGGCGCGGGAAAGGCTTCATTCTAGCGAGTTTGCCCGCATTGCTGACGATCCGGCCCCCACGATGTCAGGGTTGCATGCGCGGTTGCGCACGCCCGCGTGCGGCCGTCGCCGCGAAGGCGGCGGCACCGACGAGCAAGGCACCCGCCGCGACGCACAACGCCGGCGAGAACGACCCGAAGCGCGCGGTGAGCGGCGCCGCGACGAGCGGGCCGAGAATCTGCCCGACCCCGTACGACGCGGTCGCATAGCCCATCAGCCCGGCCGCGCGTTCGCCGTGCAGCCGCCGCGCCTCGCGCATCGCAAACAGCGTAATCGCGGTGAACGGCAGGCCGAGCAGCGCGCTGCCGATCGAGAAGCCCGCCGCATTCGGCCACACGATTCCCGCCGCGATTCCGAGCGCCTGCGTCGCGCAACCGGCGGCGAGCAGCAGCCGGTTGTCCCAGTGGCCGGGCAGCCGCGCGGCCGCGATCGCGCCGACGATCAGCGCCGCGCCGAACATCGGCCAGAACAGATCCGGCCACGGCGAGCCGGCCGGCAACGCGGCGCGCGCGATCACCGGCAGGAACGTCGCGGTGATGATGTAGCCGAAGCCCGGCATCCCGTACAGGACGACGAGCCATGCGGCGTCGGCGCGATGGCGCCGCGCGTCGTGCGGTGCAGCGTCTGTCGCCGCATGCCGGACGGGCGCGGCCGACGATACGGTTGCCACCGCCGGCACTGGCGCGCTGCCGAACGTGCGCCAGATCGCGATCGACAGCACCGCCGACAAAGCCGCGAAGCCCAGCCAGCCGGGCGCCGCGCGATGGCCGGCCAGTGCGCTGCCGATCAGGCCCGTCAGCACGATGCCGACCCCGGGCCCCGCGTAGATCACCCCGCTCCACTCGGGCGCGTGCAGCTCGGCGAGCCGCCGCAGCCCCCATTGCGACACGAACACGAACGTCCATGCGCTGACGACGCCCGCGACGAAGCGCACCACCAGCCACACGGGCAGCAGATGGCCGATGCCCATCGCGGCGGTCAGCAGCACGGTGGCGCCAAGCCCGAAGCGGACCATCCGCGCCGGCGCGACGCGCACCGCAGCACAGCTGACCGCGCCGACGAAATAGCCCGCGTAGTTCGCCGACGCGAGCCAGCTGCCGGCCTTCAGGCCGATCGAGCCGTCGGCGAGCATCAACGGCAACAGCGGCGTGAACGCGAAGCGGCCGACGCCGAGCGCGACCGCGAGCCCGATCATGCAGGCAAGCGCGGCCGCGCGGGCGCGACGGTCGGCGTCATCGGACAGGTGTACGCCGGCGGCGCTCGGGGCATCGGAACGGGACATGGCGGCATGGGCCGCGCGGGTTGCGCGACGGCCGGAACGGGAATCGGATTGCTCGTATCGTAGCTTGACCGAATGTTCTCCAAAAATGAATAATCGAGAATCCATCCATCGCACAGAGAGAATCATGGACCTGGCGGCACTGGCGATTTTCCGGGCCGTCGTGCGCGAGAACGGCATCACGCGCGCGGCGGCGAAGCTCAATCGCGTGCAATCGAACGTGACGACGCGCATCAAGCAGCTCGAGGAGGAACTCGGCGCGGCGCTGTTCGTACGCGACGGCCGCCGGCTCGTGCTGACGCCGGCCGGGCACACGCTGCTGCCGTACGCGGAGCGGCTGCTCGAGCTTGCCGATGAGGCGCGCGATGCGGTGCGCGAGGACACGCCGCGCGGGCGTCTGCGGCTCGGCACGATGGAAAGCACGGCCGCGAGCCGGCTGCCGACCGTGCTCGCGCGCTATCACCATGCGTGGCCCGACGTGTCGCTGGAGCTCGTGACTGGCACGACCGGCTGGCTGATCGACAAGGTGCGCGACTTCGAGATCGACGCGGCGCTGTTCGCGCGGCCGCCCGAGCCGGACACGCTGCCCGACACGTTCGAGACGGTGCCCATCTTCCGCGAGGATCTGGTGCTGCTGACGCCGCGCGGCCATCCGCCGGTGCGCACGCCGCGCGACGTGATCCTGCCGACGCTGATCGCGTTCGAGCGCGGCTGCACGTACCGGAAGTATGTCGAGCGATGGTATGCGGCGCACGGGATGAAGCCCGCGCGCGTGCTCGAACTGGGTTCGTATCACGCGATCGTCGCGTGCGTCGCGGCCGGTGCGGGCATCGCGGTCGCGCCGCGCTCGGTGCTCGAGCTTCAGCCCGAGACCGGCAACGTCGCCGCTCATACGATTGCGGAACTCGAAGGGATCGACACGCTGCTCGCGTGGCGGCACGGTTATGCGTCGGCGGCGCTCGCCGCGTTGCGCGATGCGCTCGGCGATGCCGCGCGGGAATCGGGGGATGCTGTGAAGCCGAGCGTGGCGACGCCGGTTTGAAGCAGTCAGCATTGCCTGCCGTGCCGACTGCTCGCAACCCGCAGTTACTGCGTTTGCCTGGAACCGGGGTTCGTTGAAAGCGCCAGCGACGTCGCGACGATACTCAGGCTCCGCACGTAACCGTCCCACTGCAGCCGCATATTCACCCCGCGCCCGTCGTCTCATCGCCGTTGCTGCGCTCCTCTGACTACACACTGATCGTGCGGATACCTGGAATTCCGGTTTCGTCGTTCGGGTTACCCAGATGCGTCCATTGGACCTCTTCCATCGCAATATCGATGAAGCGGTCACTCGGGGCAGGGAAAGGGCTTCCCTGCTCGATGAAAGCTTGTTGATCCCAGCGGTTATAGAGGTTGGCCATGGGATGAGCCTCGGCAATCCGGCCTTCCCATATGCCAGTTTCCGGGCATGACCGTTCTCCAGCACATCGCACTCGCGACGGCTGCCCGGGAATTTCCCGCATCATTCCGGCACCGACAAGATGAGCAATGAAGTCAGCTCGTTGCGGCGGCAACTGGAAAGCCTCGCCAAGGTAATGCCAGTGCACGCGATCCGACGACAACCAGTCATGAGTCGCGAGTTCGAACTGCTCCCCGGCCTCGAAACGCTCCGGATGTCCGGCACGCGCTGCCAGCCAAGCATCAGACTCAGCCGACGAACCGTACAACGCCAGCCAGTAGCCTGTTTTTGGTACACGTTGGTCGCCGGTGACGGTCAGCCCATTACCATCTTCCAATCGAGCAACGGCATATCCATCCGGGACAAATGCGCGGCCATCAAGCGCTGCGGTCTTTTGCGACTTGGGCGATGGTGTAACGGCCTTCGCAGCATCGAGCAACGTTTTGGGATTGCCGTCCCACTTGGGAAGAGCTGCTGGCGGCAGCGGCAAGACTTTATCAAGATTAGGGAGCCTCATACGCCCTTGATAACGCTCCAATGCGGCCTTTAGTGCGCGATACCTATCAGCGCGCGCTTTGTCAATGCTGCCCGGAAGATTTCGACCATTAGTCAGATTGAACCCGTCAAATTCAATAGACAGCTTCGTTGCACATTTTGCGCTTCCCAACTTTACCCCTTCTTGAAGCATCGTCAGAGCGCGTCGTTTTGCGTCTGTCGTTCTTGGACGTGCATAAACAAAAGACAACTCTTCGGCGGCGTCTCCGTAACCTTGCGCAATAGCGCACTCAAGCATCTGAGTCGCGATCGGCAAATTGCCCCAAAATTCCCCATCGGAATCGTCATACGTTGCGTCGAGCTTTTCTCCGAGAAATGCCATCGCCGACGGACTACCCATGTCTGCCGCACGCTGGAAGAACGCATAGGCGGTGGTCGCATCGCCGCCCTTGACCAAGCCATTCTGGTGATAGACACCCATCATGTCATAGGCATCCGGCACACCCAGCTTCATCGCCTTTTCGATCCATTCAATCGCAATCTCAGAATCGTGCTGAGGCACGCCAGGATAGTTACTCCGAATCAGCGAGGCAACATTGAGCATGGCCTTCCAATGCCCGCGTTCAGCCGCCTGGACGTACAACTGATAGATCTTCGCGTAGTCACGCTTCTGGTAATACAGGTCGGGATCATCGAGCGCAAGCGCTTGCTGAAACCACAACTCCGCCTGCGGATCGATCGGCGGCACATGCTGTGCTTGATAAGTACATGTGAAGCTCTTTCGATGCGGATCGAACAGCGGCAGTTTTTCGTAGCGCGGAAGATCTGACATGGCAGTAGTTGACTTGATGTTCGATGGAGTTGACGTCTCTGCCTGCACATTGATCGCAAACAGGCATATGGCAATCGGAACAATTCTGAGAACAGCTATTATCGACATCAGATGGCCTCGATCACACAGTCGTGGAAGCGTTGGTTGACGACGGCACATCGATCTGAGCGTGCAACACCGTCTCGGCACGGCGATCGATGAACGGCAAAATGAACCCTTGCAAATTTTCGGTGCCAGCTTTTTGGATATCGCGATTGTCTTTCATTCGCCCCTCCCAAATATCAAAAACCACCGGCACCCGATCTCGGTCGCCACTACCTGAAGTAGCCCCTCCAGAAAGCAACGAAAACACGCGTCCGCGAAGCTTCGAAGCCCACTCGTGTCCCGTCGCCGCGATGTTGATCTCGCTGTCGACGGACATACTGCGCTGATTCATGTTCGCACTGCCCACCGTGACGAAGACATCATCGATAAGCATCAGCTTCGAGTGAATGTAAATTTCGCGGTAGGCCATCTGGTGATTCACCACGCCACTGGTCCGCAAGCGGGCGATGCTGACTGAGGCTGCCCCCCTCCTGTCAAGAATTGCAAACATTAAGCAACAACTGCCCAAGCGCCGTAAACGCAAAACGACCCGACCGGCACAACGTGCCGATCGGGTCGTTTTTGATGCGAAGCGATGTGTGATGCGGCGTGGTTAGTGCGACCGCACCGCGTCATCAACCATACCGATCAAAGACGCTCTTCGACCCAGCCCTTGACGCCTGCCAGCGCGCCCGGCAGGTTCGCCGGTTCCGTGCCGCCTGCCTGCGCCATGTCCGGACGGCCACCGCCCTTGCCGCCCACCTGCTGTGCGACGAAGTTCACGAGCTCGCCGGCCTTGACCTTCTTGCTCGCATCCGGCGTGACGCCCGCGATCAGGCTGACCTTGCCGCCTTCGACGGCCGCCAGCACGATCGCCGCGCTCTTCAGCTTGTCCTTCAGCTTGTCGACCGTCTCGCGCAGCGTCTTCGCGTCGGCGCCGTCGAGCGTCGCCGCGAGCACGTACACGCCGCCGATTTCGACGGCCTGCTGCGCGAGTTCGTCGCCCTGGCTCGACGCGAGCTTCGACTTCAGCGCGCCCAGCTCCTTCTCGAGCGACTTCACCTGGTCCTGCACCTGCGCGATACGCTGCGTGAGTTCCGACGGCTGCGCCTTCAGCGCGGCTGCGGCTTCGTTCACGCGGGCGTCGAGCTCCTGCACGTAGCGCACGGCGTTGTCGCCGGTGATCGCCTCGACGCGGCGGATGCCGGCCGCGACGCCGCCTTCGACGACGATCTTGAAGAAGCCGATGTCGCCGGTGCGATGCACGTGCGTGCCGCCGCACAGTTCGCGCGAGAAGCCGAGGTCGAGCACGCGCACTTCGTCTCCGTACTTCTCGCCGAACAGCGCCATCGCGCCGCCCTTCACCGCTTCGTCGTACGGCATCACGCGCACGATGCCCGGCGCGTTCGCGAGGATTTCGTCGTTGACGATCTGCTCGACGCGACGGATTTCGTCGTCGGTCATCGGCGCGTTGTGCGCGAAGTCGAAGCGGGTTTTCTCCGCGTCGACGAGCGAACCCTTCTGTTGCACGTGCGCGCCGAGCACTTCGCGCAGCGCCTTGTGCATCAGGTGGGTGGCCGAGTGGTTGCGCTGCGTGCGCGCGCGGCGGTGCGCGTCGATTTCCGCGCGCAGCACGTCGCCGATCTTCAGCGTGCCCTGTTCGAGCGTGCCGTGATGGCCGATCACGTCGGCCTGCACCTTCAGCGTGTCGGCCACCGCGAAGCGCGTCGCGGCGTTCGCGAGCACGCCCTGGTCGCCGACCTGGCCGCCCGATTCCGCGTAGAACGGCGTGTGGTCGAGCACGACGACCGCATCCTGGCCGTGCTTCACTTCGTTGACGGCCGAACCGTCGACGTACAGCGCGACGACCTTCGCGTCGTCGAACGCGATTTCCTCGTAGCCGTGGAACGTGGTCTTCGCGCCCGAGTATTCGAGGCCCTGCGTGGCCTTGAACTTGCCGGCCGCGCGCGCCTGTTCGCGCTGGCGCGCCATCGCGTCGTCGAATGCCGGCTCGTCGACCGTCATCCCGCGCTCGCGGCACACGTCGGCCGTGAGGTCGAGCGGGAAGCCGTACGTGTCGTGCAGCTTGAACGCGAGTTCGCCGTCGAGCACCTTGCCGCCCTTCGCCTCGACATCCGCCAGCGCGGCCTCGAGGATCGACATCCCGTGCTCGATCGTCTCGAAGAAGCGCTCTTCTTCCTGGCGCAGCACGTCCGTCACGCGCTGTTCGGCTTCCTTCAGTTCCGGATACGCGGCGCCCATCTCGGCGACGAGGTCGGCCACCAGCTTGTGGAAGAACGAGCCCTTGCGACCGAGCTTGTAGCCATGGCGGATCGCGCGGCGCACGATGCGGCGCAGCACGTAGCCGCGGCCTTCGTTGCCGGGGATCACGCCGTCGACGATCAGGAACGAGCACGCGCGGATGTGATCGGCGATCACCTTCAGCGAGTTGTTGTTCAGGTCGCTGATCTCGGTCACGCGCGCGGCGGCCTTGATCAGGTTCTGGAACAGGTCGATCTCGTAGTTGCTGTGCACGTGCTGCAGCACCGCGGCGAGACGCTCGAGGCCCATGCCGGTGTCGACCGACTGCTTCGGCAGGCGCGTCATGTTGCCCTGCGCGTCGCGGTTGAACTGCATGAACACGAGGTTCCAGATCTCGATGTAGCGGTCGCCGTCTTCTTCAGGCGACCCCGGCGGGCCGCCCCACACGTCCGGGCCGTGGTCGTAGAAGATTTCCGTGCACGGGCCGCACGGGCCGGTGTCGCCCATCGTCCAGAAGTTGTCCGACGCGTAGCGCGCGCCCTTGTTGTCGCCGATGCGGATGATCCGCTCGGTCGGCACGCCGACTTCCTTCGCCCAGATGTCGTAGGCTTCGTCGTCTTCCTGGTAGACGGTGACCCACAGCTTTTCCTTCGGCAGCTGGTAGACCGTGGTCAGCAGCTCCCACGCGAACTTGATCGCGTCGTGCTTGAAGTAGTCGCCGAACGAGAAGTTGCCGAGCATCTCGAAGAACGTGTGGTGGCGCGCCGTGTAGCCGACGTTCTCGAGGTCGTTGTGCTTGCCGCCCGCGCGCACGCTGCGCTGCGCCGTGGTGGCGCGCGAGTACGGACGCGGGTCCGTGCCGAGGAACACGTCCTTGAACTGGACCATGCCCGAGTTCGTGAACATCAGCGTGGGGTCGTTACCGGGCACGAGGCTCGACGAGCGGACGATCGTGTGGCCCTTCGATTCGAAGAATTTGAGAAATTTCTCGCGGATTTCGGCAGCTTTCATGGCGTGCGGGGAATGTCTGGCTGAGACGGCTTCAAACGCCGGCCGTCCTCGCGGACGCACGGCGGGCAAATATCGTAAACGATCGATTATACGATACAGATCGGCGCCCCAGACGGCAGCGGCCCGGCGCGGCGGACGACCGGCTTGGGCCACCCATGCGGCCGATTCGCCTTAAGATGCTCGGCATGCCAATCCGCCTTGCCCCGGCCGGGCGAGCCATGAAAGGAGACGATTCGACGATGGGTGCCCTGAGCCATATCCGCGTGCTTGACCTGACCCGCGTGCTCGCGGGCCCGTGGTGCGCGCAGACGCTCGCCGACTTCGGCGCGGACGTGATCAAGGTCGAGCGCCCCGGCGCCGGCGACGACACACGCCACTGGGGGCCGCCGTACCTGAAGGATGCGTACGGCGCCGATACGGCGGAGGCCGCGTACTACCTCGCGGCGAACCGCAACAAGCGCTCGGTGACGGTCGACATCGCGACGCCGGAAGGCCAGCAGATCGTGCGCGAGCTGGCGGCACAGAGCGACGTCGTGCTCGAGAACTACAAGGTCGGGCAGTTGAAGAAGTACGGGCTCGATTACGAATCGCTGCGTGCGGTGAAGCCCGATCTCGTCTACTGCTCGGTCACGGGCTTCGGCCAGACGGGGCCGTACGCGCACCGCGCGGGCTACGACTTCATCGTCCAGGGAATCGGCGGTTTCATGAGCATCACCGGCGAGCGCGACAGCGAGCCGGGCGGCGGCCCGCAGAAGGCCGGCGTCGCGATCGCCGATCTCGCGACGGGCCTCTACTCGACGATCGCGGTGCTCGCCGCGCTCGCGCACCGCGACCGCACGGGCGAAGGCCAGTACATCGACATGGCACTGCTCGACGTGCAGGTCGCGCTGCTCGCGAACATGAACACCAACTTCCTCGCGAGCGGCAAGCCGCCGGTGCGCTGGGGCAACGCGCACCCGAACATCGTGCCGTACCAGACGTTCCAGACGAGCGACGGCTGGATCATCGTCGCGGTCGGCAACGACGGGCAGTTCCGCAAGTTCGTCGAGGCCGGCGGCCGGCCCGAGCTGGCCGACGACGAACGGTTCGCGACCAACCCGTCGCGCGTGCGCCATCGCGACACGCTGGTGCCAATCCTCGCGGAGATGGTGAAGACGCGCGGCAAGGCCGACTGGATCGGCGCGCTCGAAGCGGCCGGCGTGCCGTGCGGGCCGATCAACGAACTCGATGAGGTGTTCGACAACGAGCAGGTGGTCGCGCGCGGGATGCAGGTGTCGCTGCCGCACCCGTGCGGCGCGGACGTGAAGCTCGTGCGCAATCCGATCCGGATGAGCGCGACGCCGCCCGACGCGCGCACCGCCCCGCCGCTGCTCGGCGCGCAGACGGAAGACGTACTGCGCGACATGCTCGGCTACGACGAGGCGCGCATTGCGGCGCTGAAGGCGAAGCAGGCGATCTGAACCGACCCGGACGAGCGCGCCGCGGCGCCTCCGGGTGCACGCGGCGGCTTACCCGGGCGCAGGCGGACGCTCGCGGGATCGATGGACCGCCGGTTAGCGGTTAGCCGCTAGCGCATCGAGCCAGCCTCGCGCGTCGTGCCAGTCGCCGAGCCCGCTGTCCGCGTTGATGTGGCCGCGCGGGCCGAGGTCATGGAAAGCGCTGCCCCACGCGTGCGCGCAGCCGCGCGCGAACGCGATCGAGCCGTACGGATCGTCGCTGCTTGCCACCACGCAGGTCGGAAACGGCAGCCGCTCATGCGGCACCGGCCCGAAACCGTGCGCGTCGGCCGGAAACGCCGGCCCGGCCGGATCGGGCAACGCGACGAGCAACGCGCCGCGCACCTTCGCGAGCGCGGCCGGCCGCGCGTAGCGGGTCGCCCACCACGCGGTGGTCAACGTGCCGAGGCTGTGCGCGGCGATCGTCACGGGGCTCGGTGCGGCCTCGACCGCGCGGTCGAGCGCGAGACACCAGCCGTTGCGGAACGCACGGTCCCAGTCGGGCATCGCGACGCGCACGAAGCGCGCGTCGGCGCGCTCCCAGCGGCTTTGCCAGTGAAGCGGGCCGGAGTTGCCGTAGCCCGGCAGCACGAAAACGAGAGAATCGCTCATGAATGGTTCGTCGACGAACGAAGTGGTTATGTTATGTGACGTCGACGAAGTGTCGCACACCCGCTCCTCCCTGATGCTGCCTGTCGAATCGCGGAATGGATGTGCGAAGCAAGAACGGGCCGTGAGGCGGCAACGCCGTCACGGCCGGCCGGCGCTCACGCGCGCCGGCTTCGATCAGCGCACGCCGGCGCCAACCAGGCCGCCTGCCGCGGCGCCGGCAACCGTGCCGACCGGGCCGCCCGTGATCAGGTAGCCGAGCGCGCCGCCCGCGGCCGCGCCGATACCGGCGTTACGCTGCGTATGCGTCATCGCGCATGCGCCGAGTTGCGACAGGGCCGCGACGATTACCGCGGTACGAACGAGAAAAGTGGTCTTCTTCATCATGATTGTTGGTGTCCTCCCGCCAGCAAAAAATACGAATGGCGGCATTGAATCGGTAAAGCCATCATAGGAAACGCCGAATGCGCCGGGCAATCC
Source organism: Burkholderia sp. AW49-1 (assembly GCF_053427845.1). Classification (NCBI taxonomy): domain Bacteria; kingdom Pseudomonadati; phylum Pseudomonadota; class Betaproteobacteria; order Burkholderiales; family Burkholderiaceae; genus Burkholderia; species Burkholderia sp. AW49-1. The sequence continues at coordinate 9,404 of NZ_JBSAXF010000025.1, read as the reverse complement.
GATTTACGTCGTGTTACAGCCGACACACAATCGAGATATTGCGGTTCCGCACCGTGAATGCCCCGCCCGGTGGCGCAACCCGCGCGGGACGGACCCCGCTCAGGTAGAATTACGGGATTAAACCGGCGCGACGCGCCGACACAACCTGACGCCAACCGCATGAGCACCGAACGCAACGACGCCCCCGCGGCTTCCAACTTCATCCGCAACATCATCGACGACGACAACCGCACCGGCAAATGGAGCGGCCGCGTCGAGACGCGCTTTCCGCCCGAGCCGAACGGCTATCTGCACATCGGCCATGCCAAGAGCATCTGCCTGAACTTCAGCGTCGCGCGCGACTACGGCGGCGTGTGCCACCTGCGCTTCGACGACACGAACCCGGAAAAGGAAAGCGTCGAATACGTCGACTCGATCGTCGACGCGGTCCGCTGGCTCGGCTTCGACTGGCGCAAGGACGCGGTCGATCACCAGTATTTCGCGAGCGATTACTACGACAAGCTGTACGAATTCGCCGAGTTGCTGATCCAGCGCGGCAAGGCGTACGTCGACAGCCAGAGCGCCGAGGAAATGCGCGCGAACCGCGGCTCGCTGACCGAAGGCGGCAAGCCCTCGCCGTTCCGCGATCGTTCGCCCGAGGAAAACCTCGACCTGTTCCGCCGGATGAAGGCCGGCGAGTTCAAGGAAGGCGAGCACGTGCTGCGCGCGAAGATCGACATGGCTTCGCCGAACATGAACATGCGCGACCCGGTGATCTACCGGATCCGCTACGCGCATCACTACCGCACCGGCGACGCATGGTGCGTGTATCCGATGTACGACTACACGCACTGCATCTCGGATGCGCTCGAAGGCATCACGCACTCGCTGTGCACGCTCGAGTTCGAGGATCACCGCCCGCTGTACGACTGGGTGCTGAACGAGCTCGCGGACGCCGGCATGTTCACGCGTCCGCTGCCGCAACAGATCGAATTCTCGCGCCTGAACCTCACGTACGCGATCACCAGCAAGCGCAAGCTGCTGCAGCTCGTCACCGAAGGCCACGTCGAAGGCTGGGACGACCCGCGCATGCCGACGATCGTCGGGATCCGCCGTCGCGGCTTCACGCCGGAAAGCATCCACCTGTTCTGCGAGCGGATCGGCGTGACGAAGGTCGATTCGTGGATCGACATGAGCGTGTTCGAAGGCGCGCTGCGCGACGACCTCGACGACAAGGCGCCGCGCTCGGTCGCCGTGCTCGATCCGCTGAAGCTCGTGATCGACAACTACCCGGAAGACCTCGAGGAAGCGTGCACGGCCCCCGTGCATCCGCATCACCCGGAGCGCGGCGTGCGCACGTTCCCGATCTCGCGCGAGCTGTGGATCGAACGCGAGGACTTCGTCGAGAACCCGCCGAAGGGCTATTTCCGCCTGTTCCCGGGCAACAAGGTGCGCCTGCGCTACGGCTACGTGATCGAGTGCACGGGCTTCGACAAGGACGCCGACGGCAACGTGACGGCCGTGCACTGCAACTACTTCCCGGACAGCAAGTCGGGCACCGAAGGCGCGAACAACTACAAGGTCAAGGGCAACATCCACTGGGTCAGCGTGAAGCATGCGCAGGCGGCCGAAGTGCGGATCTACGACCGGCTGTTCAAGGAGCCGCATCCGGACGCCGGCGGTGCGAACTTCCTCGAGGCGCTGAACCCGGATTCGAAGAAGGTCACGCAGGCCTATGTCGAACCGGGCGCCGGCGACGTCGCGCCGGAAACGCGCCTCCAGTTCGAGCGTCACGGCTATTTCGTCGCCGACCGCGTCGATTCGAAACCGGGCAAGCCCGTTTTCAACCGGATCGTCGGGCTGCGCGACAGCTGGGGCAAGCCGGCCTGACGGCGTGCTCCATGCGCGGCGCGCGGCTCCGAACCGGCGTCGCGTGACGATAAAAAACCGGCCTTCGAGCCGGTTTTTTTATTGCATGCGCGGGATCGTCGGAATCGAAGTGGCTGCGCTCACGCCCCCGCCAGCCGCCGGTGCAGATCCGCGAGCGACAGCGTCGTGCGAAACAGCCGCGCGAGGCTGCGGCTCGCATACGCGTCGACGTCGCCGGGCGCGGTCCAGCGATACGCGTCCATCTCGGGAATCGGCGAGCCGTCGCGACGGCTCGGGAACAGCGACGTGCACGTGCAGTGCGCGGGATCGATCTCGTCGTCCGCGACCCGCACCGCGAACAGGTGCAGGTCCTTGTCGTGACGGTATGCGAAGCGGCCGAGATCGAGCAGCCGCGCCGCCGCGAGTTCGATGCCGGTTTCCTCGCGTAGCTCCCGCAGCGCCGCGTCGGCCGGCGTTTCGCCCGGCTCGCCCTGCCCCTTCGGGATGTCCCAGTGCGTGGTGTCCGTCGCGTGCGCGAGGAACACGCGACCTGCCCCGTCGAGAATCACGACGCCGCACGATACCGTGCGCGGCGCACCGCTGCGCTTCATTGCTCGTGCGCTCAGCGCTTCTGCAGCTGCCACTTGCCCGCGGCGGTCTTGCAATAGACGGGCTTGAGCGTCATCGTCTGGCCCTTCGCGGAAATGTCGGTGGCGATTTCGCGGCAGGTCTTGCCGTCGTTCTCGGACGTCGACGGCGTGAGCTTCGCGTCGATCTGCGTGCCGCGACCGCTGCTCTGCCACGTGGTGGTCTCGCCGTCCTTGCCTTCGTCGCGCACCTGCACGACGGCCTTGGCCAGCGACGCGCGGTCGGTCTTGCTGAAGTAGGTCAGCGGCGTGTCGTTCAGGAAGCCGAGGTTGCTTTGCGCATGGGCGGGCAGCATCGCGGCTGCGCACGCGGCGCCGGCCAGCATGCGCGTGACGACGGAAAGGGATGCACGCATCGACATGTGTTGTTCTCCTTGGATGTTCGATCGAACGGCGTGGCGCACGGCCGGCGCTCCGGCACGCACCACGCCCGTCAGCCAGCGAGCATAGCATGCGTGCCGCAAGGCCCGTGTTCTAGCGCGCGACCGACGTGGCCGCCGGTTGATATCCGTCGGTCAGCGTGTTCAGGAACGCGATCACGTCCTTGATCTCGGCCGCGTTCAGCGCGGGGGCATCGCCGCGCTTGCGGTCGAACGGCGGCTCGCGATTGATGTTCGGCCAGTAGCGCTTCGGCAGGTCGTCGTACACCTGCACCTTGCCGTGCACGACCGGATAGAACTTCTCCGGATGGATGTCGCGCTCGACGTAGAAGCGCATCACGTCCTCGAGCGAGTGGTATACGCCGTTGTGGAAGAACGTCTTGCGCAACGCGACGTTGCGCAGAGACGGTGTCCGGAACAGCCCGCAGAATTCGTCGCGGCCCTTCAGGTCTGTGCGCTCGGGGCCGCACGCGCCGAGATCGTGGAAGCGCGGATCGCGATTGACCGGCAGCGAGCGGTTGCGCGGCACCGCGATCGCGATCAAACCGAAATCGCTGAACTGCGGCGGGCCGCCTTCGAGCGTGCGCTGGCTCACGTGACAGCTCGCGCAGTTGCCCTTCTTCTCGTCGTTGAACAGTTGCAGCCCGTGCAACTCGGCGGGCGTGAGCTGCGCGTGGCCGGCCAGATACGCGTCGTACTTGCTCGTGTACGGATCGAACAATGCCGGCTGCTGCTGGAATGCGTCGAGCGCACGCAGCACCGCACCGAAAGTCGCCTGGTCGTCGCCGAGGACCCGATCGCCAAACGCCTGGCGGAACGCGTCGGCATAGGGCGCGGCACGCACCGCCTGCGCGACCCGCGCCGGCGAGCTGCTCATCTCGAATGGCGACGTGAGGGGAATGCGCGCCTGTGCATCGCGCGTGTCGACGCGACCGTCCCAGGTCAATCCGCCGGTCGGGCCCGCGTCGATGCTTTCGTCGCCTTCGTCGGGCGAATCGTGGAAGTGCTCGGTGAATGGCGGAATGCCGCGCACGTATTTCAGCGACGGCACCGCGCGAAAGCCCATGCGATGCATGTCGTCGCCGCCGAGTTGCACCGACAGCGCGTTCGGCGGGCCGAACGCGTGCTCGACGCTATGACACGATGCGCATGCGAGCTTGCCGGAGCCGGACAACGACGGATCGAAGAACAACTGCTTGCCGAGCGCCGTCATCTGCTTCACGCCCTCGAATACCTGCGCGCGCGTCTGCGGCTGGCTGGCCGGCGCGACCGCCGGCGCGGCCGGGGCGGCTTGCGCCGCCGACACGACGGAGACCGCCTGCGCGTTCGCGCCGGGCCGCGCGTCGCAACCGGCGAGCGGCGCGAGCCCGCCCATCAGCGCGAGCGTCGCCGCGGCGGGGACCAACGATCGCGCGAACGCGAGGGACTTCAGAAGGCTGTGCATCGTCGTTCTTCTTGTAGCGGTGGGCAATCGGCCGGAGCTTATGTCAGTTCCGTGACCGGTGCATGACGTTCGACCGACAGTCAATTGAAAGCGCCCCTACACCCGGCTGTCAAACGGGTTCCAGATAATGCGCGCAGCCGGTCGGTGCCCCGTGGTTCCTGCTCCGGCCCGACGCCCACCCGGTTCCCACACGCGACAAACGACGAAAGAGAGAGAACATCGCATGAAGAAGCACGCCTGGATTCGCTACACGCCGATCGCCCTCGCGGCCGCGCTCAGCCTGACCGCCTGCGGCGGCGACGATGTCACGCAGCAAGGCCTGTCGGCCGTGAAGAACGTCGTCGTGATCTACGCGGAAAACCGCAGCTTCGACAACCTCTACGGCAACTTCCCGGGCGCGAACGGTCTGCAGAACGCAACGGCTGCGAACTCGGTGCAGAAGGATCGCGACGGCTCGACGATGGCGACGCTGCCGAAGATCTGGGGTGGTCTGACGGCAACCGGCATCACGCCCGCGGTCACCGAAGCGATGACGGCGAACCTGCCGAACGCCCCGTTCGCGATCGACGATCCCAACGGCTTCAACCAGTCGATGAGCATCGCGACGCGCGACATCGTGCACCGCTTCTACCAGGACCAGATGCAGATCGACGGCGGCAAGAACGACATGTATGCCGCATGGACCGATGCGGGCGGCCTGACCATGGGCCACTACACGCCCGATCCGTCGAAGCTGCCGCTGTGGAAGATCGCGCAGCAATACGTTCTCGCCGACAACTTCTTCATGGGCGCGTTCGGCGGCTCGTTCCTGAACCACCAGTACCTGATCTGCGCGTGCGCGCCGTTCTACGCGAACGCCGACAAGAGCCCGGCGGCCGGCAAGATCGCAGTCCTGAACGCCGACGGCAAGTCGCTGGCGGTCGCCGCGAACTCTCCGGCATCCGCGCTGAGCGGCCCGCCGAAGTTCGTCAACGACGGCGCACTGACGCCGGACTTCTACGGTGTCAACACGATGCAGCCGGCGTACCAGCCGAGCGGCAACAAGGCCGCCACGGGCGGCGACCCGCTGCTCGCCGACCCGGCCAATCCCTCGACGATGCCGCCACAGACGGCGACCAACATCGGCGACCTGATGACCAATGCCAACGTGTCGTGGGCATGGTACAGCGGCGCATGGGGCCAGGCACTGCAGGCGAGCCAGAACGGCACGTCGAACGTGATCTACGGCGCCGACCTCTCGACGCCGAACTTCCAGCCGCACCATCAGCCGTTCAACTACTACGCGAACCAGGCACCGGGCACCGCGAGCCGCGCGCAGCACCTGCTCGACGGCGGCGCGAACGGCGCGGAATTCATCAAGGCGATCGACGCGGGCACGCTGCCGCAAGTCACGTTCTACAAGCCGCAGGGCAACCTGAACGAGCACCCGGGGTATACGGACGTCACCTCCGGCGATCAGCACATCGCGGACGTGATCGCGCACCTGCAGGCCAGCCCGCAGTGGAAGAACATGGTCGTGGTCGTCACGTACGACGAAAACGGCGGCTTCTGGGATCACGCCGCACCACCGAGCGGCGATCGCTGGGGCCCCGGCACCCGCATTCCGGCGCTGATCGTGTCGCCGTTCGCGAAGAAGGGTTTCGTGGACCATACGCAGTACGACACGGGTTCGATCCTGCGCTTCATCACACGTCGCTTCTCGCTGCCGCGCCTCGCGGGCCTGCAGCAGCGCGACGACGCACTGAAGGCGAACGGCGCGCAGCCGATGGGCGACCTGACGAACGCGCTCGCGCTGTCGCCGAACCTGTAACGGCATCGCGGCGAACGGGGCCGGCCGCGCTGCCGGCCCGGACGAACGAAGGGCGGCCCCGCGGGCCGCCCTTTTTGATACGCGCGCGGTTGCCGCTCGGCGGCGTCACCAACCGTACTTCAGCTCGACGCCGGCGTAGTCCGCGTTGTGCCCTCCCGCCTGCCGGATCGCGTCGCCGACCTGGAAGTGCACGGCCTCGACCGAACCGATCAGGTTCGCGGCGATCGTCCAGTCCGCGCGCAGCTGCACGTACATCCCCGTCCACAGGCCGCCCTTGCCTGCCGTGCCGGGCACCGCGACGTTCGGCTGCTGATAGACGGCGTCGCCGGTCGTCTCACGCCACTGGAAGCCGAGCGCACCGAGCAGCGACAGGTTCGGCGACGGCTTCAGCGTCACCGACGGCTTCACGTGGATCAGGTTCGAATAGCCCGTATAGCCGGCCAGCGTGAAGTAATAGCCGTTCGGAAACAGCGGATTGAAGGTGCCGACGCGGCCGTCGTGTGGATGCCGGTCGCCCGATGCCGCATCGAACTGCAGCGCGATGCGCGGCGACCACGGCGCATCGAGCTTGTAGCCGGCGATCGAGGCGACGGCCCACGCACCGATCGTGTCGTTTCCGACCGTCCCCGTCTGCAGCATCGTCTCGAAATCCCAGTCGAAGCGGCCCTGCGTGCCCGTGTAGCGCAGGTCCCACACGTCGCGATGCTCGGGGCCGCTCGCATCGAGGAAACGCGCGTCGCTGCGGTTGTAGCGCGACCAGTAGCCCGACAGGTCGCCCGGCCCGACCGACTGCCGCTCGAAGCGCACGCCGCTGAACGTGAGGTCGCGGTTCGACACGTCATCGAACGCTGACACCGTGCGGTTCTGCACGGGCTGCGTCGCATACGCGATGAAGCGCCACTTTCGATATTCGTAGTCGGCCCACACAGCATCGAACGCTTGCCGCACGTTCGGACCGTCGCGCGTGGCAATGAAGCGCTGCAAGTCGAATGCCATTTCCTGCCGGCCGACGCGGAACTTGAACGTGCCGCCGCCGAGCGCGCCCGTGTAGGTCGCGAATGCCTGTTCGAGATCGAGCGGATTCCTGTCGACCGGCGAGATCGTGTTCTTGCCGAATGCGCGGTCGTCCTGCAACTGCACGAAGAACTGCCAGTGCTGGCCCAGATGCGCATCGGCATGCACTTCGACGCGCTGGATCAGGTAGGTGTCCGATTGCGCGGAGCCGATCCCGAACAGCGGCGCGTCGTTGGTCTCCAGCCGCTCTCGCAGGTTCACGCCGAGCGATAGATAGGATGCCGGATCATTGCCGAGCGGAACGTATTTGAGCCCGTCGAGCGGCGCGCGCGGCACGCACGGATTCGCCAGCACCGACCAGTCTTCCTGCCAGCGGTTGAACAGTACCGTCGGCCGCTTCGCCGTGCAGGTCGAGGCGGTTGCGTCACCGGATGTCGATGTCGACGTGGATGTCGCGGCCGTTTCCGCGAACGCCGCGTCGGTGCCCGCGAGCAGCAGGCCCGCGACGATCGATACGCGCGCGGCCCGCTCGAAGCGGCGGCCGTGGCGCCTCCCTTGCCGCCCCCGCGCCCGCGCGATCATGCGCGTTCCTGCGCGGCGGGCCCGGCCGATTGCGCCGCACACAGTGCAAGCATCGCAAGCGCACCGACGGGTACGAGCAGCGCCAGGAATCCGACATGGCGGAACCCGAGCGCACCGCCCGCCGCGCCGAGCGCGAACGCGACGATCGCCGGCAGCATCTTGCCGAAGCGCGCCCGTGCCGCCGCGCGCGCGGAGTCGGACGTGCCGGCCGACAGCAGGTCGACGACGTCGAGGATCGCTTGCGTCACGTTGCCGGTCATCACCGTATTCGGCACGCCGCCCGCGCGCGAAATCACGCGCGGATGCGCGTTCTGGACGCCCATCGCGAACGTGCCGACGATGCCGGCCACGAGCGCCGGCAAGGCGTCGGGCTGCGTGACGGGCGTCGCCCACACGCCGGCCGCGCAGAAGCCGAGCAGCAGCACGGCCTGCACCGCGTGCAGCGCGCGCGCACCTTGCCACGCGGGTCGCCCGGACATCGACCGCGCGATCAGGCTCGCCGCGATCACGCCGCACACGAACGCGGGAAACACGCTGAGCTTCAGCACGACACCCTGGCCGAAGCCCGCGATGCCCGCGCCGATCAGCACGAAGTTGCCGGTCACGTGTGCGGTGAACAGCCCGAACAGCGCGACGAAGCTCAGCGTATCGACGAAGCCGGCCACCGCGGCAAGGATCGTGTCTTCGTGCTTCATCGCGCCACGCTCGCGTGGATCTCGGCGACATAGCCGCCCGGGAACTGCACGAGTGCAGCGTCGCGCCCATCCGCCGCGAACGGCGGCACGAGCACGGTCGCGCCCGCGGCTTCGGCCTTCTTCAGCGTCGCGACGAGATCGGGCACTTCGTAGCCGGTCATCTCGCGCCCGAACGGGTAAGGCAGATGGCCGTCGGTCACGAGCACGGTCATCTTGCCGAAGCCCGACTCGATGCGGATGCGGCGGTACGTGTCGTCCGGCCGGCCGATCTCGACGCCCGGCGCCTTCGGGTTGTCCGACACCACCTTGCCCTTCGAGAACTTGACGAAGTCGTGCACGAACTTGCGTACGCTTTGCGGCGACACGTAGACGCGGTTCTCGGGGATCGTCTGCAGCGCGTCGTAGTTCGGCACCTGCGTGTGCCAGTAGAGCTGCATCTTCACGCCGCCCGCCCATGCAATGACCGCATCGCGGCCGATGGGATCCGGGAACGTGTCGACGATCACGTCGGCGCCGTGCTCGCGCGCCGACTTCACCGCGACGTCCATGTCCGTGACGAGATAGCCGGTGCGCTCCGCGCAGAACGGATACGGGATCGGTGTCTTGAAGCCGAACACCGAGATCGTGCCGACGGGCGTCAACACGAGCTGCGACATCGTCTGGCTCGGTGTCGGCGTGACCTGGAACACGCCCTGCTTCGACTTGCTGCCGCCGAATGTCGCGACGAAGCTGTCGGTGAAGCGGTCGAAGTCTTCCGGTGCCACGCACACGTGCGTCGTATCGTACTGCGGACCGACGGCCACCGTGGGCGCGACGGCGGGCGGCACGGGCGGTTTCGCGAACGCGGCAGGCGCGGCGACGAGGCCGCTGGCAATCGCAAGCGCCAGCAACGCGGAACGAAGGATGTTCATAACGGAGGTCCTTGTTGATTCATCAAATGGTGCAGCGGCTCGGGCGATCCCGGTCATTCTCGGCCATCGCCGG
>NZ_JBSAXF010000024.1:0-83140 GCF_053427845.1 Burkholderia sp. AW49-1 | reverse complement strand
TGCTGCGTTTTCAGCAGCAGAGAAGCGAGATTATGAACCGTCTTTTTCAGCTCGTCAACAACTTTCTGAACTACTTCGTTGCGACGGCGGGGGCTCAACTTCGTGTGCGCCGGGGTTCTACAACCCATACTCGAGCGCACCGCTTCCCTTCCTCTCCCGCGCCGCGTTGCCGTTAGCGCGAAAGAGGCGTGATTCTATGCACCCGCCTCGACCTCCGCAACCCTTTTGTGAAAATATTTTGAAAAAGCCCCCGTGCGCTACCGCGCACGGGGGCTTGGAGCTCACGCACCGGGCGATCGCGCCGACGACCAACATCCGTCGCTCGCCTGGCACCACTCGGCCGTCGCCAAATCAGCGGTTCTTGAATACCGGCTTCCGTTTCTCGACGAATGCCGCCATCCCTTCCTTCTGATCTTCGGTCGCGAACAGCGAATGGAACAGTCGACGCTCGAAATGAACGCCCTCGGCCAGCGTCGTCTCGTACGCGCGATTCACCGACTCCTTGACCATCATGACCGCCGGCAGTGAAAACTCGGCAATCGTCGTCGCTGCGGCAATCGCTTCGTCGAGCAGTTTGTCGGCCGGCAGCACGCGCGATACGAGCCCCGCCCGTTCCGCCTCGTCCGCATCCATGAAGCGCGCCGTCAGGCACATGTCCATCGCCTTCGCCTTGGACACCGCGCGCGGCAGACGCTGCGTGCCGCCTGCGCCCGGCATCACGCCCAGCTTGATCTCGGGTTGGCCGAACTTGGCCGTATCCGCTGCGAAGACAATGTCGCACATCATCGCGAGCTCGCAACCACCGCCAAGCGCAAAGCCCGCCACGGCCGCAATGATCGGCTTGCGGATCTCGCGGACGGTCTCCCAGTTACGGGTGATGTAGTCGCCGCGATAAACATCCATATAGGAATAGGTCGCCATCATGCCGATGTCGGCCCCGGCCGCGAACGCCTTTTCGCTCCCCGTCACGACGATCGCGCCGATCGCGTCGTCTGCGTCGAACGCTTTCAGCGCAACGCCCAACTCATCCATCAGCGCATCGTTCAGCGCGTTAAGCGCCTTCGGACGGTTCAGCGTGATCAGCCCGACTCGCCCCCGGGTCTCCACCAGGATGTTCTCGTAAGACATCTATTTCTCCTCGATCAATGAAATGAGAAACGCCTCGCACATGCGAATAGTTTGATGCTACCATTCTCCGACCAACCGGTCGGTTAATTAATCGATCCAACCCTTCCCTACGTCCATCAGGCCGCCGTCATGACCCATGCACTGTTCACGAAGCACGAAGACACGCTGAAACACGCCCTCGCCGCCATCGAGAGCCGCGGGTACTGGAGCCCGTTCGCGGAAATGCCAAGTCCCAAAGTGTACGGGGAAAGCGCCAACGCCGATGGCGAAGCGGCGTTCAAGGCACACCTCGGCAACACGTTCGTGCTCGACCAGCCGGCGTCCGCTGGAACCGTCGGCGCGGAGCAGTCGCCGTACGGGATCGCGCTGGGCATCCGCTATCCGAAATCGACACCCGACGAACTGATTGCCGCGGCCGCTACTGCCCAGCGTGCATGGCGCGAAGCCGGCCCGAGCGCCTGGATCGGCGTCAGTCTCGAAATCCTCGCACGGCTGAATCGCGCAAGCTTCGAGATTGCCTACAGCGTGATGCACACGACGGGCCAGGCGTTCATGATGGCGTTCCAGGCCGGCGGCCCGCATGCGCAGGATCGTGCGCTCGAAGCGGTCGCCTACGCCTGGGACGAGTTGCGCCGCATCCCCGCAGATGCACACTGGGAGAAGCCGCAAGGCAAGAACCCGCCGCTCGCGATGCACAAGCGTTATACGATCGTCCCGCGCGGCACCGGCCTCGTGCTCGGCTGCTGCACGTTCCCGACCTGGAACGGCTACCCTGGTCTGTTCGCCGACCTGGCGACCGGCAACACGGTGATCGTCAAACCTCATCCGGGCGCCATCCTGCCGCTCGCGATCACGGTCCGCATCGCCCGCGACGTGCTGCGTGAAGCCGGCTTCGATCCGAACGTCGTTACGCTCCTCGCGACCGAGCCGAACGACGGCGCCATCGTGCAGGACCTTGCGCTGCGTCCTGAAATCAAGCTGATCGACTTCACGGGCAGCACGCAAAACGGCACGTGGCTCGAACGCCACGCCCATCAGGCACAGGTGTATACCGAGAAGGCCGGTGTCAACCAGATCGTGATCGACTCGACCGACGACCTGAAGGCCGCGGCCAAAAACATCGCGTTTTCGCTGGCGCTGTACTCCGGCCAGATGTGCACGGCACCGCAGAACATCTACGTGCCGCGCGACGGCATCCGGACGGCGGATGGCCATGCAAGCTTCGACGAAGTCGCCCAGGCGATCGCCATCTCCGTGCAGAAACTGACCGGCGATCCGGCTCGCTCGGTCGAACTGATCGGTGCGATCCAGAACGACGGCGTGGTCGCGCGCATCGACGACGCTCGCAAGCTCGGTCGTGTGCTCGCCGACAGCCAGACGCTCCAGCATCCGACGTTCGCCGACGCTCGCGTGCGCACGCCGCTCGTGCTGCAGCTCGACGTGGCCGACCGTGCGAAATTCACACAGGAGTGGTTCGGTCCGATCTCGTTCGTGATCGCGACCGACTCGACCGCGCAGTCGCTCGATCTCGCCGGCGAAATCGCCGCGGAACATGGCGCTCTGACGCTCTCCGTCTACAGCACCGACGACAAAGTCCTCGACGCCGCGCACGATGCAGCGGTCCGTGGCGGCGTCGCGCTGTCGATCAACCTGACGGGCGGCGTGTTCGTCAACCAGTCGGCCGCATTCTCCGACTTCCACGGCACCGGCGCGAACCCGGCTGCCAACGCGGCGCTCGCCGATCCGGCGTTCGTCGCCAACCGGTTCCGTGTGGTGCAAAGCCGCGTCCATGTTGCGCCGAAGGCAGTACCTGCGGAAGCCGGCCAAACGGCATAACCCGAATGGCCGACGTGCAAACGCCGTCACGTTCTCTACCATGAACGAATCCGCCAACCGGCGGGTTCGTAGCACATCGACATCCCCATGACCGACGCCTACATCTGCGACGCGATTCGCACCCCCATCGGCCGCTACGGCGGCGCCCTGAAAGACGTTCGTGCCGACGATCTCGGCGCGGTGCCGCTCAAGGCGCTGATCGAACGCAACCGCAACGTCGACTGGTCGGCGATCGACGACGTCATCTACGGCTGCGCGAATCAGGCCGGCGAGGACAACCGCAACGTCGCGCGCATGTCCGCGCTGCTCGCGGGCCTGCCGACCGCCGTGCCGGGCACCACGCTGAACCGGCTGTGCGGCTCGGGCATGGACGCCGTCGGCACCGCCGCGCGCGCGATCAAGGCTGGCGAGGCCCGCGTGATGATCGCGGGCGGTGTCGAAAGCATGACGCGCGCGCCCTTCGTGATGGGCAAGGCCGCCAGCGCATTCGCGCGCCAGGCCGACGTCTACGACACGACGATCGGCTGGCGTTTCGTCAATCCGCTGATGAAACAGCAATACGGCGTCGATTCGATGCCGGAGACGGCCGAGAACGTCGCTGTCGACTACGACATCAGCCGTGCTGACCAGGACCTGTTCGCGCTGCGTAGCCAGCAAAAGGCCGCGCGTGCGCAGCAAGACGGCACGCTCGCCGAGGAAATCGTCCCGGTGACGATTCCACAGAAGAAAGGCGACGCGCTCGTCGTATCGCGCGACGAACATCCGCGCGAAACGTCTCTCGAAGCGCTCGCGAAGCTGAAGGGCGTCGTGCGACCGGACGGATCGGTGACGGCCGGCAACGCGTCGGGTGTCAACGACGGCGCATGCGCACTGCTGCTCGCCAACGCGGAAGCCGCCGATCAATATGGGCTGCGCCGCCGCGCACGCGTCGTCGGCATGGCAACCGCCGGCGTCGAACCGCGCGTGATGGGGATCGGCCCGGCGCCGGCCACGCAGAAACTGTTGCGCCAGCTCGGCATGACGATCGACCAGTTCGACGTGATCGAGCTGAACGAAGCGTTCGCCTCGCAAGGTCTCGCGGTGTTGCGCATGCTCGGTGTCGCCGACGACGATCCGCGCGTGAACCCGAACGGCGGTGCGATCGCGCTCGGCCACCCGCTCGGCGCATCGGGCGCTCGGCTCGTGACCACGGCGCTTCACCAACTCGAGCGTACGGGCGGCCGGTTTGCGCTCTGTACGATGTGCATCGGCGTCGGGCAGGGCATCGCGATCGCCATCGAGCGCGTGTAACCGACGCGTCGCGCGCCTATAACGAAGTCATGAAGGAGACACTGCATGTCATATGAGGCGATCCAGCTCGATATCGATCAGACTGCCCGCGTGGCCACGATCATCCTCAACCGCCCGGACAAGCTGAACAGCTTCACGCGTGCGATGCACCGCGAACTGCAGTCTGCGCTCGATGAAGTCGAAGCGGCCGGCGCACGAGCGCTGATCCTGACAGGTGCGGGGCGCGGCTTTTGCGCTGGCCAGGACCTGGCCGATCTCGACTTCACGCCTGGCGCGTCCACCGACCTCGGCACGCTGATCGACGAGCATTTCAATCCGCTCATTCGTCGCCTGCAACGCATGCCGATTCCGGTGATCGCCGCCGTCAACGGCACGGCGGCCGGCGCTGGCGCAAACCTCGCGCTCGCCTGCGACATCGTGTTCGCCGCACGCTCGAGCAGTTTCATCCAGGCCTTCGTCAAGATCGGACTCGTGCCCGATTCGGGCGGGACATGGTTCCTGCCGCAACGCGTCGGCATGGCACGCGCGCTGGGGCTCGCCCTCACCGGCAACAAGCTCGGCGCCGAACAGGCCGAACAATGGGGCTTGATCTGGCGTGCGGTCGACGACGATGCGCTCGTCGCGTCGGTCCATCAGCTCGCCAATCAGCTCGCGCAGCAACCGACGCTCGCGATCGCGTCGATCAAGCAATCGATGCGCGACAGCGTCACGAATACGCTCGACCAGCAGCTCGACCTCGAACGCGACCTGCAGCGCAAGCTCGGCCAGTCATACGACTACGCGGAAGGCGTGAAGGCGTTCATCGAGAAGCGTGCCCCACGCTTCGAGGGACGTTGACATGACCACCGCCAACGACACGCTCGACCCCGACGCGCTCGCCCGCGCGACGGCGCGGGCCATGTACGACGCAGACGCCTGCAGCCGCGCGTTCGGCATGGAAATCGCCGAAGTGCGGGCCGGCTACGCACGCCTGCAGATGCGCGTACGGCCGGAATTCCTGAACGGACATCAGACCTGCCACGGCGGCATCATCTTCACGCTCGCCGATTCGACGTTCGCGTTCGCGTGCAACTCGTACAACCTGAATACCGTTGCGGCTGGCTGCTCGATCGAATACCTGCGTCCCGTACACGGCCACGACCTGCTGACGGCCGAAGCGATCGAACAGACGCGCAGCGGCCGGCACGGCATCTACGACGTCCGCGTCACGAACCAGACAGGCGAAACGGTTGCGATGTTTCGAGGCAAATCGGCCCAGATCAAGGGCACGGTGCTGCCGGAAGAGCGTTGACGTCCACGGCTCGCTTATAACAATCACTGGAGACAGGCATGACTACCCCGCTACCGCTCGAGCCGATCGAGACCGCCTCACGCGACGAGCTGACCGCACTACAGCTCGAACGCCTGAAGTGGTCGCTCCGGCATGCATATGACCACTCCCCCGTCTATCGCCGCAAATTCGACGAAGCGGGCGTGCATCCCGACGACCTGAAAACGCTCACGGACCTGTCGCGCTTCCCGTTCACGACCAAGAGCGACCTGCGCGACAGCTACCCGTTCGGAATGTTCGCGGTGCCGCAGGACCAGATCTCGCGCATTCACGCGTCGTCGGGCACGACCGGCAAGCCGACCGTCGTCGGCTATACGGCGCGCGACATCGACACTTGGGCGAATCTCGTCGCGCGCTCGATCCGCGCGGCCGGCGCGCGGCGTGGCGACAAGGTTCATGTCAGTTACGGGTACGGGTTGTTCACCGGCGGGCTCGGCGCACACTACGGCGCCGAACGCGCAGGGCTGACCGTGATCCCGTTCGGCGGCGGCCAGACCGAAAAGCAAGTGCAGCTGATCCAGGATTTCCGGCCCGACATCATCATGGTGACGCCGAGCTACATGCTGTCGATCGCCGACGAGATCGAGCGCCAGGGCCTCGATCCCGCACAAAGCTCGCTGCGCATCGGCATCTTCGGCGCTGAGCCGTGGACCAACGACATGCGCGTGGCCATCGAGCAGCGGATGGGCATCGACGCGGTCGACATCTATGGGCTGTCCGAAGTGATGGGGCCCGGCGTCGCATCGGAATGCGTCGAGACCAAGGACGGCCCGACCATCTGGGAAGACTACTTCTATCCGGAAATCATCGACCCCGACACCGGCGAAGTGTTGCCGGACGGCGAACTCGGCGAGCTGGTGTTCACGTCGCTGACGAAGGAAGCGCTGCCGATCATCCGCTACCGGACGCGCGACCTCACGCGTCTGCTGCCCGGCACGGCCCGCACGATGCGCCGGATGGAAAAGATCACCGGGCGCTCGGACGACATGATGATCGTGCGGGGCGTCAACGTCTTCCCGACGCAAATCGAAGAGCAGCTGCTGAAACAGCGTGCGCTCGCGCCGCACTATCAGATCGTGCTGACGAAGGAAGGTCCGCTCGACGTGCTGACGCTCAACGTCGAGCCGTGCCCCGACACTGCCCCCGACACGGCGGCAATCCAAGCGGCGAGACAAGCGCTCGCACACGACATCAAGTCGCTGATCGGCGTGACGGCGGTGATCAACGTGCTGCCCGTGAACGGGATCGAACGTTCGGTCGGCAAGGCACGCCGCGTGATCGACAAGCGCAAGGGCTGATGCCCGCCAATACCCGCCGCCACCCGAGCACCGCGCGCAACTGCAATCGCGAGGCAAAAAAACAGCCCGACCGGCCAACGCCGATCGGGCTGTTTCGCTTTGATGCGCGGCTACACGTACACGCCGGCGCCACCGCGCATCACGAATTCGGGAACAGCAGCCACATCCGGCCGATCTGCTTCATCCGTCCTGCCTGGTCGCCGGCGTCGTCGCCCAGCCCCCAGAAATAGTCGGCCCGCACGCCGCCCTTGATCGCGGAACCCGTGTCCTGTGCGAACACGAGCCGGTTCATCGGCGTATTCGTCAGCGGACGCGTGGTCTGCAGGAACACCGGCGTGCCCAGCGGAATCGACGACGGATCGACCGCGATCGAACGCTCCGCCGTGAGCGGCACGCCGAGTGCGCCGATCGGGCCGTCCGCGCCGCCGTGCGGTGCGTCTTCCTTCGTCGGCATGTCGCGGAAGAACACGAATCGCGGATTCGTGTCGAGCAACGCATCCACGCGAGTCGGGTTCGCCTTCGCCCAAGCCTTGATGCCCTGCATCGTCGCCTGCGCGGGCGTCAGCTCGCCGCGATCGAGCAGCCACTTGCCGATCGAGCGATACGGCTGATTATTGGTGCCGCCGAAGCCGACCCGCATCACCGAACCGTCGTCGAGCAGCACGCGCCCCGAACCCTGCACCTGCAGGAAGAACGCCTCGATCGGATCATCGACCCACACGAGTTCGTTGCCGTTCAGAATGCCTGCCCGCTCGAGCTGCGCGCGAGCGGGCAGCGCTGCACCGGCGCGATAGCCAGCCGGCCAGCGGTACAGCGCGTACTCGTAAGGACCGCGACGCACGCGGGAGCCGTGCAACAGCGGCTCGTAATAGCCGGTCACGAGCCCGTCGAGCGTGCCGTCGGTATTCGCCAGCTGAAACGGCGTGAAATACGTTTCGAAGAATGCACGCGCGCTGCCGACGTCGAGCTCGTCGAGCCGGTCGGCGGCCGCGCAGGCGCGCTGCCATGCCGGCTGGCGCGCGAGCCGCACGCAGTTCTGCCGCAGCGCAGCCGTCGCGCCGATCAGCGAATCGTCCTGCCACCCCGGCACCTGCTGCCACGCGACCGGCGTAAGCCGCTTCGCGGCAACCTGTCCCGGCACGATCGCCGCGCCGGTCGGCGGCTTGAGCGCCGACGTCCGCGTCGGCGCGCTGCCGCATGCGGCAAGCAGCGCTGCCGTCGCGGCCGCCGCAACCCAGCCGGCCGCCCGGAGCCCAAACCACATACAATGTTCGTTCTTGATGGAAACCGCCATGTCAGATTTTCTCGACCAATATCCGATGCTCATCTTCGCGCTCGAGGCTTTCGTAGCGCTTGCCCTGCTGATCTTCATCGTCGTGTGGACGTCGTCGGGCAGGAAAAAGCACGCCCGCGGCAACGACCGCCAGCCGCGCTGATCGGCTCCGCACGCTCAATGCAGCGTGCGCGGCATGTGCAGCGCGAACTCGTCGACCGGCGCCTCGAACCGCTCGCCGTCCTCCGCCACGCAGAAGTACGCGCCACGCATCGTGCCAACCGGCGTCGCGATCACGGCCCAGCTCGTGTATTCGAACTGTTCGCCCGGCTGCAGCAGCGGCTGGTGCCCGACGACGCCGAGCCCCTTCACTTCCTGCACGTGGTTTTCGCTGTCCGTGATGATCCAGTGACGCGCGATCAGTTGCGCCGCGACCTGCCCGGTATTGCGGATGGTCAGCGTGTACGCGAATGCGTATTGACGTCGATCGGGGTCGGATTGTTCCGGCAAGTAGCTGGTTTTCACCGAAACGGTGAACTGATACTGACTCATGGTGTTTCCGCTGTAGGTAACCGCCCGCGCCAACTCGAGCGGCGGGGCCGCGGGCGCGCCGCACTGGTTCGGCATTCTATGCGGAATCGGGCCGCAACCGCACGGCCCGTCGCCGCGCACCGGGTCGCCGGACGGTAGAATGGCGATTTTGCGCCGCAGCGTCCCCGCTCCCCTGTCATGACTCAATTCCGCATCGCTCCCAGCATCCTGTCGGCCGACTTTGCACGGCTCGGCGAAGAAGTCCGCAACGTGGTCGCCGCCGGCGCCGACTGGATTCACTTCGACGTGATGGACAACCATTATGTGCCGAACCTCACGATCGGCCCGCTCGTCTGCGAGGCGATCCGCCCGCACGTGCAGGTGCCGATCGACGTGCATCTGATGGTGCGCCCGGTCGATCGGATCGTGCCCGATTTCGCGAAAGCCGGCGCGAACCTGATCAGCTTCCACCCGGAAGGCTCCGACCACATCGACCGTACGCTGTCGCTGATCCGCGATCACGGCTGCAAGGCCGGCCTCGTGTTCAACCCGGCGACGCCGCTGAACTATCTCGATCACGTGATGGATCGCCTCGACTTCGTGCTGCTGATGTCGGTGAACCCGGGCTTCGGCGGCCAGTCGTTCATTCCGGAAACGCTGAACAAGCTGCGCGAAGCGCGCGCCCGCATCGACGCATACACCGAGCGCACCGGCCGCGAGATCCTGCTCGAGGTGGACGGCGGCGTGAAGGCCGACAACATCGCGGAAATCGCGGCGGCCGGCGCGGACACCTTTGTCGCGGGTTCCGCGATCTTCGGCAAGCCCGACTACCGCAAGGTGATCGACGAGATGCGCGCCGCGCTCGCCACCGTCGAGCGGAGCTGACGCCGTGGCCGATTCCTCGCTGGCCGGTCAGGCACCGGCTGCAGCCGACGGCACGATCCGTTTCGCGAGGCCGCGCATCGACGCGGCGCTGATCGACCTCGACGGCACGATGGTCGACACGGCCGACGATTTCACGGCCGGGCTGAACGGGATGCTCGCGCAGCTCGGCGCGCCGGCCACGTCGCGCGACGAGGTGATCGGCTACGTCGGCAAGGGCTCCGAGCACCTGATCCAGAGCGTACTGAAGCCGCGCTTCGCGCCCGACGAGGCGCACGCGCGCTTCGACGACGCGCTCGCGATCTACCAGACCGAATACGCGAAGATCAACGGCCGCCACACGCGCCTCTACCCGGACGTCGCAACCGGCCTCGACGCGTTGCGCGCAGCCGGCATCCGGCTCGCGTGCGTGACGAACAAGCCGCACCGCTTCGCGGTCGAGCTGCTCGAGCAATACGGGCTGATCGATCGCTTCGGCGTCGTGCTCGGCGGTGACAGCGTCGCGCGCAAGAAGCCCGATCCGCTGCCGATGCTGACGGCATGCGACGCGCTCGGCGTCGCGCCGGACGCGGCGGTCGCGATCGGCGACTCGGAAAACGACGCGCTGGCGGGCCGCGCGGCGGGGATGGCGACGCTGACGGTGCCGTACGGCTACAACCACGGCAAAGCTATACAAACGATAAATTCGGATGGTATAGTCGATTCGTTGCTGGTCGCGGCCCGCGCGATTACCGCGCACAACGCCGGCCGGCCAACCATCTGATTATTTCTTCCATCCGCATGTTTCTGAATAAAAAACGGAGTCTGAGCAGCATCGACCGGGGAGCCTGGCCCTGGCGTCGCTGGTCGCGCTAACCTCTTCGATGAGGTACGCTGAGGCACGTCTTCAGCGCCGTTTTTTATCTCGCTGCGCATCCGCGCGCCGATCGTCGCACCACCTCGAGTTCTACCGCGTCCGAACGCTTGCGTTCAGGATCGGCCGCAGGCTCGCGACGTTCACGCCCGGAGTGCCGGCCGGCAACAGGCACTTCTCGATCGACCGCCCTTTCGCCGACGGCAGCCCGCGCAGCGTCAAGTGATCCCTGGCGCACTCCGCCGCTCGTCCCGAACAGGACCGGAACATGACCGAACTCGAATTCCAATCGCTGGCGAACGAAGGCTACAACCGCATCCCGCTGATCGCGGAAGCGCTCGCCGACCTCGAAACGCCGCTGTCCCTCTACCTGAAGCTGGCCCAGCCTGAACGCGCGGGCGCCAACTCGTTCCTGCTCGAGTCGGTGGTCGGCGGCGAACGCTTCGGCCGCTATTCGTTCATCGGCCTGCCCGCTCGCATGCTGGTGCGCACCCGCAACGGCGTGTCCGAAGTGGTGCGCGACGGGCAGGTCGTCGAGACGCACGACAGCGACCCGTTCGAATTCATCGAGTCGTTCCAGGCGCGCTTCAAGGTCGCGCAGCGCCCGGGCCTGCCGCGCTTCTGCGGCGGCCTCGCCGGCTACTTCGGCTACGACGCGGTGCGCTACATCGAGAAGAAGCTCGCGAACACCGCGCCGCGCGACGATCTCGGCCTGCCCGACATCCAGTTGCTGCTCACCGAGGAAGTCGCGGTGATCGACAACCTCGCCGGCAAGCTCTATCTGATCATCTACGCGGATCCGGCCCAGCCCGAGGCTTATACGAAAGCAAAGCAGCGCCTGCGCGAACTGAAGCAGCGCCTGCGCACGACCGTGCAGCCGCCGGTGACGTCGGCGAGCGTGCGCACCGAGACGTTCCGCGAGTTCAAGAAGGAAGATTATCTGGCCGCCGTGCGCCAGGCGAAGGAATACATCGCGGCCGGCGAACTGATGCAGATCCAGGTCGGCCAGCGGCTGACGAAGCCGTACCGCGACAATCCGCTGTCGCTGTATCGCGCGCTGCGTTCGCTGAATCCGTCGCCGTACATGTATTACTACAACTTCGGCGATTTCCACGTGGTCGGCGCGTCGCCGGAAATCCTGGTGCGCCAGGAAAAGCGCGGCGAAGACCAGATCGTCACGATCCGTCCGCTGGCCGGCACGCGTCCGCGCGGCAACACGCCCGAGCGCGACGCGGAACTCGCGACCGAACTGCTGAACGATCCGAAGGAAATCGCCGAGCACGTGATGCTGATCGACCTCGCGCGCAACGACGTCGGCCGCATCGCGGAGATCGGCTCGGTGCAGGTGACCGACAAGATGGTGATCGAGAAGTACTCGCACGTGCAGCACATCGTCAGCTCGGTCGAAGGCAAGCTGAAGCCCGGCATGACGAACTACGACGTGCTGCGCGCGACGTTCCCGGCCGGCACGCTGTCCGGCGCGCCGAAGGTGCGCGCGATGGAACTGATCGACGAGCTCGAGCCGATCAAGCGCGGGCTGTACGGCGGCGCCGTCGGCTACCTGTCGTTCTCGGGCGAGATGGATCTCGCGATCGCGATCCGCACGGGCCTGATCCACAACGGCAACCTGTACGTGCAAGCGGCGGCCGGCGTCGTCGCGGACTCGGTGCCCGAATCCGAATGGCAAGAGACCGAAAACAAGGCGCGCGCGGTGTTGCGTGCGGCCGAACAGGTCCAGGACGGCCTCGATAGCGACTTCTGACCGGAGACTGACCATGCTGCTCATGATCGACAACTACGACTCGTTCACCTACAACCTGGTCCAGTACTTCGGCGAACTGGGCGAGGACGTGCGCACGTACCGCAACGACGAAATCACGCTCGACGAGATCGCGCGCCTGAACCCCGACACCATCTGCCTGTCACCCGGCCCGAGCAACCCTCAGCACGCGGGCATCACGCTCGACGTGCTGCGCGAATTCGCGGGCAAGAAGCCGATCCTCGGCGTCTGCCTCGGCCATCAGGCGATCGGCGAAGCCTTCGGCGGCCGCGTCGTGCGCGCGAAGACCATCATGCACGGCAAGGTGAGCCGGATCGAAACCGACTGCCGCGGCGTATTCGCCGATCTGCCGAAGCATTTCGACGTCACCCGCTACCATTCGCTCGCGATCGAACGCGAATCGCTGCCCGACTGCCTCGAGGTGTCCGCGTGGACCGACGACGGCGAGATCATGGGCGTGCGTCACAAGACGCTGCCGATCGAAGGCGTGCAGTTCCACCCGGAATCGATCCTCTCCGAGCACGGCCACGCGCTGCTCGAGAATTTCCTGAAGCAGAATCGCGCAACGGCCCGCGCGACCGCGCCGGCAGCCTGACGGGAGACGCACGATGACGATTACCCCGCAGGAAGCGCTGCAACGCACGATCGAACACCGCGAGATCTTCCACGACGAGATGCTGCACCTGATGCGGCTCATCATGCGCGGCGACATGTCGCCCGTGATGGCGGCCGCGATCATCACCGGGCTGCGCGTGAAGAAGGAGACGATCGGCGAGATCGCCGCCGCCGCGACCGTGATGCGCGAATTCGCGAACCACGTCGAAGTGCAGGACAACTCGAACTTCGTCGACATCGTCGGCACGGGCGGCGACGGCGCACACACGTTCAACATCTCGACCGCGTCGATGTTCATCACGGCCGCGGCCGGCGCGAAGGTCGCGAAGCACGGCAACCGCGGCGTGTCGAGCAAATCCGGCAGCGCCGACGTGCTCGAGGCGCTCGGCGTGAACATCGACCTGCAGCCCGACCAGGTTGCCGCGTCGATCGCCGAAACCGGCATGGGCTTCATGTTCGCGCCGAACCATCATCCGGCGATGAAGAACATCGCAGCCGTGCGCCGCGAGCTCGGCGTGCGGACGATCTTCAACATTCTCGGCCCGCTGACCAATCCGGCCGGCGCGCCGAACCAGCTGATGGGCGTGTTCCACCCCGACCTGGTGGGCATCCAGGTGCGCGTGATGCAGCGCCTCGGCGCGCAGCACGTGCTGGTCGTATACGGCAAGGACGGAATGGACGAAGTGTCGCTCGGCGCCGCGACGCTCGTCGGCGAATTGCGTGACGGCGAGGTGCACGAATACGAGATCCATCCGGAGGACTTCGGGCTGCAGATGGTATCGAACCGCACGCTGAAGGTGGAAAATGCCGAGGAATCGCGCACGATGCTGCTCGGCGCACTGGACAACCAGCCGGGCGTCGCACGCGAGATCGTCACGCTGAACGCGGGCACCGCGCTCTATGCGGCCAATATCGCCGAATCGATCGCGGACGGCATCCAGCTCGCCCGCGAAGCGATCGCGAGCGGCAAGGCGCGCGCGAAAGTCGACGAACTCGTGCGTTTCACGCAGCAATTCAAGCGCTGACTCCCTTTACGAATCAAGCAGGAACCCACATGAGCGACATTCTCGACCGAATCATCGCCGTCAAGCGCGACGAAGTCGCGGCGGCCATGCGCAGCACGCCGCTCGAGGCACTGAAACTGGACGCATCGACGCGCGACCTGCGCGACTTCGTCGGCGCGCTGCGCGCGAAGCAGGCGGCCGGCAACGCGGCGGTGATCGCCGAAGTGAAGAAGGCGAGCCCGTCGAAGGGCGTGCTGCGCGAGCATTTCGTGCCGGCCGACATCGCACGCTCGTATGCGGCCCACGGCGCCGCGTGCCTGTCGGTGCTGACCGACGAGCAATTCTTCCAGGGCAGCGTCCGCTATCTCGAGGAAGCGCGCGCGGCCTGCACGCTGCCGGTGCTGCGCAAGGACTTCATCGTCGACGCATACCAGATCCTCGAAGCGCGCGCGATGGGTGCCGACGCCATCCTGCTGATCGCGGCCGCACTCGACACGCCGCTGATGCAGGATCTCGAAGCGTATGCGCACTCGCTCGGCCTCGCCGTGCTGGTCGAAGTTCACGACCGCGACGAGATGGAACAGGCGCTGACGCTGAAGACACCGCTGCTCGGCATCAACAACCGCAATCTGCGCACGTTCGAGACGACGATCCAGACCACGCTCGACATGCTCGACATGATTCCGGCGGACCGCATGGTCGTGACCGAGTCGGGCATCCTGTCGCGCATCGACGTCGACACGATGCGCGCGGCGAACGTGAATGCGTTCCTCGTCGGCGAGGCGTTCATGCGCGCCGATCAGCCGGGCGAGGAACTCGCGCGGATGTTCTTCTGATGGCGATCGAAAAGGAAATCAAGCTCGCGCTGCCGGCCGGCGAGGCCGATGCGGCGCGGCGCTTTTTCGAGACGCTGACCGGCGAAGCCGGCAATGTCATCGCGCTCGCGAACGTCTACTACGACACGCCCGATCTCGCGCTGGCCCGTTCGAAGAGCGCGATACGCGTGCGCCGCACGCCGCATGGCTGGCTGCAGACATTCAAGACGGTCGGCAGCGCGGAAGCCGGGCTGCATCGCCGCCATGAATGGGAGTTGCCCGTCGCCGGCGATGCGCTCGAAATCGGTGCGCTCGTCGCCGCGTGCGACGTGCCGAACGCTGCCGCCGCGCTGCGCGACGCTGCGCCGGCGCTGCACGCGCTGTTCAGGACGGATTTTTCGCGTACGCTGTGGCGCATCGCAATCGGCGGCGCGACCGTCGAGGCCGCGGTGGACGTCGGCGAGATCGTCGTCCAGGCGGAAAACGATACGCGCCGCGAACCGATCAGCGAAATCGAACTCGAACTGATCGACGGCCCGGAAGCGGCGCTCGCGACACTCGCCGCCGAACTGCAGCAAGCGCTGCCGGGCGTCGCCCCCGAAAACATCAGCAAGGCGCAACGCGGCTACCGGCTGCGCGCGCAATAAACCCGCATCACGCATGGCAACCCGCAAGACTCTCCGCACGCCGCAACAGGCGTCGCTGTTCGACGATCCCGTGCCGGAAACGGCGCAGGACGATGTTTCCGCCCCGGCGCCCGCGCCGGCCGCGGCCGGGCGCAAGCCCGCAAAGAAGGCCGCGGCAACCGCCCCGGCCCCGGCCTCGGCCGCGCCGCAGCCCGCTGCCGCTCCCGTCCTCCACCTCGCCGCGCAGTTCGACGCGCTGCCGGCCGTCTGGCGCGACGTGCTGAAACCCTTCACCGACAGCGACGCGTATGCACCGCTGTGCCGCTTCGTCGACGATGAACGCGCGGCCGGCAAGACGGTCTACCCGACCGACGTGTTCCGCGCGCTGCGCCTGACGAGCCCGGACGACGTGAAGATCGTGATCCTCGGCCAGGATCCGTACCACGGCGACGACCGCGGCACGCCGCAGGCGCATGGCCTCGCTTTCTCGGTGCCGCCGGCCGTGCGCACGCCGCCGTCGCTGCGCAACATCTTCAAGGAAATCGCCGCGAATTTCGGCCACGACACGCCGCGTCACGGCTGCCTCGATACCTGGGCGCGCCAGGGCGTGCTGCTGCTCAACACCGTGCTGACGGTCGAGCGCGGCGCGGCCGCGAGCCACGCGAGGCGCGGCTGGGAGCAATGCACGGACACGCTGATCCGCGAACTCGCCCGCCGTCATCGCGGTCTGGTATTCATGCTGTGGGGCGCGCATGCGCAGGCGAAGCGCGCGCTATTCGATGCGAGCGCGCACTGCGTGCTCGAGGCGCCGCATCCGTCGCCGCTGTCCGCGCACCGCGGCTTCCTCGGTTGCCGCCACTTCGCGCTCGCGAACGACTATCTGGTCGAAGCGGGTCGCGAGCCGATCGACTGGCGCCTGCCGGAGGTGGCCGAAACGCTCGCGTAGCCGTTCCGCGTCGAGTTTCCCGCTTTCGCCCGCATAATGTGAAAACGCCGCGCCCCTTTCGGGACGCGGCGTTTTTTCATCTGGCGACGCAGCGGGCGCAACGCACCCGCATCGGCCTTACGCGGCAGCGATCGCTTCGCGGGCGCCGGCAAGCGCGGCGCTTTGCGCATCCGGCCCGAGGTTCAGGCCTTCCGCATGGATGAAGCTCACGTCGGTCAAGCCGATGAAGCCGAGGAACGTGCGCAGGAACGGCGTCTGGCTGTCGTTCGGCGTACCCAGGTACTTGCCGCCGCGTGCCGTCACCACGTGAACCTTCTTGCCCTTGACCAGGCCTTCCGGGCCGTTCTCGGTGTAGCGGAACGTGACGCCTGCGCGGGCGATCCAGTCGAAATACGTCTTCAGTTGCGACGAGACACCGAAGTTGTACATCGGTGCGCCGATCACGATGATGTCGGCGGCCTGCAGTTCGGCGATCAGTGCATCGCTCTTCGCGACGATCGCATTCTGTTCCGCGCTGCGCTGGTCGGCCGGCGTGAAGAATGCGCCGAGCACCGATTCGTCGAGGTGCGGCAGCGCGTCGGCCAGCAGGTCGCGAACCACGACGTTCGCGCCGGGGTTAGATTGTTGCAGCTTTGCCGTCAGTTCGTTGGCCAGCAGCGTGGATTGCGCACCTTGCGAGCGCGCCGCGGAATTGATTTGCAGAATGGTCGTCATGTCAGGCTCCGGTTTGGTTGCGCTTCGGTAGCGCGAGTGACGCCATTGTGCGTGGCCGCATGGTTGCGAAAAAGCGGGCTCAAGGCGACGGATTGTTGCAACAGCAGAACAATCAATGATCGCGCCCCGAAACCCGGCCGTGCATGCTCAGCCCTTCAGCCAGGCTTCCCGGGCCTTGTGCGCGGCAGCCGGCTTGGCGGCCGCCGTGAGCCGGTAGCGCGCAACTTCAGGCCCGTCGAGCTTCAGTTTCGCGGTCCGCAGCTCGTCGCGGCGGAATGCGTGCACCTCGACCTTGTCGCCCGGGCGGTAGCGTGCGAGCAGCGCGTCGAGGTTCGTGCCGGTGACGCGCAGTCCATCGAGCGCGATCAGTGTGTCACCAGCCGACAGCCCCGCGCGATGCGCACCGCCGCCTTCGTAAACCGCAGCCAGCGTGCAGTCCGCGCCGCCGCGCAGGCGCGCGCCGATCGTCGGCTTCGCAGCCGCGCCAGGCGCGACCTCCGGCGCGAGCGTCACGCCGAACGGCGCGAGCAGGTCGGCGAGCGGCAGGTCGCGCGTGCCGTGCACGGCGTCGGCGAACAGCCGGCCGAGCGCGACGCCCGTCGCTTCCTCGATCAGCGTCTCGACCTCGTTTTCCTCGACGCCCGCCTGCTTGCCGCGATAGAACTCGCGTCCGTAGCGTTGCCACAGCAAGCGCATCACGTCGTCGAGCGACTTGCGGTTGCGCGTCTGCGCGCGGATCGCGAGATCGAACGCGAGTGCGACGAGCGAACCCTTCGTGTAGTAGCTGACGATCGCATTGGTCGCGTTCTCGTCCTGGCGGTAGTACTTGATCCACGCGTCGAACGAGCTTTCCGCGACGCTCTGCTTCAGTCGCCCCGTGCCGCGCAGCACGCCGCCGACGGTGCGGCCGAGCGCCGCGAAATATTCGTCCTGCGACATCAGCCCGCTGCGCACGAGCATCAGATCGTCGTAATACGACGTGAAGCCCTCGAACAGCCACAACAGCGACGTGTAGTTTTCTCGCGCGAGGTCGTATGGCACGAACGCGGCCGGCTTGATGCGCTTCACGTTCCACGTATGGAAATACTCGTGGCTGCACAGGCCGAGGTACGTGCGATAGCCTTCCGTCGCTTCCGGCCGGCCCTTCACCGGTAGATCGGTGCGGTTGCAGATCAGCGCGGTCGACGCACGGTGCTCGAGGCCGCCGTAGCCGTCGCTGACCGCGAGCGTCATGAACACGTAGCGGTCCATCGGCGCCTTTTTCGATTTCGGCTCGAACAGCGCGATCTGCGCCTCGCACACGCGCTTCAGGTCGGCGCGCAGCCGCTCCATGTCGAGCTGCGTCACGCGCCCGGCGACCACGATGTCGTGCGGCACGCCGTGCGCGTCGAACGTCGCCAGCGCGAATTCGCCGATCGTCACCGGATGGTCGGTGAGTTCATCGTAATTCGACGCGCGGTACGCACCGAACCCGTAGCGCCGGGTGCCGCGCGCCTCGGGCAGCGACGTACCGACGCGCCACGCGCGGAACGCCGGGCCCGCCGGTTTCGCGATGTCGACCTCGCACGGCGCATCCTCGCGGCCGGCCACGCTCAGGAACACGGCCGTGGCATTGAAGAAGCCGCCCGATTGGTCGAGATACGCGGAGCGGACCGACAGGTCCCACGCGTACACGTCGTAGCGAAGCGTCAGCGCGCCGTTCACCGGCGCGGCCTGCCACGTGTTCTTGTCGGTTTTCGCGATCCGCACCTTGCGGCCCGCGTCGTTGAACGCGGCGAGCGTCACGATGTTACGCGCGAATTCGCGCACCAGGTAGCTGCCCGGAATCCACACCGGCAGCGAGAAGCGCTGGCCTTCGGGATCGGGATCGGCGACCGTCACCGACACTTCGAACAGGTGCGCTGCAAGATCTTTCGGGGCAATCGAATAACGGATCGGCTGGGTCATCGTGGGAATCGGACGGAAATCGGACGGAATACGGCGGCGGAAACGAAGAGAGGCGCCGGCTGATATCGCGGGCGCCCCTCGCTGGCCGGGCCATGCGGCCCGGCGTGTCGGTCGGTTACTTGCTCGACGCGAGCGCCTGGTTCAGCTGGTCGGCCGACACCGCGCCCGGCAGGCGGCGGCCATCGGGCAGGAAGATCGTCGGCGTGCCGGTGACGTTCATCCCGCGGCCGAGCGCGAGGTTCTTGTCGAGCGCGGTCGTATCGCAGGTGCCGGCGCCGGTCGGCACGCGATGGTCGAGCATCCAGCCTTCCCAGGTTTTCGCGCGGTCGGTCGCGCACCAGATCGCCTTCGACTTCGCGGTCGAATCGGGTGACAGCACCGGGTACAGGAACGTGTAGACGGTCACGTTGTCGATCGACTGCAGCGTCGTCTCGAGGCGTTTGCAGTACGGGCAGTTCGGATCGGAGAACACCGCGATCTTGCGTGCACCGTTGCCCTTGACGACCTTGATCGCGTTCGCGAGCGGCAGGCTCGCGAAGTCGATCTTGTTGAGGTCGGACAGGCGCGCGTCGGTCAGGTTCTTGTGCGTCTTGGTGTCGACGAGATCGCCGAGCAGCACGTAGTCGCCGGCGGCATCGCTATAGATGATCTGCGTGCCGAGGTTCACTTCGTACAGGCCCGCGACCGGCGATTTCGACACGCTCTTGATCGGTGCGTCGTTGCCGAGACGTGCTTGCAGCGTGGCTTTCAGCTTGTCGGTGGTCTGGTCGGCCTGCGCGGTGCAGCCAAGCGTCGCCATCGTGACGGCCAGCGCCAGCGATGCGATGCGGATCGTTTTTTTCATCCTGTAGTTCCTTCAGCTCAATCGGAGTGCACGTCACAGTGTACGCCGTAACGGAACCCTGTCCGACAGGCCGAAGGCACGAAGGTTCGATCAGCCGAGCGCGGCCGACACGAGCCAGCGCTTCACGAGTGGTTGCGCACCAACGAACGCCATGCCCGCGTTGCGCACCGCCTTCGCAAGGGAGCCGGGCACCGCGAACAGCCGCTGCAGCCCGTCGGTCGCGACCATCAGCGCGCGGATGTCCTCGCGGCGCGAACGCTCGTAGCGGCGCAGGAGCACCGTATCGCCGAGGTTGCGGAAGCTCTCCTTGTTCGCGATCGCGTCGGCGAGCGCCGCGACGTCGCGCAGCCCGAGGTTCATCCCCTGCCCCGCGAGCGGGTGAATCAGGTGTGCGGCATCGCCGACCAGCGCGACACGCGGGGCGATCAGCTTGTCGACGGTCTGCAGCGCGAGCGGGAAGCCGGCCGCCGGCGTCACGCATTCGAGCGCGCCGAGCTGGCCGTGCGACACGCGCTCGACTTCGGCCGCGAGCTGCGCGGGATCGAGCGTGAGCAGTTCGTCCGCGTGCGCGGTGTGCGCGGACCACACGAGCGATACGTGACCGTCCGGCAGCGGCAGCAACGCGATGATCTCGCCTTCGTGAAACCACTGGCAGGCCGTCTCGCGGTGCGGCAGCGACGCCTTGAAGTTCGCGACGACGCCCGTCTGCCGGTAATCGCGCCGCTCGACCTTGGCCCCCATTTGGGAGCGCACCCACGAATGCGCGCCGTCCGCACCGACCACGAGGTCCGCTTCGAGCACCTGGCCCGACGACAGCGTGAGCACCGCCGCGTCGTCGCGCACGTCGAAGCCCTGCGCGCGCGCATCGAACCACGTGAGGTTCGGCTGAAACCGCAGCGCGGCGTCGAGCGACGTCTCGATCAGCGACGATTCGGCGATCCAGGCCAGTTGCGGCACGGAAGCCTGGTACGCGGAGAAATGCAGTTCCGCGTGTGCGTCGCCGTACACGCGCATGTCGTAGACCGGCGCGAGCCGGCCATGGTCGAGCGCCTGCCAGATCCGCAGCCGCTCCAGCAATGCCTGCGAGCTGGACGACAGCGCGTAGATGCGCGTGTCGAACGCGAGATCGGCGGGGCGCGGCGTGGCCGGCTGGGCGAGCAAGGCGGTCTTGCAGCCGGACTGGGTCAGCGCGAGCGCGGCCGTCTTGCCGACGAGCCCGCCGCCGACCACGGCGACGTCGAAGGTGTGGTGGGCAGTCATGGCGGGCATTATAGCTGCGGGGCCAATCCCTTACGCGGCCGGACTTTGCGGGAAATCAGCATAATCGCGGGCCGGCCCGGCAGCGCGGCGGCCCGTCGCATCGGCCATTCGGGGGAAGGCCGGAAACCCGGGCGTCGGCACGGTACAATAGCGCCTTTGAACGTCGGCCCGCCGTGCCCCACGCGCCGGCCGTCCCTATTT
Source organism: Burkholderia sp. AW49-1 (assembly GCF_053427845.1). Taxonomy (NCBI): domain Bacteria; kingdom Pseudomonadati; phylum Pseudomonadota; class Betaproteobacteria; order Burkholderiales; family Burkholderiaceae; genus Burkholderia; species Burkholderia sp. AW49-1. Next base: position 61,967 of record NZ_JBSAXF010000024.1, on the reverse strand, counting down.
TCCCGCGCCGCCGTGCCCTGTCCGGCTGCGCCGCCTTACCCGTCCGAAGGATTCCATGAGTCTCAAATGCGGCATCGTCGGCTTGCCCAACGTCGGCAAGTCCACCCTGTTCAATGCGCTGACCAAGGCCGGCATCGCCGCCGAGAACTACCCGTTCTGCACGATCGAACCGAACGTCGGCATCGTCGAGGTGCCGGACGCCCGCCTGAAGGCGCTCGCCGAGATCATCAACCCCGAGCGCATCGTGCCGGCCGTCGTCGAATTCGTCGACATCGCGGGCCTCGTCGCGGGCGCGAGCAAGGGTGAAGGTCTCGGCAACCAGTTCCTCGCAAACATCCGCGAAACCGATGCGATCACGCACGTCGTGCGTTGCTTCGAGGACGACAACGTCATCCACGTCGCCGGCAAGGTCAGCCCGATCGACGACATCGAAGTGATCAATACCGAACTCGCGCTCGCCGACCTCGGCACTGTCGAGAAGGCACTCACGCGCTACTCGAAGGCCGCGAAGTCGGGCAACGACAAGGAAGCTGTGAAGCTCGCCGCGGTGCTGGAAAAGGTTCGCGCGCATCTCGACCAGGGCAAGGCCGTGCGCGGCCTCGATCTGTCGGACGACGAGCAGGCGCTGCTCAAGCCGTTCTGCCTGATCACCGCGAAGCCGGCCATGTACGTCGCGAACGTGAAGGACGACGGCTTCGAGAACAACCCGCACCTCGAAGCGGTGCGCAAGTACGCGGAAAGCGAGAACTCGCCGGTCGTCGCGGTGTGCGCGGCGATCGAGGCGGAAATCGCCGACCTCGACGATGCGGACAAGGAAGCGTTCCTCGCCGACATGGGCATGGAAGAGCCGGGCCTCGACCGCGTGATCCGCGCGGGCTTCAAGCTGCTCGGCCTGCAGACTTACTTCACCGCGGGCGTGAAGGAAGTGCGCGCGTGGACGATCCACATCGGCGATACCGCTCCGCAAGCGGCCGGCGTGATCCACACCGACTTCGAGCGCGGCTTCATTCGCGCGCAGACGATCGCATTCGACGATTTCATCGCGTACAAGGGTGAACAGGGTGCGAAGGAAGCCGGCAAGATGCGCGCGGAAGGGAAGGAATACGTCGTGCACGACGGCGATGTGATGAACTTCCTGTTCAACGTCTGATACATGCAATGCTGATGCCGTGCGATACGCACGGCATCGCACGATGCGCATCCGGCACGAAAAGCAAATGGGCCGATTGGCAAATGCCAATCGGCCCATTTTTCATCCACGGACCTGCCCGTCGGCCAAAGACGAGCACTCGCCCGCCCTCGGATCGTCACGTCATCAGGTCGCCGACACCCGCGGCCCCGCACCGGCTCGCGCATCACGACCGCGCTTGTTCAACCACGAAGCAAACAGCACGAGCAGCGCGAGCACGGCGGTCGCACCGACTTCCATCCGGTGTTCCTCGCTGACGAACATCACGGTCAGCGTGCCGCAGATGAACAGGATCACCGCCCACGTGAGCCACGGGAACAGCCACATCCGCAGCGTCAGGTCGGCGCCGCCCGATTCGAGCGTCTTGCGCATCCGCAGTTGCGAGATCGCGATCACGAGATACACGAGCAGTGCGATCGCGCCCGACGTCGCCAGCAGGAAGCCGAATACCTGCTCCGGCATCAGGTAGTTCGCGATCACGGTCAGAAAACCGAATGCGGTCGATGCGAGCACGGCAGCGCGCGGCGTGCCGGTCGAATCGGTGCTGTGCAGGAACGCGGGCGCGTCCTTGCGCTTGGACAGCGAGAACAGCATTCGCGACGCGGTGTACAGCGCGGAATTCAGGCAGCTCGCGACCGACACGAGCACGATCACGTCGATGATCGCCTTCGCGTTCGGAACGCCGATCAACTCCATCGCGCGCTGATACGAGCCGTGCTTCGGCAGCAGCGGATCGTTCCACGGCACGATGGCCGCGACGACGAGGATCGAGCCGAGATAGAACAGCGTGATACGCCAGATGACGGAGTTCGTCGCACGCACGATCTGGCGTTGCGGGTTGTCCGACTCGGCAGCCGCAATCGTCACGATCTCGGTGCCGAGGAACGAGAACATCGTCGTCAGCATCGCCGCGAGCACCGCGCCGGCGCCGTTCGGCATGAAGCCCTGGTGCGCGAAGAGGTTCGACACGCCCGATACGGCCGGCGCGGGCACGATACCGACGATCGCCGCACCGCCGATGCACAGGAACACGACGATCGCGACGACCTTGATCAGGGCGAACCAGAATTCGAACTCGCCGTAGTTCTTGACCGAGAAGAGGTTGGTGATCGTCAACAGCAACGTGATGCCGAGCGCGAAGATCCAGGTCGCGACGCCGGGGAACCATGCATTGAGAATGGTCGCGGCGGCCGTCGCCTCGATCGGGATCACGAGCACCCAGAACCACCAGTACAGCCAGCCGATGGTGAAGCCGGCCCAGTGACCGATCGCGCGATCGGCATAGGTCGAGAACGAACCACTGTCCGGATGCGCGACGGCCATCTCGCCGAGCATGCGCATCACCAGCACGACCAGGACGCCCGCGATCGCATACGCGAGGATCGAAGCCGGGCCGGCTTCCGCGATCGCATGGCCGGAGCCGACGAACAAGCCGGCGCCGATGACGCCGGCAATCGACATCATCGTCACGTGACGCTGCTTCAGACCCGTGCCGAGGCCTGTGTTGCTTCCACTCATGTGTCTCTCTCCAAAAAACGGTTCCGATATGACCGGGTGTCGCGTGAAGGCGGCGCGGGATTTGTCGTTGTTGAATCCGGCAGCCCATCCCGCATGCGGGGCACGCGGGTGGGCAGCCGGATCGGGCCTGTTCCGGTCGGTGCGCGACGCAGTCTGCGAAGCTGCGGGTGCGATGCGGCACACGGGGCGCCGGCGCATCGCGTGCGCCCTATCCGTCGGCCGTCGGTCAGCCGCCTTCGAAGCGAAGGAGTGTAAGCATCAAACGGTTCTTGACTAAGAACCAATTGAAGAATTTCGATGGGACCACTTGTTGCATCGACGCAAACCGATGCAACGCTTGGTCTGATTCGGCGCCTGCTTATGAGCCGCCGGATCGGGAAATGCGCGGTGAGACATGCCCGCGCGACATCGCAACGGACGCATTCCATCGACGAGGCTTGCGTGCCGCGCAGCAGACGCTGCGCCGAATGGTCAGGTGGCGCCGTCCGGCCCTGCGTCCCGCCATTTGGCCGGCACGATGGCGTGCCATTCTCGCAGAAGGAGGTTTTTCACGGCGTCGGGATGCGCGGCCGACAGGCGCACCAGCACGATCGGCCAACCCGCATAGTGGTCGGTCACGTAATACACGTCGGGCTCCGATTCGATCAGCCACGCGCGCTCGTCGGGGCCGACGCCCTTCACGACGAGCGTGTCGCAATCCTCGCGCAGGCGCGCGAGCATCTTGCCCCTCACCCTGAGTGCGGGCGTGCCGTACGACGTGCCCTCCTCGACACCCCGCCATGCCAGCGCGATCCGCCGAACTTCATCGAATGTCACGATGCGCCCCCGCCCGTTGGTGATCGACGTCCCGGACAACGTAGCGGAAATTGTGGCGGACGCCTAGCCGAGCTGCGTCCGGCCGCGCGCCCGGCGACGAGCGTCTAGCGGCCGGCCGCGTGCGCCGCCACCGGCGCGCGACCGGTGGCGGCAACGATCGCGAACGCGATCGCATTCGCGGCCGCGCTGGCGAGGATCGGCACGAGATAGCCGCCGCCCGCGTCGTAGATGAAACCGGCGGCGGCAGGCCCGATCAGCGTACCGAACGCGACGCTCGTGTACAGCATGCCGATGATCGCGCTCACGTTGCGGCCGCCGAAGTAGTCCATCACGACGGCCGGCAGCACGGCGACCCAGCCGCCGTAGAACACGCCGAACACGAGTGCGAACGCGGCCAACGTCGCGACGCTCCCGGCGCCGGCCCACGCGACGAGCGCGGCCGCCATGCCTGCGAACATCGCGAGCAGCGACGCGCGGCGGCCGAAGCGGTCGGCGACGCCGCCGAGGAAGAAGCGCCCTGCCGTGCTGCCGACACCGATCGCGCCGAGCAGCAGCACGGCCGTCGACGGCGCGACGCCCCGATCGAGCGCGTATGGCACGAGATGCACGAACGGCACGAACACGCCGAACGAGCAGACGAGGCATGCCGCATACAGGCTCGCGAACGGCCGCGACGTGACGGCTTCGCGCACGGTCGCGCCGGCGGGTGCTGATGAAGCGGCACCGGCCAGCCCGTCGCCCGATTGCGCACGCGCCGCATCGCCGTCGGGCAGCAATCCGCGCCCGCGCGGATCGTTCTCGATCAGCAGCGACATGCCCGCACCCACCACCACCGCGATCGCCGCGAGGGCGACATACGCGCCGCGCCAGCCGACGTGCGCGATCAGCACGGATGCGAGCGGCGGCATCACGAGCGTGCCGACGCCGATCCCCGCGACCGCGAGCCCCGACGCGAAGCCGCGCCGCCGCACGAACCAGCGCTGCACGGCGCCCACGGCCGGCACGTACGCGCAGCCGACGCCGAGGCCGACACCGAGCCCGTACGCGACATAGACCTGCAGCAGCGTATGCGCGGCACCGGCCGCCGCGAGACCGGCGGCCGTCAGCAACATGCCGGCGACGGCGAGCCGCCGGGAGCCGAAGCGATCGGCAAGCGGGCCGCTGACGATGCCGAAGCCGAAATACAGGAAGCCGGCCAGCGAGAACACGAGCGAGATCTGACCGCGCGATGCCGCGAAATCCCGCTGCAGCGATTCGACGAACGCGCTGAACGTGTATGCACTGCCGAAGCCGACGAACGTGACGGCGAACGCCGCCGCCACCACATACCAGCCGTAGAAGACGCGCGATGCGCGCAGGCCGCTCATGACGATCCTCCTCTCGGGTTCCGCCGGACGCCGCACGGCGCCCGGATTGCCTCATGGATATAGTTGAACTATGTTGATCGCATCGACAGCGCAAAACCCGGCCACGACGATACGATCAAATGCAACAACGGTACTCGTGCATGCTCGTCGCCTCAAACGATATTTCGTCGGTCCTTCGATTTAGAAAAACTCAATGATTCGTTCCCGCCTGCCACCGCTCAACGCGTTGCGTGCGTTCGAGGCGGCCGCCCGCCACCTGTCGGTGAAATCGGCGGCCGAGGAGTTGTCGGTCACGCCGGGGGCGGTGAGCCAGATGATCCGCACGCTCGAGACGCACCTCGGCGTACAGCTGTTCGAACGCGTGAATCGCGGCATCCTGCTGACCGCCGCGGGCCGCGATTACCTGCCGCCCGTGCGCAACGCGTTCCGGCAGATCGCCGACGCGTCGCAGCGCGTGTCGGGTGCCGCCGACAGCGGCGTGCTGACGGTGAGCGTCACACCCTTTTTTGCGTCCGCGTGGCTCGTGCCGCGCCTCGCGCAGTTTCGCGACGCGTGTCCGGACGTCGACCTGCAGATCGTCACGAGCCACGCGCTCGCCGATTTCTCGCGCGACGGCGTCGACGTCGCGATCCGTCACGGTCTCGGCCGCTACATCGGCCTCTGCAGCGAACGGCTGCTGACCGTGGAGATCGTCGCGCTCGCGGCGCCGGCACTCGTCGCGCGGCTGGGCGTGCCGGCCACACCCGCCGACCTGGCCGGATGGCCGCATCTGCACGACGCCGAGCGCAAGGGCTGGCACATCTGGTTCGACGCGCAGCGAATCGCCGATTTCGGCCCGCCGCGCGGCCCCGCGTTCGACGATTCCGGCCTGTTGCTGCAGGCGATCCTCGCCGGCCAGGGCGCAGGCCTGCTTCCGGCGGCGATGGTGCGCAACGAGCTCGCGAGCGGCCGGCTCGTGCAGCTTGCCGACGTCGCGTGGCTCGACGATTTCGCGTACTACCTCGTCTATCCGCCGCACCATGCGGAACGCGCGAAAGTCGCCGCGTTCCGCCGATGGATTCTCGAGGCCGCACAGGCCGATGGAGCGGCGTCGATGACCGGCGCGGCGTAGCGTCGCTGCCCCGCAGGGCGGCGACGACGATCTTCGGCCGATCGGCTAACATGCGGCCCGCAACCGACAACGATATCCGGAGAGCGACCATACCTGCCCTGCTCCGCCGCATGACGCGCATCGCGACCCTGTCGGCCGCGCTGTTCGTCGCGTGCGCCGCGCTGCCGCCCGCGGCGCACGCGTATCGCGCGTCGCCCGGCTACGCCAACGAAGCCGACCTCGACCGGCACGACACGTACCGCAATCGCGACGGCGACACCGTCCATTCGCCGGCCCACTCGAAATCGGGCCGCGTGCCCGAGGGCGCGAGCGCGCGCTGTCGCGACGGCACGTACAGTTTCAGCCGCCATCGGCGCGGCACCTGCTCGGGGCACGGCGGCGTCGCCGCGTGGCTGTGAACGCGCGTCGGCCGGATGGCCTGCGCGGTGCCAGCGGCAACCGGCGGCGAAGTACAATACGCGCTCGCGCCGCCAATCCGCGGCGACACCGCCTCGCCCCGCGCGGCACGCTCCGTACCGAATCACCCGACGCCACGCACGCGCGCTGCGCGGCAGTCTCAACCTTTTCTGACTTTCACACCCAAATGGCCCAATACGTTTTCACGATGAACCGGGTCGGCAAGATCGTGCCGCCCAAGCGCCAGATCCTGAAGGACATCTCGCTGTCGTTCTTTCCCGGCGCGAAGATCGGCGTGCTCGGCCTGAACGGCTCGGGCAAGTCGACGCTGATCCGCATCATGGCGGGCGTCGACAATGAAATCGAAGGCGAAGCGACGCCGATGCCGAACCTGAACATCGGCTACCTGCCGCAGGAACCGCAGCTCGACCCGACGAAAACCGTACGCGAAGCCGTCGAGGAAGGCCTCGGCGATCTGTTCCAGGCGAACAAGAAGCTCGAGGAAATCTACGCCGCGTATGCGGAACCGGACGCCGACTTCGACGCACTCGCGGCCGAGCAGGCGAAGTACGAAGCGATCCTCGCGTCGAGCGACGGCGGCAGCCCCGAGCAGCAACTCGAAGTGGCCGCCGACGCGCTGCGCCTGCCGGCGTGGGACGCGAAGATCGAGCACCTGTCGGGCGGCGAAAAGCGCCGCGTCGCGCTGTGCAAGCTGCTGCTCGAGAAGCCGGACATGTTGCTGCTCGACGAACCGACCAACCACCTCGACGCCGAATCGGTCGACTGGCTCGAGCAGTTCCTGGTGCGTTTCCCGGGCACGGTCGTCGCCGTCACCCACGATCGCTACTTCCTCGACAACGCGGCCGAGTGGATTCTCGAACTCGATCGCGGCCACGGCATTCCGTGGAAGGGCAACTACAGCAGCTGGCTCGACCAGAAGGAAGAGCGCCTGAAGCAGGAAGAAGCGTCCGAATCGGCGCGCCAGAAGGCGATCAAGAAGGAGCTGGAGTGGGTGCGCCAGAACCCGAAGGGCCGCCAGGCGAAGTCGAAGGCGCGTATCGCGCGCTTCGAGGAGCTGAACAGCCAGGAATACCAGAAGCGCAACGAAACGCAGGAAATCTTCATTCCGGTCGGCGACCGCCTCGGCAATGAAGTGATCGAGTTCAAGAACGTCAGCAAGTCGTTCGGCGACCGCCTGCTGATCGACAACCTGAACTTCAAGATTCCGGCCGGCGCGATCGTCGGCATCATCGGCCCGAACGGCGCCGGCAAGTCGACGCTGTTCAAGATGCTGACCGGCAAGGAACAACCGGATTCGGGCGAAGTCGTGATGGGCCCGACCGTGAAGCTAGCGTACGTCGACCAGAGCCGCGACGCGCTCGACGGCTCGAAGACGGTGTTCGAGGAAATCTCGGGCGGCGCCGACGTGCTGACGGTCGGCAAGTACGAAACGCCGTCGCGGGCATACATCGGCCGCTTCAACTTCAAGGGCGGCGACCAGCAGAAGATCGTCGGCAACCTGTCCGGCGGCGAACGCGGCCGCCTGCACCTCGCGAAGACGCTGATCTCCGGCGGCAACGTGCTGCTGCTCGACGAACCGTCGAACGACCTCGACGTCGAAACGCTGCGCGCGCTGGAAGACGCGCTGCTCGAATTCGCGGGCTCGGTGATGGTGATTTCGCACGATCGCTGGTTCCTCGACCGGATCGCGACGCACATCCTCGCGTTCGAAGGCGATTCGCAGGTCACGTTCTTCGACGGCAACTACCAGGAATACGAAGCCGACAAGCGTGCGCGCCTCGGCGAGGAAGCCGCGAAGCCGAAGCGTCTGCGCTACAAGCCGATCAGCCGCTGAACGGCGCGGCCCTTGCACCCGGCAGCGCGGCAACGCGGAGCCGGATGCAGAAAGCGGCCGCTGCCGGCTCGGCAAAGCAAGAAAGCGGGCTCATTGAACTGAACCGTCCAACTTCCGGGGTTCAGTTCACATGGCCCGCTTTTTTGCATCCGTCTGACGTAGGCTGCCGGGAGACTACGCGAGCGCGCCCAGCTCGCGCAAACGCGCCTCGGTCGCGGCCGCGCTCGTGTGATGAATGCCGTGCCAGCCGAGCGCCGTCGCGGCCGCCGCGTTCTTCGCGTTGTCGTCGATGAACACGAGTTCGTGTGGCGCGATGCCCGGCAGGAACGGATCGATCCGCGCATGCATTTCGCGGTAGATCGCCGGATCGGGTTTCACGAGCTTCACGCGGCCGGACACGACGATGTCCTTGAAGCGCCGCAGCACCGGGAAGTTGTCCCACGCATACGGAAACGTCTGCGCGGACCAGTTGGTCAGCCCGAAGAGCGGCATTCCCTGCGCATCGAGCCGGTCGACCAGCGCGGCGCCTTCGTCGAGCACACCGCCGATCATCTCGTGCCAGCGCGCGTAGAACGCGCGGATCAGCGCCTCGTGCGCCGGAAACTTCGCGACGAGCTCGCTCGTTCCTTCGTCGATCGTCTGCCCGCCGTCCTGGCGGATCACCCAGTCCATCGCGCACACGTGCGTGAGGAACCAGCGGCGCTCGGCTTCGTCCGGAATCAGTTGCCGGTACAGATACTCGGGGCTCCAGTCGATCAGCACGCCGCCGAAATCGAACACCACCGCCTTGATCGTCATGCGAACTCCGTGGCGAGCACGTCGGCAAGCGGACGCGGCGTCACCGAATTGCCCGACAGCGTATTGTTTTCCCACACGAAGTGGTGATGCGCGACGATCTGCGCGGCCGACAGGTGCGTGCGCTCGTTCGTCGTGTGCAGGTCGGACACGACGGTCGTCCGGTAGCCGAGCAGTGCTGCGCGGCGCGCGGCCGAATCGACGCAGAACTCGGTCGCATAACCGCAGATCAGCACCGAACGGATGCCGTGGCCGTCGAGCTGCGCGGCGAGCGGCGTGTCGTGGAACGAATCGCTCATCTGCTTGCGGATGTGCCAGTCGGCACGCCCGACGATCAGTTCCTCATGCAGCGCCCAGCCTGGCGTGCCGGGCACGATATCGTCGTCCGCGTCGCCGTCGTGCTGCACGAAGCACACGGGCGCGTTCGCCGCGCGCGCCGCCGCCGTCAGCCGGTTAATGCCCGACACGACGTCGTCGAGCCGGTACGCGGGCCGCGCCCGCTGCACCAGTCCGCGCTGCATGTCGATCACGATCACTGCGGTGTCTGCCATCGGTTGCCCTCTCGGTCATGGTCCGGCCGTCGCGCGGCCGTTGTCGCTCGTTGCGCGTCGCGTCAGATCGGCTGCGTGCGCGCGTCGAGCCACGCCTTCGCGTCGCCGCTCACGTGCCGGCCGACGCGCTCGCGCACGGTCGCGTGATACGTGTTCAGCCACGCGCGCTCTTCTTCATGCAGCATCTCGACCAGCACGCAGCGCGTGTCGATCGGACACAGCGTCAGCGTCTCGAACGCGAGGAAGTCGCCGAACTCGGTCTGCCCGCCCGCGCGGTTCACGACCAGGTTCTCGATCCGGATGCCCCATTTGCCGGGCCGGTATACGCCCGGCTCGATCGACGTGATCATCCCCTCTTCCATCGCGGTGTACGGCTCGGCCGGCGCGTAGTGCGAGATGACCTGCGGGCCCTCGTGCACGTTCAGGAAGTAGCCGACGCCGTGGCCGGTGCCGTGGCCGTAGTCGAGCCCGGCCGCCCACATCGGCGCGCGCGCGATCGCGTCGAGCATCGGCGAGCGGATGCCGCGCGGGAAACGTGCACGCGACAGCGCCATCATCGACTTCAGCACGATCGTGAAATCGCGGCGCTGCAGGTCGCTGACCGTGCCGACCGGCACGACGCGCGTGATGTCGGTCGTGCCGGTCGTGTACTGGCCGCCCGAATCGACGAGCAGCAGGCCGTCGCCGGCGATCGTCGCGTGCGACTCGGGCGTCGCGCGATAGTGCGGCATCGCGCCGTTCGCGTTGAAGCCGGCGATCGTCGCGAAGCTCGGCGACACGTAGCCGGGGCGCCGTGCCCGCGCGGCCGTGAGCTGCTCGTCGATCGTCAGCTCGGTGATCTTCTCGCGGTTCACCGCCTGCTCGAACCACGCGAAGAATTCGGCGAGCGCGGCGCCGTCGTGCTCCATCGTCACGCGCACGTGCTCGATCTCGGCGGACGTCTTGCGCGACTTCGCGAACGTCGACGGGTTCACGGCCTCGACCAGCTTCACGCCGGCCGGCACGGCCTCGAGCGTGCCGAACGTCACGCGGCGCGGGTCGATCAGCAGCGTCGCGCCGTCGGGCAGCGCCGCGAGCGCCGCGCGCGCGGCGTCATACGCGCGGACCTCGACGCCATCCCGCGCGAGCGACGCAGCAAGCGCCGGCGACACCTTGCCATCGGCGACGAACAGCGTCGCGCGGTCGGCGCCGATCATCGCGTGCGCGACGAACACGGGGTTGAAGTTGACGTCGGCGCCGCGCAGGTTGAACAGCCACGCGAGATCGTCGAGCGTCGACACGAAATGCCATTGCGCGCCCTGCGCGTGCATCGCGCGGCGCACTTCGGCGAGCTTGCTTGCGCGCGTCGTGTCGGCCTGCGGCGCCACGTGCTCGAACACCGCGTCGCCCGGCAGCCCCGGGCGCTCCGGCCAGATCGCGTCGAGCAGGTCGAGATCGGTGCGCAGCGCGATGCCGCGCGCGTTCAGCGCGGCCGTCAGCGCGCGTGCCGCCGCGACGCCGAGCACGGCGCCGTCGACGCCGACCGTCGCACCGGCCGGCACGTTCTGAGCGAGCCAGTCGACATGCGGCGCGCTTTGCTGCCCGCCCGTCATCTTCATCAGCTGGACGCCCGTGCCGGCGAGTTCCGCCTCGGCCTGCACCCAGTAACGGCTGTCGACCCACAAGCCCGCGAAATCCGCGGTCACGACCAGCGTGCCGACGGAGCCGGTGAAACCGGACAGCCAGCGGCGCGCCTGCCAGCGTTCGGGCAGGTACTCGGACAGGTGAGGATCGGCGGACGGCACGAGATAGGCGGCCAGGTCCTCGCGGACCATCGCGCCGCGCAGCAGCGCGAGGCGGGCCGGCACCGACGAGACTTCGGGGAGACGGGCATTCATGATTTCACCTGAGGGCTTTCAGCGACGGGCAGACACCGCGACCGTCGCGGCTACGGCGAGGAACGCGACACCGGTGCAGACCGGCCATTCGAGCGTTTCGCCATCGTAAAACAGTCCGGAGAGATTGCCGGCCATGCGCGCGGCGGCGGCGCCTGCGATGCCGACCAGCACCGCGATCCACCATGCCGGCCGGCTCGTGCGCCGCATCGGATGCAGCCACCGGCCGAACAGCCCGACGGCCGCTCCCAGGACAAGGATTCCAAACCAGTTCATTCGACGCCTTCTACAAATTCAGATTCGTCCCATAGGCGTGAACGTTGCCAGCGACTAGCATCGATTCATCCATCGACCCCGAGACCAGCCGGGCGCCGCGAACATTCGAGTGTAGGGGCCGACCCGACGTTATGGCAAGCGCGCACCGGCAGCCGTATTGAAGAAATCCTCATGCGAATCGCCCTGATCGATCCGGAGGCACGTCATGCTGCGCTCCTGAACCGCCTGCTCTTCGCCGGCGGTCACGTGTGCCACGCGTTTCCGTCCAGCGCCGCGTTCTTCGAGTGGCTCGCCACTGACACCTGCGACATGCTGATTACCGGCAACTGGGCCGGCGATCAGCCGGCCGAGGAAGTCATTCCGCGTGCGCAGGCGATCCTGCCCGGCCTGCCGGCCATCGCCGTGATGCAACTGCCGCGCGAAAGCGAAGTCGTGTCGTGCCTGCACGCGGGCGCCGACGACTGCCTCGTGCGCCCGGTGAGCGGGCCCGAGCTGCTCGCCCGGGTGAACGCGCTGAGCCGGCGCGCCGGCGTCCGGCGGCCGCCGAATCGCTCCCGCGAAATGTATGGAGAATACGCATTCGATGCGACCCACGGCATCGTGCGCTTCGGCGACGTGGTCGTGGCGCTCACGCCGAAGGAGTTCCGCTTCGCGCAACTGCTGTTCGCGAACCTGTCCCGGCCCGTGTCGCGCGCCCATATCCTCGAAACCGTGTGGGCCCGCCGCCGCGACATGAAGTCGCGCACGCTCGACACGCACGCGTCGCGGCTGCGCAGCAAGCTGCAGTTGCTTCCGGAGCATGGCTACCGGCTTCTGCCGCTCTACGGCTACGGGTATCAACTCGACCGCGTGCCGATCGAGCCCCCAAATTCGAGGCCACGCCACGCTGATGCCCGGTATGCCGCGAGTGAGGAAATCACCGAAACGCTATAATATGAGGCTAAACGATAGCCCTCGATATGCAACTCCTCACGATCGGAATCAATCACCACACTGCGCCTGTCGCCCTGCGCGAACGCGTGGCGTTTCCGCTCGAGCAAATCAAGCCGGCTCTCGTCACGTTCAAGAACGTGTTCCTCGGGCCTCAGGCGCCCAATGCGCCTGAAGCGGCGATCCTCTCCACCTGCAACCGCACCGAACTCTACTGCGCGACCGATGATCGGGCCGCACGCGACGGGGCGATTCGCTGGCTGTCGGAGTACCACCGGATTCCGGTCGACGAGCTCGCGCCGCACGTCTACGCGCTGCCGCAATCGGAAGCGGTCCGGCACGCATTCCGCGTCGCGTCGGGCCTCGATTCGATGGTGCTCGGCGAAACGCAGATTCTCGGCCAGATGAAGGACGCGGTGCGCACCGCGACCGAAGCCGGCGCGCTCGGCACCTACCTGAACCAGCTGTTCCAGCGCACGTTCGCCGTCGCGAAGGAAGTACGCGGCACGACCGAGATCGGCGCGCAGTCGGTGTCGATGGCCGCCGCAGCCGTCCGCCTCGCGCAGCGCATCTTCGAAAAGGTATCGGATCAGCGCGTGCTGTTCATCGGCGCCGGCGAGATGATCGAGCTGTGCGCGACGCACTTCGCCGCGCAGAGCCCGCGCGAGCTCGTCGTCGCGAACCGCACGGCCGAACGCGGCCAGCGGCTCGCCGAACGCTTCAACGGCCGCGCGATGCCGCTGTCGGATCTGCCCGCCCGCATGCACGAATTCGACATCATCGTCTCGTGCACCGCGTCGACGCTGCCGATCATCGGCCTCGGCGCGGTCGAACGCGCGGTGAAGGCACGCCGCCATCGGCCGATCTTCATGGTCGACCTCGCGGTACCGCGCGACATCGAGCCGGAAGTCGGCAAGCTGAAGGACGTGTTCCTCTACACCGTCGACGATCTCGGCGCGATCGTGCGCGAAGGCAACGCATCGCGCCAGGCCGCGGTTGCGCAAGCCGAGACGATCATCGAGACGCGTGTGCAGAATTTCATGCAGTGGCTCGACACGCGTAGCGTCGTGCCGGTGATTCGTCACATGCATACGCAGGCCGACGCGCTGCGCCGCGCGGAAGTCGAGAAGGCGCAAAAGCTGCTCGCGCGCGGCGACGATCCGGCGGCAGTCCTCGAAGCGCTGTCGCAGGCGCTCACCAACAAGCTGATCCACGGCCCGACGAGCGCGCTCAACCGCGTGAACGGCGCCGACCGCGATTCGCTGATCGACCTGATGCGCGGCTTTTACCAGCACGCGCCGCGCTCGAACGACCAGTCCGGCCACTAGCGCCGGCCGGTTGCCCTGCCGCCGGCCGCGAGCCGGCCTATCCTTTCCGAATACCCTTGCCCGGGAGCGCCGCTCCACACCATGAAGACGAGCATGCAACGCAAGCTCGACCAGCTGTCTATCCGGCTGGCCGAACTGAACGACCTGCTGAGCCGCGAAAACGTCACGGCCGACCTCGACCAGTACCGCAAGCTGACGCGTGAACACGCGGAACTCGGCCCGGTCGTCGAGCAGTACGCGCTTTGGCGCCAGTCGCGCAGCGACGAGACGGCCGCGCAGGAACTGCTCGCCGATGCGTCGATGCGCGATTTCGCCGAAGAGGAAATTCGCAGCGCGCGCGAACGCATGGTTCGCCTCGAAGGCGAATTGCAGAAGATGCTGCTGCCCAAGGACCCGAACGACGACCGCAACATCTTCCTCGAAATCCGCGCCGGCACCGGCGGCGACGAATCGGCGCTGTTCGCGGGCGACCTGCTGCGCATGTACCTGCGCTTCGCGGAACGCCAGCGCTGGCAGGTCGAGATGATGTCGGAGAGCCCGTCGGACCTCGGCGGCTACAAGGAAGTGATCGTGCGAATCGCGGGCCAGGGCGCGTACTCGCGCCTGAAGTTCGAATCGGGCGGCCATCGTGTGCAACGCGTGCCGGCCACCGAGACGCAGGGGCGCATCCACACGTCCGCCTGCACGGTCGCGGTGATGCCGGAAGCCGACGAGATCGGCGAGGTCGAGATCAATCCGGCCGACCTGCGGATCGACACGTTCCGCGCGTCGGGCGCGGGCGGCCAGCACATCAACAAGACCGATTCGGCCGTGCGCGTCACGCACATCCCGACCGGGATCGTCGTCGAGTGCCAAGACGACCGTTCGCAGCACAAGAACAAGGATCGTGCGCTGAAAGTGCTCGCCGCGCGCATCAAGGACAAGCAGTATCACGAGCAGCACGCGAAGGAAGCGGCGACGCGCAAGAGCCTGATCGGCTCCGGCGACCGCTCGGAACGGATCCGCACGTACAACTTCCCGCAGGGCCGGATGACCGACCACCGGATCAACCTGACGCTGTACCGGCTCGAGGCGCTGATGGACGGCGATCTCGACGAACTGATCGGCGCGCTCGTCACCGAACACCAGGCCGAACTGCTCGCGTCGCTCGGCGACACCGACTGAGGTCGCGATGCCCGACACCACCGCCGACGAACTGCTGCGCGCGTCGCCGCTCGACCCGGTCGATGCGCGCGTGCTGCTCGCATACGCGCTCGGCTGGACCCGCACGCAGTTGATCACGCGCGGCGATGCCCCGCTCGAGGCGGCCGCGATCGCGCGCTACCGCGCGCTCGAAGCGCGCCGTGCGGCCGGCGAGCCGGTCGCGCAGCTCGTCGGGATGCGCGAATTCTTCGGCCGCCCGTTCGACGTGACGCCCGACGTGCTGATCCCGCGCCCGGAAACCGAACTGCTCGTCGAAGCCGCGCTCGACGCGATCGACGGACGGCCCCATCCGGCGGTGCTCGATCTGGGCACCGGCAGCGGCGCGATCGCCGTGTCGATCGCCGCCGAGCGGCCCGATGCGCGCGTGTGGGCGCTCGACCGTTCGCCGGCCGCGCTCGAAGTCGCACAACGCAACGCAAACAAGCTGCTCGACCGGCGCCGCCCCGGCGGCCCGCTGCACTGGCTGCAGAGCGACTGGTACGCCGCACTCGATCCGGTGCTCGCGTTCGACACGATCGTCAGCAACCCGCCGTACATCGCGCAGCACGATCCGCACCTCGCGCAGGGCGACCTGCGGTTCGAGCCGCGCGGCGCGCTCACCGACGATGCCGACGGTCTCAGCGCGATCCGCATGATCGTCGCAGGCGCCGGCGCCTATCTGAAACCCGGCGGCACGCTATGGATCGAGCACGGCTACGACCAGGCCGAAGCCGTGCGCGCATTGCTCCTGTCACGCGGCTTCATCGCGGTCGAATCGCTCGCCGATCTGGCCGCGATCGAACGCACGACGGGCGGACGCCTGCCAGGCTGATGGTCGGCCCGCCCGGTTGAAATCCGCTATCATTTCGTTCTAACGCCCCGCAAACGCAAGGTCAGTCATGGACACCCAACAACGTATCAAGCAAATCGTCGACGAAAACCAGGTCGTGCTCTTCATGAAGGGCAACGCGCAATTCCCGATGTGCGGCTTCTCGGGCCGCGCCGTGCAGGTGCTGAAGGCCTGCGGCGTCGTCCAGTTCAAGACGGTCAACGTGCTGGAAGACGACGAAATCCGTCAGGGCATCAAGGAATTCTCGAACTGGCCGACCATTCCCCAGCTGTACGTGAAGGGCGAATTCATCGGCGGCTCGGACATCATGATGGAGATGTACCAGTCGGGCGAACTGCAGCAACTGTTCGCCGCCGCGTAACCCCCCTTCCCGATGGCATCTCCCAGCGCGCCGCCACGCCGGCTGATCGTCGCGATCACCGGCGCCACCGGCGCGGTCTACGGCGTGCGGCTGCTCGACTTGCTGCGCGCCGCCGGCGGCGTCGAAACGCATCTGCTGGTTTCGAACGCCGGCTGGCTCAATATCCAGCATGAACTGAAGCTGTCGAAGGCCGAGGTCGAAAGCCGGGCGGATGTCGTGCATTCGGTGCGCGATGTCGGCGCGACGATCGCATCCGGTTCGTTCGCGACCGACGGGATGGTGATCGCGCCCTGCTCGATGAAGACGCTCGCGAGCGTCGCGCACGGCCTGTCGGACAACCTGATCACGCGCGCGGCCGACGTCACGCTGAAGGAACGCCGCCGCCTCGTGCTGATGGTGCGCGAAACGCCGTTCAACCTCGCGCATTTGCGCAACATGACCGCCGTGACCGAAATGGGCGGCATCGTGTTTCCGCCGCTGCCCGCGTTCTACGCGATGCCGAAGACGATCGAGGAACTCGTCGACCAGACCGTCACCCGCGTCCTGGATCTGTTCGCGCTCAGCGTACCGATGACGACGCCGTGGGCTGGCATCCGGCCGGCGGAGTAAGCCGCTCGACACGGCGCTCCGGCGCCGTTCTTCATGCATCTTCGCCGATTCAGCCGCCTTCCTGCTCGATCCGGCAATCTCCAGCCTCGACCTGCCATCAAAGGCCCGAAGCCGCCCAATTATCAACAATAAAGATTCAATCAAATTCCATTTAGCCGGTTTATCAATGGTTGGTGTACGCCTATAGTCACAGGCAAATCCCTTTTGCAGGCTCCCCACCATGAACCGCTTGCCCTCGCTTTACCTGTCCCACGGCGCCCCGACGCTGCCGATCGACCCGACACTGCCCTCCGGCGCGTTCACGCACCTCGGTGCCGAATTGCCGCGCCCGCGCGCGGTGCTGATGCTGTCCGCGCACTGGGGCACGCAACAGCCGGTCGCGAGTGTGGCCGCGCATCCTGAAACGATCCACGACTTCTACGGCTTCCCGCGCGCGCTATACGAAATCCAGTACCCGGCGCCAGGCGCGCCCGAGGTCGCCGAACGGGCGGCCGCGCTGCTGAATGCAGCCGGCATCGCGACCGCGACGACCGAGCACGGCCTCGATCACGGCGCGTGGGTGCCGATGCTGCTGATGTTCCCGGAGGCCGACGTGCCCGTCGCGCAGTTGTCGATCCAGCCGCGTGCGGACGCCGCCCATCACTTCGCGCTCGGCCGCGCGCTGCGGCCGCTGCGCGACGAAGGCGTGATGGTGATCGGGTCGGGCCAGATCACCCACAACCTGCGCGCGGCCGACTTCGGCGCGGCGCCCGAGGATGCGGACCCGCGCGTCGCGGAATTCACCGACTGGTTCGAGGCGAAGCTCGCCGCGCGCGATGTCGACGCGCTGCTCGACTATCGCCGGCAGGCGCCGCATGCGGCGCTGATGCATCCAACCGACGAGCACCTGCTGCCGGTGTTCACCGCGCTCGGCGCGGCCGACGACGACTTCCAGCTCGGCATCCAGTCGCTGGGCACGTATCAACGCGTGCTCGCGATGACGAACTACGTGTTCGGGAGCGCAGCCGCCTGAATCCGGCGACACAGCCGGCGCCCGCAAACAAAAAGCCCGCCCGAGCAGCGCTCGGGCGGGCTTTTTTAACGCTTTCCGCCACCGCCGATTCCGGTGGCAGCTCAGGCGTCAGGCACCGACCCCTTCGAGGATCTCGTCGTGCGACTCACGCTCGTCGAGATACTGGGTCCGGTAGCCCGTGTTCACGCCCCAGAAGTAGAACACCAGCGAGATTGCCGCGACGATCAGCATGTCCCAGCCGTACGGCAGCACGCCGTAACCGCCGAACTCCTTGCTGCCGATCAGCGACAGCACGGCCATCGTCGGCAGGTACGCGACCAGCCACCAGGCGGCCTTCAGGTCCGCGCCCCAGCCGGTCCAGCCCGACTTCGCCTGGAAGTAGAAATACACCGGCAGCGCGACGATCATCAGCAGGATGATTTCGCCCGTCAGCGGCCACTTCGCCCAGTACAGGATCAGCGACGCGCAGACGAACGCGAACGGTGCGATCAGCTTCATCAGCGGGATCGACAGCGGACGCTCGATGTCGGTCGCCGCCCGGCGCAGCGACATCAGGCTGATCGGGCCGGTCAGGTACGAGATCACCGTCGCGACCGAGATCACCGCCGCGAGCGAGCTCCAGCCGCGGAAGAAGAACAGGAAGATGAACGACACGAGCAGGTTGAACCACATCGCCTGGCGCGGCACGCCGTAGATCGGGTGCACGTTGCCGAACATCTTCGGCATCGTGTTGTTGCGCTCCATCGCGTAGATCATGCGGGTGGTCGTCGCCATGTAGGTCGTGCCGGTGCCGCTCGGGCTGATGAACGCATCGACATACAGGAGGATCGCGAGCCAGTTCAGGTTCAGCGCGATCGCGAGTTCCGCGAACGGCGACGAGAAGTTGAAGTGCGACCAGCCCTTCGCGACGTCGGCCGGATTCACCGAGCCGATGTACGCCATCTGCAGCAGCACGTAGATCACGAGCGCGATCAGGATCGACGTGATCACCGCGAACGGCACGCTGCGCGACGGATTGCGCGCTTCACCGGCCAGGTTCACCGGGCTCTGGAAGCCGTTGAAGGCGAACACGATGCCGCTCGTCGCGACCGCGGTCAGCACGGCCGACCAGCCGTACGGCGCGAAGCTTGCATTCGACGCGGTGCCGAGGTTTTCCGAATGGAAGCTCGACATCATCAGGCCGAGGATCGTGAGGCCGGGGATCAGGAACTTGAAGATCGTGATCGCGGTGTTCGCACGCGCGAAGGCCTTGACGCCCCAGTAGTTCAGCATGAAGTAGATGACGACCAGCACGGCCGACAGCAGCAGGCCCGGTGTCGTCAGCTCGCCGTTCACGAACAACGCGTGCGCCCACGGATACTGCCACGTGCTCATGTACTGGATCGATGCTTCCGCCTCGATCGGAATCACCGATACGATCGCGATCCAGTTCGCCCACGCGCTGATGAAGCCCACCAGCGAACCATGCGAGTAGCGCGCGTAGCGCACCATGCCGCCCGACTCGGGGAACATCGCGCCCAGTTCTGCATACGTCAGTGCAATCGCGAGAATCACGACCGCGCCGATGATCCATGCGCAAATCGCAGCCGGACCGGCAATCTTCGCAGCCTTCCAGGCGCCGAACAGCCAGCCCGAGCCGATAATCGAACCCAGCCCCGTCAGCATTAGTGCAAACGGGCCGATGTTCCGTTGAATAGAACTCTTCACATCCTCTCCTATGTCTCAAAAAGCATGGTCGGCACGCTGTCCGGGATCGGCTCGGATAGCACCGCGCATGCAATTTTGGGGGGAAGGATCACCCGATCGGGGCAACCCTTCGCGCGGCGCGTAGTTTAACGGTTGCACCTGCAAGTTGGCGCCAAAATCGTTCGGCCCCTACAAAAAATTCGCGTCGTTTGCAAGGTTTGTAAACCTTAACTCCGCAATAACCCTGAGTGCATGGAAATACGGTTGACCGCGCGGCCGAATAGCCGTATAAACGACGTTGCAGGATTTCAAGCGGCGAGTGAATTGGTTCTTTCGTAGTTCGCCCATCAACGGTACTCCGGTTGGTCCCATTACCCCCTTCCTTGATTTTCCGCACCCATGGGCCTCGGCCCCGTTTTATCTTTTTAGGAACAAGTAACATGGCAACCGGTACCGTCAAGTGGTTCAATGACGCAAAGGGCTTCGGCTTCATCACCCCGGAAGGCGGCGGCGACGATCTGTTCGCGCACTTCTCGGAAATCCGCGTCGAAGGCTTCAAGACGCTGCAAGAAAACCAGAAGGTTGAATTCGAAGTGAAGACGGGCCCGAAGGGTCTGCAAGCTGCGAACATCCGTCCGGTCTAAGTTCGGCGCGATATTTCGTGTAAAAAAGCCCCGCTTCGGCGGGGCTTTTTGTTTTCCGGCGCGGGCAGCCTTTCGGCCACCGCCGATCCGAATGGCCTTTGCTTAGCCGAACAGCCGCTGCGCGTGAATGCCGAGCCCGGTCGCGACGCTCGCGAGGCGATCGCCGAACACCGGCTGCGCGTCCGGGAACGCGCCGGCGAGTGCACCCGACAGGAACGCGAGCCCGGTCGAGCCGCCGGTGAAATACAGCGCGCCGACGTCGCGCGGCGCGACGCCCGCAAGCCGCACCGTTTCGCGCGCGGCATCGACGATCCGCGCGGTGTCGTCGACGCTCGCATCGATGAGGCGTTCCGCATCGAACGCGATCTGCAGATCCTCTTCCACGTCGTTCAGGTCGATCATCGTCTCCCCGCCCGCCGCCACCCCGATCTTCGCTTCTTCCGCGCGCGCCATCAGCGCATGCCCGAGCCGTTGCTCGACTACGCGCGTGAGCCGATCGTACTGTCGTACGTCCTGGTACAGATGCTTCATCAGCTTCAGCTCGCCCAGCCGCTTCGGCGTGTAGACCGTGTTGATCAGGTGCCATGTCGCGAGGTCGAAATAGATCCTGTTCGGCAGCTCGCGTCCCTCGGGATCGAGCGAGCGGTAGCCGAACGCCGGCAGGATCGCCGCCAGCTCGACGCGGCGGTCGTAATCGGTACCCGCGACGTGCACGCCGTGGTGCGCGAGCACGTCGTCCTTGCGCTCGAGGCGCGCCATGCGCTCCGGCCCGACGCGCACCAGCGAGAAGTCGGACGTGCCGCCGCCGATGTCGGCGACCAGCACGAGCCGCTCGGCCTGCTGGCGCGACTCGTAGTCGAACGCGGCCGCGATCGGCTCGTACTGGAAATGCACGTCCGTGAAACCGACCGACTGCGCAGCCGCTTCGAGCTGGTCCTGCGCGAGGCGGTCGGCGCGCGGATCGTCGTCGACGAAGAACACCGGCCGGCCGAGCACCGCGCGCCCGATCGGCGCGCCGGCGCGCGCTTCGGCCTTGCGCTTCAGGTGCGTCAGGAAGCGCGCAATGATCTCCGTGTACGCCATTGCGCTGCCGTCGCCGAGATCGGTCGTGGTTTCCGCGAGCGGCGAGCCGAGGATGCTCTTCATCGAGCGCATCAGGCGGCCGTCGAAACCGTCGATATAGGATGCGAGCGCCGCACGGCCGTACTCGACCGTCTGCTCGTCGTTGTTGAAGAAGATCGCGGTGGGCAGCGTCAGGTGGTCGCCCTCGACGGGCGCGAGGCGCATGCCGTCGCCGTCGGGCAGCGCCACGGCGGAATTGGACGTGCCGAAATCGATCGCGCAGTAAGTCATGGGAAGGTGCCGCAGCATGGCCGGCGCGAAAACGGAAAGGACGGGCTTTTTAACATG
Organism: Burkholderia sp. AW49-1; assembly: GCF_053427845.1. NCBI lineage: Bacteria > Pseudomonadati > Pseudomonadota > Betaproteobacteria > Burkholderiales > Burkholderiaceae > Burkholderia > Burkholderia sp. AW49-1. The sequence goes on along the minus strand of NZ_JBSAXF010000024.1, from coordinate 40,207 downwards.
AAGCCCGCCGGATCACAACCGGGTCGGCCACCCGTGCCGCACACTCGGCCCGGGGCCGCGATCCAGTGCACCCGCCGCGCGCCGGCGACGGGTCCGGACGGGGCGCCCGGCGCCCTGTGCCGCCCGATTGCGACACGCCGGCAACGGGCGCGGACAGCACGCTCGACGGCCGCCCGCCCACTTGCGGAATCAGGCTGCGGCGTCGAAACCCTTCTTCCATGCGCCCGCATACACGACCTCACCGATCGCGTGACGGGTGCGCGGCGCCTTTTCGCGATCGCGCAGCACCGGATCGAGCTTGTCGACGTTGCCATAGTGGCCGAGCGAGATGATCGCCGGAATCGCGACGTCGGCCGGAATCTCGAACGCATCGCGGAACGCCTTCGCGTCGAAGCCGCTCATCTGGTGTGCTGCAAGACCCAGCGCGTGCGCCTGCAGCACCAGCGACATCGCGGCCGCGCCCGCGTCGTACAGCGCGGTCGGCGCCGGCTCGCCCTTCGGCGTCAACGTGTGCGCGGTCACGGCGATCAGCACCGGCGCCGGCGCGTTCCAGCCCTGATTGAACGGCACCAGGGTCGCGAATGCGCGCTTGAACGCCGCTTCGTCCTGCGTGCGATCGAACACGATGAAGCGCCACGGTTGCGCGTTATACGCGGACGGCGCCCAGCGCGCGGCTTCGAGCACCGCGTGCAGATCGGCGCCGCTGATCGGCTCGTCCGAATACGCGCGCGGGCTCCAGCGGCCCGCGATCAGATCGTGAATCGAAACAGTGGTGGGAGCAGGTTTGACGGACATGCGGTTCCTCGCTGACATCGATGAAGGGGCGCGAACGCCTGGCGAACCGCAAGCATAACCGCTTGAGGCGTCGCGCGCCCGGTCATCCCGCGCAATGCAAATCACCGATCCCGCATTGACGGGCCGCGCCCGCGCAGGGGGCAGCCGGAGCACCGCGCTCAGGCGGCCTGCGCGGCCGCGCGGGACGGGCCGCGGTTGATCCGCAGCACGATCAGCGCGCCGATGATGCAGAGCCCGCCCGAGATCATCGACGCGATCGTATAGGTGCCGAGGCTCGCACGCAGCAGCCCCGCGCCGAGCGCTGCGAACGCCGCACCGAGCTGGTGGCCCGCGACGATCCAGCCGAACACGACCGGCGCCGCGGCCTTGCCGAACACGTCGGTGGCGAGCCGTACCGTCGGCGGCACGGTCGCGATCCAGTCGAGCCCGTAGAACATCGCGAACAGCGGCAGCCCGAAGAAATCGATGCCGAACGCATGCGGCAGGTAGATCAGCGACAACCCGCGCAGCCCGTAGTACCAGAACAGCAGCACGCGGTTGTCGTAGCGGTCGGACAGCCAGCCCGACAGCGTCGTGCCGAACAGGTCGAACACGCCCATCGCGGCGAGCAGCGATGCCCCCTGCACTTCGGTCATCCCGTAGTCGCTGCACATCGCGATCAGGTGCGTGCCGACGTAGCCATTGGTGCTCGCACCGCAGATGAAGAAGCTGAAGAACAGGAGCCAGAAGTCGCGCGAGCGGCTCGCCGTCAGCAGCGTGCGGAACGCGACCGCGAGCGGGTTCTCCTTCGTCGCGTCGGGCGCGGCCGGCGCATCGGCCGGCTCGCCGTACGGGCGCAGCTTCACGTCGGCCGGCCGCTCCGGCAGCAGGAACGCGACCAGCGGAATCACGATCGCGGCCGCCACCGCGACGACCAGCACGACCGGCCGCCAGCCGTGTCGCTGCGCGATCGACGCGAGCATCGGCAGGAACACGAGCTGGCCGGTGGCCGTGCTCGCCGTCAGGATGCCCATCACCAGGCCGCGCCGCGCATGGAACCAGCGCGTGACGAAAGTCGCCGACAACGTCAGCGCGACGACGCCCGTCGAGCAGCCGACCATCAGCCCCCAGATCACGACCATCTGCCAGCTCTGCGTCATCATCGACGACAGTGCGACCCCCGCGCTCATGGTCACCAGCGCGGTCAGGATCGTCGGCCGCAGCCCGAAGCGCTGCATCGCCGCGGCCGCGAAGGGGCCCGTCAGGCCGTACAGCGCGATGTTCACCGAAATCGCCAGCGAAATCGCCGCGCGGCTCCAGCCGAGTTCGCGCTCGAGCGGCACCATCAGCACGCTCGGTGTCGCGCGCGTGCCGGCCGCGGCCAGCAGGATCAGGAAAACCACCGCCGCCGCGAGCCATCCGTAGTGGAAACGCCCGCCGATTCGTGTCACTGCCCAGTTCATGTCGTCGCTCTCCAGTTGGCGGCCCGGCGCCCGCGCGCCTGCCCCGCCTCACCACCAGGCCACCTCCGCCGCACGCTGCATCGGCTGACCCGGGCCGATACCTGGCATTCGTCTGTCGATCCGGTCGGCATTGTTACCGCTCGGTCACAAGTGTGTTGCGATCGTAGTTACCAGTCGGTAACATGTCAAGCAATTCACCACGCAGTCGAGGGTCATCATGTCGGGCATCGAGGCCGCCAACAAGCCGCCGGCACGCCGCACGCGCCAGCCGATCGCCGCGGCCGCCGCGCAGGAACACCTGCTGCGCGCCGCCGAGGAGCTGTTTTACAAGGAAGGGGTGCGCGCGGTCGGCGTCGAGGCGGTCGTGGAACGCGCGGGCGTCAACAAGATGAGCCTGTACCGCCAGTTCTCGTCGAAGGACGAGCTGATCCTCGCGTATCTCGAACGGATGGATGCGTGCTTCTTCGAGCGCTTCGATTCGAGCGTCGCGAAGCATCCGGGCCAGCCGAAGGCGCAGTTGATCCAGTATTTCGTCGATCTCGCGGAGCGCGCGACGCAGAAGGACTATCGCGGCTGCCCGTTCGTCAACGTCGCGGCCGAATTTCCCGATGCGTCGCATCCGGCGCGCGAGCGCGTTGCGCAGAACAAGGAGCAGTTGATGAAGCGGCTCGTCGAGCTATGCGAAGGCGCAGGCGCCCGGCAGCCGCAAGCGCTCGCCGACGCGCTCGCGCTCGTGGTCGAGGGCATCTACGCGGCCAGCCAGACCTACCGGCACGGCGAAACGCCGATCGGCACCGCGCCCGCGCTGGTCACGCAACTGATCGAAGCCGCCTGCGCGTGACGGGCGGCACACGCCCGAACCCGGCGTGCCCGCTCCCGCTACAATGCGGCCCTCGCTGCCGCTTTACCCGACTGCCCTCGCCATGACCGATACCCACCCCGACTCGCACGACGACATCCTCGCCACCACGCGGCACTGGCTCGCGCGCGCGGTGATCGGACTCAATCTGTGTCCGTTCGCGAAGAGCGTCTACGTAAAGGAGCAGGTGCGCTATGCGATCAGCGAAGCGACGACGCTCGAGGACGCGCTCGCCGACCTCGAAACCGAGTTGCGCGCGCTCGAAGCGGCGGATCCGCAGCAGGTCGACACGACGCTCGTGATCTATCCCCGCGCGTTCGCGGATTTCGTCGACTACAACGATGCGCTGTTCTTCGCCGACCGGCTCGTGCGGCAACTGCGCCTCGACGGCGTGCTGCAGATCGCGAGCTTCCATCCCGAGTACCGGTTCGAAGGCAGCGAAGCCGACGACATCGAGAACTACACGAACCGCGCGCCGTACCCGATCCTGCACCTGCTGCGCGAGGACAGCATCGCGCGCGCGGTCGACGCGTTCCCGGACGCGTCCGCGATCTACGAGAAAAATCAGGAAACGCTGCGCCGCCTCGGCCACGACGGCTGGCGCGAATGGATGCGCCGGCCGGGCGACGACGTCTGACGCGTCGCGCGACGGCCGGCTGCCGCGCGGCAAACGGGCCGCGCGTCCGCATGCGTCAGTCCGAGGCGCGCTCGACGGCCTCGCCCGGCGCCGCCGCGGGCGCAGGCGCCGGCGCGAAGAAACGCTCGTTCAGTTCGGCGAGCCCGAACATGCCGAGGATCTCGTTCAGCCGCTCGCCGGCCTTGCGGCGCGGCAGGTTCTTGTATTGCGCGATGATCAGCTCGTTCTTCATCGAATGCTCCCAGCCGACCAGCTCGGTCACGCTGACCTGGTAGCCGTGCGCCTCGAGCTGCAGGCAGCGCAGCACGTTGGTGATCTGACTGCCGAATTCGCGCGTATGCAGCGGATGCCGCCACACTTCCGTCAGCGCGTTCGCGAGCGACTTGCCCTTGTTCCTGCGCAGCACGCCCGCGACTTCCGCCTGGCAGCACGGCACCAGCACGATGTGCTGCGCGCGTTTCGCGAGCGCGAAACGGATCGCGTCGTCGGTCGCCGTGTCGCATGCATGCAGCGCGGTGACGACATCGACCGTTTCGGGCAGCTTCGGCGACGTGATCGAATCGGCGACCGACAGGTTCAGGAACGACATGCCGTCGAACCCGAGCCGCGCGGCGAGTTCGGTGGAACGCGAGACGAGCTCCTCGCGCGTCTCGATCCCGTACACGTGCGACGCGAACGCCGGCGTGCCGTGCCCCGGCTGCTGCTTGAAGAACAGGTCGTACAGGATGAAGCCGAGATACGACTTGCCGGCGCCGTGATCGACGAGCGTCACGCCGCCCTTTTCGGCCTGCACGCTCGTGAGCAGCGGCTCGATGAACTGGAACAGGTGATAGACCTGCTTCAGCTTGCGACGGCTGTCCTGGTTCAGCTTGCCGTCGCGGGTGAGGATGTGCAGTTCCTTCAGCAGCTCGACGGACTGCTCCGGACGGATTTCGTAGGTCTTGTTCGACATCGTGAAGCGGCGCCGGGCCACGGTCGGTCGACCACGGCCCGGCGGCGGGAATTCGTGAGGAATGGCGACAGTTTACCGAAAATACGCGATCAGGCCCGTGCGCCGAGCCGCCAGAGCGATGTGACCTCGGCGCGGCGTGCCGCGTGCAACGGGTCGTCCGCGTCGGCTGACTTGGGGTGCGCGGGGCGAGTGTCTTCGCGGCCGAGCACGACGAGACCTGCTTCGTCGATCCATTGCAGCAGCGTGTCGCGCGGCCGCAGGCCGAGATGCTCGGCAAAATCGGACAGGATCAGCCAGCCTTCGCCGCCGGGTTCGAGATGGTCGGCGAGCCCCGCGAGGAAACCGCGCAGCATGCGGCTATCGGGATCGTAGACCGCGTATTCGATCGGCGCACTCGGGCGGGCCGGCACCCACGGCGGGTTGCAGACGATGAGCGGCGCGCGACCGGCCGGAAACAGGTCGGCTTCGACGACTTCGACGCGCTCGGCATGACCGAGCCGCGCGACGTTCTCGCGGGCGCACGCGAGCGCGCGCGGATCCTGATCGGTCGCGACGATGCGCTCGACGCCGCGCGACGCGAGCACGGCCGCGAGCACGCCGGTGCCCGTGCCGATGTCGAACGCGAGCGACGTCGCAGGCAGCGGCGTGCGCGCGACGAGTTCGACGTATTCGCCGCGCACCGGCGAGAACACACCGTAATGCGGATGGATCGGCGCGCCACCGAGCGCCGGAATCGGCACGCCCTTCTTGCGCCATTCGTGCGCGCCGACGAGGCCGAGCAGCTCGCGCAGCGACACGACCGACGGTGCGCCGCCCGGGCCGTACGCTTCCTCGCACGCGGCACGCACGTCGGGCGCGCGGCGCAGCGGGATCGTGTAGTCGGCGTCGAGCGGGATAAGCAGCATCCCGAGCGTGCGGGCACGCTGCGATTGCGCGAGGCGGTGCAGGTTGAACGCGTCGACGCCCACCGCGGCCTTCGCCTTCTTCGGCTTGCGTTCGACGCGGCGCGCCATCGCCTGCACGAGCTGGCGCGCGTTCTGGAAGTCGCCCTGCCAGACGAGCGCCGTGCCCTCGCACGCGAGGCGGTACGCGGCGTCGGCGGTGAGGCGGTCGTCGGCGGGCACGGCGCGCTTGGGCGGCTGCACGCCGGCTTCGGAGCGCCAGCGCACGGCATGTTCGGCGCCGTCGGCGTCGGTCCAGTGGAAAACGGGGAAATCAGTCACGCGAGCTCGGCTACGGTTGGCTTCAGACAGGCGGCGCTACGGGAGCGCGCCGCGCGGACCACACCATACCGCGCTTTGCCCGCGCGGCAAAGCGCGGGCGACCGCCGTGCATCGCGCAAGCAGCCTACCCGCCCCACCCCGGCATCGCCGGCATGCGCAACGTGCCCGCATCGCTGAAGCGCACGATGCCGAGCACGCCACCCGCGAGCCGGCCGCGCAGCGCGTACGGCAACTCGCCGTTGGCCGCCGCGCCGGGCAGGTTCCACGCCTGCCGCGCGGCGGCGAACGCCGACACCGAAACGGGCACGTCGATCACGGCCTCGCCGAAGCGCGGCACGACGCCCGAGCGATCGCTGACACCGCTCGCGAACGGCGCGCCGTTCAGTTCGAGCGCGACCGAAATGCCGTCGTATTCGATCGGCGTGTCATTCGGGTTCTGCACGCGCAGTTTCAGGCTGAAGCGCATCTCGAGGCCCTGTCCGACCAGCGGATCGAGCCCGGCGACGGTCACGCTCACCGGCTCGCGCGTCAGACCCGCGCAACCGCCGAGCACGAAGACGGCGGCGAACAGCAGCAGCATGGCGCGCAGCGGCGCGATACGGAACAGGGCTCGTGGCATGGGCTGGCCTCCTTGCGGCAATCGATCGACGGATCGTCGCTGCATTGTACCGAGCGCGCCACGCTCCACCCTGGTTCGTAGTTTTTGCGCACCACCAAGATCGTTAATAGATTAAAACTACGAAAACAAGCAGTCGAATGGATAGCGAATTAATGCCTTCCAGCATTCAATGGTGTGCAAAAAATTCAATCGAAGCACTTTCTAATTTTTTCGTTTCCTTTACCCAAAACCATCAAGTATATTTACGCATCCTTCGAGCAGGCCGACAAACCTTCAAGCCGCATGACGGCGATTTTACGGAACGGCGACACGCCGTCCTTCCGCCCTGCGGCCTGGTACGGCCAGCCCCGTGGGCTGTCGGTTCAAGGGGAATGCACGCCCGCGCAAGGGCGGGCGGCCCCGTGTCGCGCGCGCGAAATCAATTCAGTACAACACGCGCCCGGCCATTTTGAACCGGCAAGTTAACCGACATCCGGAAACACAGAGGGGGCAGTAAACCATGATTACCTTCACGTAGTCGGCCGACCGTCTTTTCGAATAATCCGTCATTGGCATTTCTCGTCGCCGTTGATTAACGGCGAGGGATTTCTTTTGCCGGCGTTTTCGCAGCACTGAACGATTCTTTCAACAATCGAGGTTTCAGTCATGTCGATCAACATTCACAAGATGCGTTACCTGCCGCTGGTCGCCGCGCTCGCGCTCGCCGGGTGCGGCGGCGACGACAGCGGCGTCGGCTCGGCTTCCGCGCTCAGCTCCGCCGGCGCACCGCACTCGAGCTCGTCGCCCGCGGCCAACACGCCGCCGAGCGCGTCCAACGTCGACAAGAGCGTGTCGCCTGTCGAGCTGCCGGACACCGTGGTACCCGTCAACTACCGGCTGTGGTTCCGCCCGAACGATGCGCTGAACGCGTTCGACGGGCGCGCCGATGTCGAGATCAAGGTGCTGAAGCCGGTCAACAACATCGTGATCGCCGGTCACCGCATCAAGTTCACGAACGGCCGCATCACGCTGCAGCCGGGCAACATCCAGCTGATCGCGACGCCGCAGGACAAGGGCGACTTCTACCAGCTGCGCCCCGTCGCCGGCACCATCGCGCCGGGCAACTATTCGCTGCACATGGAGTGGTCGGGCATCATCAACTTCAAGTCTTACGACGATCCGGCCACACAGACGGGCGGCAGCTGCGGCGACGATCCGTATCCGGGCTGTTCGGCCGCGGAAGGCGTGTTCCGTGTCGACTTGAAGAGCACCGACGGCACGACGAGCGGCGCGATCCTCACGCAGGGCGAAACCAACCTGTCGCGCCAATGGTTCCCGGGCTGGGACGAGCCGGCATTCCGGCCGACGTATGAAGTGACGGCCGAAGTGCCGCAGAACTGGCGCGTCGTGTCGAACGCGGCCGAAAAGCCGTCGACCAACGTCGGCGGCGGCTACAAGCTCGTGCAGTTCGAGAAGACGCCGCCGATGCCGTCGTACCTGCTGTTCTTCGGCGGCGGCATGTTCGACACCTACGAGGACGATTTCTCAAGCCCGCTGCCGGGCGGCAAGGGCGGTCTGCACCTGCGCGTGTTCACGCCGCCGGGCATGAGCGACTGGGCGAAGCCGGCGATGGACCGCACCAAGCAGGCGCTCGACTTCTACTACCGCTACACGGGCATCCCGCTGCCGCTGACGAAGTTCGACACGGTCGCCGCGAACGACGCGTTCAAGGAGCAGAAGGATCTGAACTTCGGCGGGATGGAGAACTGGGGCTCGATCCTGGAGTTCGCCGACGACATCCTGCCGCAACCGGGCCAGCCGATGTCGCACTACGGTAACGAGGTGCTGACGCACGAAGTCGCGCACCAGTGGTTCGGCGACCTCGTCACGACCGACTGGTGGGACAACGTCTGGCTCAATGAATCGTTCGCGACGTTCTTCGAGACGAAGACGACGATCCAGTTCTTCCCCGACGAGTTCAGCTGGCTCGATCAGGTGAAGAACAAGTATCGCGTGATCAATCGCGACATCGGCCCGAACGCGTTCCCGGTCGCGCCGAACTTCAACGACTGGGCGTCGAACGACTTCGTGCTGAGCGCGAGCGCGTTCACGTACGACAAGGGCGGCCACGTGCTGAAGACGCTCGAGAACTATCTCGGCGAGCAAACCTTGCGCCAGGGCCTGCAGCAGTACCTCGTCGATTACTCGTTCGGCAACGGCACACCGAAGCGCCTGTGGGATGCGCTGTCGAAGGCGAGCGGTCAGCCGGTCGGCCCGATCGGCGACAGCTACGTGCGCCAGACGGGCGTGCCGCTGATCTCGCTCGACACGCAGTGCGACATGACGAAGAACCAGACGATCGTCACGCTGAAACAGCAGCCGTTCCCGAACAAGAACGCGTATCCGGGCCTGCAATGGACGGTACCGATCACGCTCGCGTACGGCCAGGGTCTCGCGAAACACACGACGCTCGCGCTGAAGGATACGCAGACGCAAACGCGGATCGACGGTTGCACGGGCGTGGTCGCGGATCCGAGCGGTCTCGACTACTACGTCGTGAACTACAGCGACGCCGCGTGGAGCGGCCTGCTCACGCAGGTCAACGGCTCGACCGATCCGGTGCTGCTCGCGAACCTGAAGAGCGAGGCCGCGCTGCTCGTCGCGAACAACCTCGCGCCGGCTTCGCGCTCGACGTCGATCGGCTCGGTCGCCTCGCCGGCCGCGATGAAGCTGCGCCAGACGCCGAGCTTCGGCGGCATCGCGCCGACGGTGAAGGAACGTCCGTCGCTGCGCTACCAGGGCATGTTCAAGCCGCGCAAGACGCTGGTTCAGTAACGTTGTCCGGCCGACCGGTGCCGCGCAGTTCGCGGCGCCGGCCGGCGTTCGATCTTTCACGTCCTTCGGCAGGCCCCGGATGCGGGGCCTGTTTTTTTCGTGACCGCCGCTAGCGATCGTCGCGCCGGCGAAACGCCCACCACGCGGCGAGCGCGGTAAAGCCCGCGACCAGCAGCACCATCAGCCAGAACCCGTGCTTGTTCTCCGAGAACGGCACGCCGCCGACGTTCATCCCGAAGAAGCCCGCGACGATGTTGATCGGCAGCGCGATCACGGTCACCAGCGTCAGCGTGAACAGCGTCCGGTTGTTCTGCTCGTCGAGCCGCGAACCGATCTCTTCCTGCAACAGCTTGATCCGCTCGTTGAGCCCCGACAGGTCGGCGAGCACCAGCGAGAACTCCTCGGTCGACTCGCGCAGCTCCTGCACGTCTTCGGCATGCAGCCACGCGGGCGGCTTCGCGAGCAGCCGGAAGATCGACCCGGGCTCGGGCGCGAGCATGCGCTGCAGCCGCGTGAGCGTCCGGCGCATCGCGCCGAGTTCGACGCGATTCGACGTGAGCCGTTGCGACAGGAAGCGATCCTCGATGCGGTCGACGTCGATGCTCGTGCGCCGCATGATCTGGATCAGCAGGTCGGCCTGGTCGCGCAGCAGGTGCACGAGCAGCTCGGCCGGCGAGCGGAACCGCTCGCCGTCGCGCACGCAGGCGCGCAGCGTGTCGACCGAGCGCAGCGGCTTGAGCCGCGCGGTGACCATGATGCGCCGCTCGACGTGGACGAACAGCGTCGCGATTTCCGACGGCGTCAGCTCGAGGTTGAACATCACGTCGTTGACGATCGCGCGCAGCGCGCCGTCCTCCTGCTCGATGCGCGTCGAGCGCGATCCTTCGTGAAGGAATTCGAAGAAGCTGTCGGGCAATCCGAGGTGCGTGCGCATCCAGCGCTCGCTCGCGCCGTGCGCGAGATTGAAGTGCAGCCAGACGAAATCGTCCGAGGCGGCCGCATCGCGCTCGCGGCACGTGCGCAGCCATCCAGCGGCGGCGTCGGCGTCGAGCATCGCACCTGACCCGCCCGGGACGAAGCGGAATCCGCACACCATGCCGGACGTATCGGCGCCGTAAGTCTGTACGATCAGGTCCATCGTGTCGAAGGTGGTGCGGCGCGCACCGCGCCGCGCATCGCGCATTGCGGCGCCACGCCGGGAAATGAAAGGAAACGTATGCCCGACGCATGCGACATTTTCGTGACGGTGTCACATACGGACGTCCGGTGTCAGGTGTCCGGCGGCCCCAAAAACAAAGCGCCGCCCATTGGGCGGCGCATGTGCGACGAGCAGGCCGGCGTGATGCGTGGTTACTGCCGCGTCTCCGACTGCGCGGCGGTCGGGCAGGCCGGATCCTTGCCCCAGTGGCCGTCGCAGACGCGCCAGCGGCACAACTGATCCTCGAAGAAGCCGCGCTCCGAGCACTCCTTCACGCGCGCCGCGAGCGAACCGCCCGTCGTGGCGGCCGTCCTGGTCGGCACGACCTGCCCTTTCTGCGCGGCGACCTTCTTGTCGGCCGGCTTCGTGCGTGCGACGAGCGCGGCGAGCAGGTCCGCATCCGGGTCGTCCTTCCCGGCTGCCTTCGCGCTCGCGGTACGGGTCGTCGCGTCGTGGCGCTTCTTCGCCTGCGCGAGCTCCGCCTGCTGTTCCTTGTGGTGCTTGCGGGCCTCCGCCTTCGCGTCGGCTTTCGCATCGGCCTTGCCGCGTGCGGCGACCTTGCCGCTCTGCGCGGCGTCGGCCTTCGCCGATTTCGTCGTCGCAGCCGCGGCGGCGGCCGTCGCGGCGACGGCGCCTGCCGTGGCCGCGCCCGAGGCGTCGTCGGCACCGTTCGCGAGCGCGCGCGACAAGCGGCTGTTGTCCGCGCCCGACGCGCCCGATGCGGACGCAACGGTCTGCGTCGCCGCGTCGTCATTGACGATCGTGGCCGGTTGCGCGGCAGGAGCGGCCGACGCGGCGTTCTGCGCGACCTGCACGGCGGCGCCGCTGGCTGCCTCGGCCTTCGCCGCTGCCGGTGCGGGCGCGGCAGCCACGACGGCCTGCTCGCCGGCTTGCTGCTGCCAGCGCCACGCCCCCCAGCCGCCGACGGCGACCACGAGCGCGACGACGGCCGCGAGCGGCCCCTTCAGCGAGCGGCGCGGCGCTTCGGCCTGCGGCGTGACACGTCCTTCCAGATTCGCGAGAATGCGCGACTGCTGCGGTCCGCCCTCGCCTGCCGGTTTGGTATCGGACAGCAGGCTCGGCGGGGTTTTCGAATTTGAATTTTCCGGCGCACTCATTCAGCGTCTCATTGAATCCTGGTTTAATTCACCGCGATAATATAGCCCGGCCTCTCAAAGCAGCCTGATTCTAAGAGCAAGCATTGCAAAACACAATCAATTCCAATTTCCGGGGATTTCGTTGATTGCCGTCGCACTCGTCGCCTATTTCGCCCTTGCCGTCGCGGTCGCGGCACTGTTGCTTTTACCGGGTATCCGCACGGCGGTTTTCGAATCCGTCGCCCAGTTTCACGGCCGCCTGACACGCCGTGCGAACGCTCGCGCCGCACGCACGCGAAGTCAAATTGTTAAATCGGCAACCGTTACGCGCGGCGCATTAAGCGATGCGCAAAATTTACTGATTCGGCGGCGCTTGATGATTATGGTGTCGGCAGGTATTCTTGCGACGCCGCCATTGGTGGCCATTGCGTTACGCGGTCGGCAATTGTTTCAGTACGACGACACGGCGCGCGTGCCCGACGAAAAGATCGCCGCGCTGCTGCAAGGCGAACAACTCGTGCCGCCCCCGCCGTTGCCGCCGGAAGTCTTTGCCACGAAGGAAGTCGAACAGGTGCGGCCGGCACTGAAGGACGCGAGCCGCGACTGGAACCTGCTGGATCCCGATTTCCGTACGCGTTTGTTGCTGGTCTACAAGATCATGCACGAACAATATGGTTACGAGATGGCGCTGCTGGAAGGTTATCGGAGCCCGGAACGACAGAACCGGCTCGCGCAGATGGGCACCAACGTGACCAATGCGGCGGCCTTCCAGAGTTATCACCAATTCGGGCTCGCGGCCGACAACGCGTTTCTGCGCGACGGCAAGCTGGTCATTTCCGAGAAAGATCCCTGGGCCATGCGCGGCTACCAGTTGTACGGACAGGTTGCCGAGCAGGTCGGCCTGACCTGGGGGGGCCGATGGAAAATGATGGATCTCGGGCACGTGGAATACCATAAACCCGGTTTTAAACTGGGACGCGGCAGCTAGTCAGGGCTGCCGGACAAGAAATAATGAGGGCGGCATGGGGCTTTTTAATCATCCGGCAGGAAACGATTTGAGCGGCGCAATCGATCGGGCATTCCGTTGCACGATTTTTTCCGATCGTCGCTTCCGTTTTAATTCTCACAGCGTCCTTTCATTATTGCGCGCGCCTTCTCCGATGCAGCGGGCGCATTGATGCCAGCCCCCTTCATCCCGTTTGACAGCATGGCGACACATCGCGGCGCCACGCTTGCCGCTCGGCGCGCCTGCGTCGCCTCACCGAATCGCACCGGAACCTGAACGTCCTATGCAACGCATCCTCAACGTGCTGACTCATCCGCGTACGCTCTCGATTGTCGGGATCGTCGCGCTAGCGGCGATTCTCTTCATCGTCGCCGACATGCTACAGCTGCCGCTCCTGTGGGCAGCGATCGCCTTCGCGGCGATCCTCGTGCTGTGGCTCGGCGTCGCGTTGGTGCGCCGCTGGCGCGTGAAGCGCGCGAACCAGCAGCTCGGCCAGGTGCTGGAAGAGCAGGCGGAAACGGGCAAGATCGCCGCGCCGGCCGCGGCCGCGCTCGCGCCCGACACCAAGACCGCCGACCTCGACGTGCTGCGCACGCGCCTCTCCGACGCGGTCAAGACGATCAAGACGTCGAAGATCGGCCAGGTGTCGGGCGGCTCCGCGCTGTACGAGCTGCCGTGGTACATCGTCATCGGCAACCCGGCCGCCGGCAAGAGCAGCGCTGTGCTGAACTCCGGCCTGCAGTTTCCGTTCGCGGACAAGAACAGCGCCGTGATCCACGGCATCGGCGGCACGCGTAACTGCGACTGGTTCTTCACGACCGAAGGGATCCTGCTCGACACGGCCGGCCGCTACTCGGTGCACGAGGAAGACCGCAGCGAATGGCTCGGCTTCCTTGGCCTGCTGAAGCGCTATCGCCCGAAGGCGCCGATCAACGGCATCATCGTTACCGCAAGCATCGCCGAACTGACCGGCAACCGCCCCGAATTCGCGATCAACCTCGCGAAAAACCTCCGCCAGCGCGTTCAGGAGCTGACGGAAAAGCTCGAGGTGTTCGCGCCGGTCTACGTGATGTTCACGAAGGCCGACCTGATCACCGGCTTCACCGAATTCTTCAGCAGCAGCGACAAGCACGAATACGACCGCGTGTGGGGCGCCACCCTGCCCTACGAGCCCGACGACAAGCGCGACGTCGTCGCGCAGTTCGATACGCACTTCGAGGAACTCTACGAAGGGCTGAAGGAAATCAGCGTCGCGCAGCTTTCGCTGTCGCGCGGCAACCAGCTGTCGCCGGGCCAGTTGAGCTTCCCGCTCGAATTCTCGACGATCAAGCCGGCGCTGCGCGCGTTCCTCGCGACGCTGTTCGAGAACAACCCGTTCCAGTACAAGCCGATCTTCCGCGGCTTCTACTTCACCAGCGCGCTGCAGGAAGGCGAAACCAACAGCGCCGCCGCGCAGCGCATCGCGCACCGCTTCGGCCTCGACGCCAGCGCGCTGCCGAAGCCGCACAGCGCGTTTTCGAAGAACGGCTTCTTCCTGCGCGACCTGTTCTCGAAGGTGATCTTCGCGGACCGCCAGACCGTGCGCCAGTTCGCGAGCCCGACCAAGACCCGGCTGCGCTACGCGACCTTCTTCGGCTTCGTCGCGGCGCTCGCGCTCGCGCTCGGCGGCTGGACCTGGTCGACGATCGGCAACCAGCAGCTCGTCGCGAACGTGCAGGCCGACCTCGACAACGTCACGCGTCTGCAGCAGGGCCGCAACGATCTGCAGTCGCGTCTGCAGGCGATGGACATCCTGGAAGACCGGATCGAGCAGCTCGAACAGTTCCGCCGCGACAAGCCGATGTCGGTGTCGCTCGGCCTGTACCAGGGCGACCGTCTCGAACAGCACCTGCTGACCGAGTACTACAACGGCGTGCGCCAGATCCTGCTGGCGCCGGTCTCGCAGAATCTCGCGTCGTTCATGAAGGACGTGAACGCACACCCCGAACAGCTCGTGCCGATGACCCGCCCGCCCGAATCGGGCGCCGTGCAGGGCGGCGCGATTCCCGTGTCGACGAACCCGCCGGGCGCCACGCCGCTCGCCGGCGCCGCGCAGGGCGCATCCGCCGCGACGGCCGCTGCGCCGCAACAGGCGGCGGCACCGCAGGGCGGGCTGTACAGCGACGCGTCGCCGACCAACGTGCAGGACGCGTACAACGCGCTGAAGACCTACCTGATGCTGTCCGACAAGCGCCACGTCGAACAGGCGCACCTGACCGACCAGCTCGCCCGCTTCTGGCGCGGCTGGCTCGAGACGAATCGCGGCAACATGCCGCGCGACGAGATGATCAAGAGCGCCGAGCGCATGATCTCGTTCTACCTCGCGCGCGTGAACGACGACGACTGGCCGATGATCGACGCGAACCTCGCGCTCGTCGACCAGACCCGCGAGAACCTGCGCCGCGTCGTGCGCGGCATGCCGGCCCGCCAGCGCGTCTATGAGGAAATCAAGGCGCGCGCGTCGACCCGCTTCGCGCCGATGACCATCGCGCGCATCGTCGGCGACGGCAATCAGGGGCTGGTCGCCGGCAGCTACGCGATTCCGGGCACGTTCACGCGCGAGGCGTGGTTCGACTACGTGCAGCCGGCGATCCGCGACGCGGCGACCAAGGAACTGCAGGCGAAGGACTGGGTGCTGAACACGTCGACGCAGGACGACCTGACGCTGGAAGGCAGCCCCGAGCAGATCCAGAAGACGCTCGTCGGGATGTACAAGACCGAATACGCGCAGCACTGGCAGAAGTTCATGCAGGGCATCGCGGTGCAGGGCTTCAGCAGCTTCGGCCAGGCCGTCGACGGGATGAACCGCCTCGGCGACCCGCAGGACTCGCCGATCCGCAAGATCCTCGAGACCGCGTACGACCAGACGTCGTGGGACAACCCGTCGCTGGCGAACGTCGCGATCAAGAAGGCGCAGACCGGCGTCGTGAACTGGGTCAAGCAACTGTTCACGCGCTCGCAGGCCGGCCAGATGGCGGCCGCGAACATCGACATCAACGGCAACCCGGCCGAGGTGCCGATGGGTCCGATCGGCCAGGAGTTCATCGGGCTCGCGCGGATCGTCGCGACGCACGACGGCACGTCGATGCTCAAGGGCTACATGGACTCGCTGTCGAAGGTCCGTACGCGCTTCAACGTGATCAAGAACCAGGGCGATCCCGGCCCCGGCGCGCGCCAGCTGATGCAGCAGACGCTCGACGGCAACGGTTCGGAGCTGGCCGATTCGCTGAAGTTCGTCGACGAGCAGATGCTGACCGGCCTGACCGACTCGCAACGCAAGTCGCTGCGTCCGCTGCTGGTGCGCCCGCTGATGCAGGCGTTCTCGGTGGTGATCCAGCCGGCGAGCGCCGAAGTCAACAAGGTGTGGAACGCGCAGGTCTACCAGCCGTTCCAGAGTTCGCTCGCGACGAAGTACCCGTTCGCGGCGAACGCGAAGGTCGAGGCCGGCGCTGGTGAAATCGCGCAGGTGTTCGGTCCGGACGGTGCGATCGCGAAGTTCGTCGGCACGACGCTGGGCCCGCTCGCGGTGCGCCGCGGCGACACGCTCGCGGCCCGCACGTGGGGCGACATGGGCATCGGCCTCACGCCCGACTTCACGAACGGCTTCGCGCGCTGGGTCGCCCCGCTCGCCGGCGGCGCCGCAGGCGGCACGGCCGCGGCGGCCGAACCGCAGACCGTGTTCCAGATCCTGCCGCAGCCTAGCACGGGCACGACGGAATACACGATCGCGATCGACGGCCAGCAACTGCGCTATCGCAACACGCCGCCGCAGTGGACCAACTTCGTGTGGCCGAACCCGCAGGGCTCGCCGGGCGCGACGCTGTCCGCGACGACCTTCGACGGCCGCACCGTGCAGCTCGTCAACGAACCGGGCCGCTACGGTCTCGAGAAGCTGATCAACTCGGCGCAGCGCAAGCGTCGTCCGGACGGCACCTTCGACCTCACTTGGGTCCAGGGCAGCGTGAACGTGTCGGTGACGATGCGCATCATCAGCACGTCGCAGCCGACGAGCGGCGGCGGCGACCAGCCGCAGCAGCAGAGCCTGCGCGGCCTGCAGCTGCCGTCGTCGGTCGCCGACGCGAGCGCGGGCGCCGCGCAGAACGCGACGCAGGCGGGCACGGGCGCGCCGGCAGCGACGCCGGCACCGGCGCCGGCCGTCGCGGCCGCCGCCGCAACGAATGCACAGGGGGCGCAATGACGCAAACCGTTCAGGCGCAGATCGCCTACTTCGGCAAGATTCCGTCGCGCGGCGACTTCGTGAAGAGCCCGCACAATCCGCAGCTGCTGCAGACGCTCGATCGCTGGATCGCGCAGGCGCTCGAACTGCTCGCGGAAGATCCGCGCTGGAAGATCGTCTACGAGGATGCGAAGCCGATGCATTTCGCGTTCCTCGGCTCGCGCAGCAAGCTCGCGATCGCGGGGCACATGGTCGCGAGCCACGACGTGTCGATGCGCCGCTTCCCGTTTCTCGGCGCGACCGCGCTCGAGGTCGACCGGCCGCTCGCGTTCCTCGCGCGCAGCCCGCTCGCATTCGCCCGGCTGTGGTCGCGCGTCGCCGCGCAGATGCCGCCGCTGCTCGCGAAGGAGGAGCCGCCCGGCGCGCTGCAGGCGCTCGGCGACACGCAGGTGCCGATCGACGTCGGCGGCCCCGGCACGTCGCATGACGGCACCTTCAACGACTTCATCGAACACCAGTCGCTGTACGGCCTGCAGCAGATGCTGCTCGAAAGCGGCCATCCGGTACGGCTGCGCGGCGCCATGCTCGCGCTCGGCTCGCTGCTGCGGCCCGTGATGCAGAGCGGCTCGTCGCACATCGAGCGCGGCCTGACGCTGCCGCTGCCGGTCGACCCGTTCTATCGCAGCCTCGTCGCCGCGTTCTGGCTCGAACTGATCGCACCGTTCGTCGCGCAGGCCGACTTCGAGCTCGCGATCTTCATCGGCACGATCGCCGAGCGCGAACGGCTGATCATCGGCTTCAACGGCGCGTCGTCGAAGACGCTGCTGAGCGTCGTCGACCCGCAGACCTACGCCGCCCACAACATCGACATCGACGATCCCGAATGGATCGACGCCCATGCGCAAAACGATCAGCAGATCAGCAAGCTCGTCAGCTACCTCGACCAACCGCAACTCTCGCTGCGCGTCGCCATCGACGCGTTCCGCGAAGCGTTCATCGGAGGCTGACGGGATGCAACGCACGATTCACGTCCGCCGCACGCGCTGCTCGGCATTCGTTGCCGCCCTCGCCGCCGCCGGCCTCGTCGCCAGCGGCGCGGCCCACGCGCAGAACACCGGCGGCGCGACCGTCACGCCGGTCGGCAACGGCACCGTCGCGACCGCGGCCCTGCCCGCGAACGCCAACCCCGGCGCCGCGCCGGCCACGGCGTCCGGCACGGTGGTGCACGGCACGGCCGGCACGATCTCGCCGCCGCCCGCGAATGCGACGCCCGGACAGGTGGTGGTCGGCGGCAAGGTGCCCGACGAGGCGACCAAGGCCGCCGTGCTGCAGAAACTGCGCGACACCTACGGCGCGACGAACGTGGTCGACCAGATCGAGGTCGGCGACGTCGCGACGCCGCCGAACTGGAGCGCGAACGTGCAGAAGCTGCTCGGCGCGCAGTTGAAGCAGATCAGCAAGGGCCAGCTGAAGATCAACGGCACGCAGATCGAGATGAAGGGCGAGGTGCACAACGAGGCGCAGCGCCAGCAGCTCGCGAGCGACATGGCGAACACGCTGAATCCGACGTACACGATCAAGAACGGGCTGCGCGTGTCGGCGTCCGAGCAGGGGCTGCTCGACCAGACGCTCGCGAACCGCACGATCGAGTTCGAGACGGGCAGCGCGACGCTGACGCCGCAAGGCAGGCAGATTCTCGACCAGATGGCGGCCGCGCTGTCGAAGCTGCAGAACCGCACGGTCGACATCATCGGCCACACCGACAACTCGGGGAACCGAACGTCGAACATCGCGCTGAGCCAGGCGCGCGCGGATGCGGTGAAGGGTTATCTGATCACGAAGAGCATCCCGCCGCAGCAGATGACGACGACGGGCGTCGGGCCGGATCAGCCGATTGCGCCGAACGATACGGCGGAGGGGCGGGCGAGGAATCGGCGGATCGAGTTTAGGGTGGGGCAGTAGGCGAAGCATTCAGAGGCAGAGAATCCAGCAAATCCGATGAAATTCGCTTTGCGCTGCTTGCGATCCGCCATTCTCCTGGTCTTTGGTGCGGCCTTCGTGCTGATGGGTGTGGCTGGCGCGATCAATTCGGCCATCCTCGTTCGCGCCGGTGCGTGGCCCCACGTCCCCGCCTTCGTCGAGCAATGCGAGTTGTCTCTGCGATATGGCAAGTCCGACGCGACATGGGAGGCGCGCGCCGTCTTCCGCTATGGTGCAGGGCAGACGCAGCACTACGAGACAACGTGGCAGCCTGCCGGGTCGCCCGTTTATTCGCGATCGGCCGCTTCGAACATCAGTCGCGAACAGTTCGCCGCGTTCACGAAGACGTATTGCAGCGACGCCGCGAACGATGGCCTGCGCGTTTCGCCGATGTTTCCAGGTATTGCCCGGCGCAACGAAGCGGTTGTAGGCAGGGAATGGGTACGTGAAATCGGATTCGGTCTGTTTGCGCTGGTCGGCGGGCTGATGCTGTGTGCGATGAGCATTTCGATGCTGCCGTGGATCGAGGATCGCAACAAGTACGCGGTGAGGCGCAAGATGCGGCGGGCGCGGAATCGGGTCAGCGGTAAGTGATTCGGACGTACAGGCTGATTTCGGATCGCGCTTGACCGCCTCCACCTATGTAAGGGCGACTGATCGCCGTAGTCCGTGGCCCGAGGATCGGGTGTTCATTGATCATGCGGCTACTTCTTGCCTTCCCGTAGAGTCATCGTTCGTTGCTCCGTTGGCTCGTGCAAGCACTGCACCTGCCCCGGGACATCCTCATGGCGAAACGTCTTCCGGAAGCGGCGCCGTAGTCGGCGAATCGAACTTACGGCACCAACAGTCTTTGCCGACTCGCAGGGAGCGCCTCATTTCACTGCGCAAGAATGACCCTCTTGCCAGTCTGACGCTCAAGCTTCAATGTCAAATACACTCGAAAAAATATGGTCTTCACATATGTATTTCCGATGATCGAGATGGACATCGGAAATCCGAGGAGCGACATGACTATGCATAGTACGTTCGATCCAACACTCTCGCCCAGAACATGGTTTGCATTCGATCCGATCGCCGCAGCAAAAGGCATCAAGTATGCGATTACCGACATCAATGCTGCTTTCAACGGGGTTCTCGACGTCAAGTGATCGATGTACCCGCAGCATGAATGGCGCAGAATCAGATTCTTGCCATCATCATGGTAAATGGTATTCACGACTGCTTTTTTATTCACGGCGCGTCGAAAATCTGAAAGAACCATGGTAGCGTGCCACACGATAATGGCAAAACACACCAGCACCACCGAAGCTTTCAGGAAAGCTTGCATCGGGATATACAACACATAGAACAACCAGACGAATGCAATCATCAACCACGGAACTAGCGCCAGCATCAAGACAATGCCTTCGACCCAGAGTCTCCGTGACCGCCGATTCATCGAATAGTGAACATACAACACGATCGACACAAAGCATTGTACCGCCAGCGTCAACTTCCACACCCAGTGCGCCACCACACCTAGTTGCGAGAAAACGTAATAGATGCCGGCCACGAGCATACCGAGCGCCAGCTCGATCACGGCCAACCTTCCGTGCTGATCTATCGGCGAACCATCGTCAAGGTTGGATTTCATCATCAACATAACCAACAACCAATCATGGATCGAGGATGGTGTTGTTGCCGGATTCCCGCTCTAACTCGATCAGCAGGCAGATATGAAGTATGCCAACCGCACTATGAAACCCGTGGCCATCAGAGATGAAAAACGGAAAACCAACCATCAACAAAATTAACGGATTAATCTCTATCCAGCCACCAACACACGCTTACCACGCTCTTTTTCGATCTGCCTCGGCAAGGACATCATCAAAATATAGTTACGCACAAGCAAATTAACAAACAGCAGCGCAAGCGGCATACCGAATACCGCCAGAAACAACAGCACACCATTAGTTCCGAAATTAGATGAAAGCAGGCGATTAATTACCAAATAGAACGGCGCAATCGCGAAGACGACATATTTAAAGAACTTCGGCATGATATTCGGCTCGCGATGATATCGGTCGAACTCCATTGCCCCACGTTGAACATCGTAGACGAGTGCCCCGCCATGCTCCTTGATCACCCTGTCGAGGAAGGGAGTAGCGTTGACTGTGTGGCGCACGTTGCGCTGTACCACCAGAGCCCAAACGATGTTAAGCGCAATTCCACCAATCAATCCCGGCCATCGCACTCCGCCAGGCATCGGTGCAAACGCGAAATAGCAGAAATAGCAAAATACTCCAAAAAAATAGTAAGTCGAGAGAGTACCAATCGACATAACCATTCCATATGCATACAGATCGTTCGTGCCACGATATCGGACGTAGACGAAAAGCAGCGCGGCGCAGCTCAGTACCGCGACCAAAACGCCAATCCTCCATGGCCATGCCGATACCGACAACTCGTCAGAATAGGCTGCATACGATAGCGCTGCTCCCAGCAACGACATCACCAAAACCAGCGGAACCGCTTTCTTCAGCACTGCCAGAACGTGGTCCGACTCAGGTTGCGAAATATTCTTTATGATCATCGTTTCTGTTCTCTAGAGCATTATGCACTATCAAGGCGTAAACATCATCGGATAGCCCTCGTAGTCCTTCGGCATGACCTTCTCCAGATAGGTTGCCGCGCTTTTAAGCGACTCGCCTAGCCATTTGAAACCGGCGGTAACAATCTCAGTCGCATGGACCTTCTTGTCCAGATAATCCAGACCGTACCCCACCGCACACGCAACGACGATGGTACCAACCACGATCCCCCATACGGGCAAGCCAGCTGTGCCGAAGAATCCAACAATCAAACCAATGACAAGCGACGTGACGGCCGCATTCAATCCGGCCTTAGTGACATCAATAAGAATCTTCCCGAGCAAATCGGAGACATGCTTGCGGCGCTTGCCTTCATGATCGATCTGCTCGTAGTCACGCAGCCACTCGGCCGTATCCAATGCAATCGTAAAGACGAACGCGATTCTCCCGGCATTTTTGAACGCCCCCTTGACGGCCTCCTTCGCCGCGGCCGCGCGGGACGCAGCGTTGCCGGCGCCGCCTGCGATCGTCAACACCTTTTCGTGCTGCACACCATATCGCGCCGCAGACATTAGCTGACGCAATTTCTGGTTGCCCGAAAACACGACGTACCACTTCTCCCCAGCATTCTTATGAACGACCTTTACTAATCGAAATTTTTGCGACCAAAGCTCGCTTGCCCATTTCTTGTTGTCGTTAAGGAACGCAGCGACTCCGGCAAGTTGGGCCGTCAGCCAGTTGCGTGTCGCAATCTTGTTTGGATCAATCGCGGTTTCCTCCGCGCCTCCTGACGACAGCGCATCTAGGATTTCGTGGGGCACCGCGGCAAGATTGACTTCGGTTACGTGTGCATACTGCGTCGACTTAACGTCGGCATCGGGACTCAGATTGATAGGTAGGGGAAATGCTCCTGCCTGTCCGATAGACAATGGGTCTGGTTCAAACGTCTGTAGCGGCCGAAGCACGGCCGCTGCCGGACTTGAACCGATCGGCATGCCAAGCCGGCCCACCTGCGTTGCTGCAAACGGGGGCTGACTAGTCGACGTGTTGAGATTCATTGCGATGATGATCGGTTCCGGTTTGGCCTTCGGATCGGAGCTACCGTCAACCAGGCCAAACTGAAGCATTGAATACCGCTGAAACACCTTCCCGTCGCGCTTCAACACCAATTCACCCTTGAAATCGCGTCCGATCCAGATGTGGTAGCGCTGGCCGTCCGCGAAACGCCCCTGCTTCACACGCTTCTTTTGCGCGACGTCATACATCCAGTCTTCCGGCGCCTCGACGGTGTAAGTCGCGCCTTTGCTTATATGAAAATCAAAAATGACATCCCGATGCTTGCGCAGCAGCACCGTGATATCCGACTCGGCCCAGCAACTCACCGGTTCCCCCGGCAGATCAATACAAACGTTATGTTGAACAAGCGCCTTGCCGCCCATTTTCACTCTCCCGTCCGCTTGACCTGACTGGCCACGAACTCGTCAAAATCGATGTTCTTCAATTCCGCCTTGCCTTCCGCGTCGAGCGCGACGCTATGCTCGGTCCCGTCTTCCGTCGTGAACTTGATCGGCTCCCCGTGCGGCACGTTGCCGTCGGCATCCACATAGCGAATCCGCATGTCAGCCTTCTTGCCTTCCGCCTTGAACGTCTTGTGCATGCTCGTCGGTCCGCTGAACGCATGCTGTCCGCCCTTCACGTCGATCTTGCCCGGCGCATGAATCTCGATGTTGCCGCCCTTGATCCGGACATACGCGCCACCGGAAGTCAGCAGAATCTCCTCCTTCGCGACGCCTTCGATCGTTGAGGTCGCCGACAGCACCTTGATCGTCTTCTGCGCGACCATCTCGACGTTGTCGTTCTGCGCCTGTATCTCGACGGCGCCTTTCCCGGCAAAGAGCTTCATCCCCGCGTTCTGCGCGAACAGGCTGATGCGATCGCGGATGCCTGCGATCAGCGATTTCCCGCTGGTGATGAACGTACTTTGACCACTGACGATATTGGTCTGCCGATCACTTGCCAGATGCACCGACTGCTGCGACGCCACCCCGATCCCCGCCGGGCTCGCGAACAGCATCACCGGCTCCTTGAACGCATTCGCATTCCCCGTCCCGCCGCCGCCGGTCCTGCCGCCGCCCGCCGTCGCTCCCGCCACGCTGTTCTGCGTTGCATCGGCGAACTGCTTCAACGCATCGTGACCGGCGCCGAGACTCTCCGCCTGATGCATCTCGCTGACCTGCGACATCGACTCGACCAGCCCCTGCGCATTGGCCAGCTGCTGCTTCGCCTCGCTCACGTCGAGCGGCTGGCTGTTCGCCTGCTTCGGATGCGTCGTCACGTACAAACCCTGCCCGGCGCGCATCGCACCGTACGCATCCGTGCGCAGGTCGAAGCCGGAACCGAGATACGCACCGCGCGTATTGCCGTTCTGCTCGATCAGGTAGCCGAGGTGAAGCAGCGAATTCGCGCTGCTGCTGAACAGGCGCGCGCGGTTCTGCCCGGTCGCGTCGTCGAGCACCATCTCGTTGTGGCCCGACCCCGCATACTCCTTCGACCGGAAGCCCGACAGGATCCCGTCGCTATGCCACTGCGGCTTGACGGCGCCGTTGTACACGCGATGCATGACGATCGGCCGGTCGCAGTCGCCGCCGATGTAGCCGATCAGCACTTCCTCGCCGACCCGCGGAATATGCACGCCGCCGTAGCCGCCGCCGGTATCCGACTGCACGACGCGCATCCAGCACGATGCCGTCTCGCGGCCTTCGCTTTGCCGGTCCCAGACGAACATGACCTTGATCCGGTTCAGCTCGTCGGTGTACACCTCTTCGCCCTTCGGCCCGACGACGACGGCCGTCTCGAGCTGCATCGCGGGCTTGCGGTGCTCGAACGGGCTGCGATACGGCACGCTCGCGCGCTGCGCCTCGGCCTCGACGAGATAGAACCCGGCGGAACCGTCGTCATGGCCGACCTGAAACGCAGCCGCCTCACCGTGACCGGCCTTCGCCTGCGCCAACTGATCCTGCAGACTATGCGGGAAGTTCGCTTCGTGGTCCGAGATCGGCAGATTGTTCTCGATGTAACGCGTGACGCCGATGGCCGCGAACTCGCGATCGCTCGCCGAATCGCGATCGTGCTCGGGATGACCGGTCAGCGTGAAGCGCCGGCCGGCATCGATCGCGCGCACGCCGCCGACGCCGAAGAAGCGCTTCGCGCGCGACTCCCACTCCTCGAGGCGAATCTTCGACAGATGTTCGCCGCGGTCCTGGCCCGGATACGTGTACGCGCCGGTGTATTCGTAGATTTCCGCCTGGCCCGGCAGGTCGCCCTGGCCGGCCTTCGTCGGCAGCGACGTGCCGTTCGGATTGCCCGCCGACGACGGCGATTTGTAGTCGAACGTGCGCGTCGTGTGCAGCGTGCTTTGCAATGTCCGCGACGCGGCCCATTGCGTGAAACCGGCGGTTTCGGTGCCCGTGCCCGAGCGGTCGAACGTGACGGCATTCGGCGACAGTGCATCGACTGCATGCACGTCGTCGGTGATGACGAGCGTGTGCGACTTCCCGTCTTCGCCGTGCCGCCAGAAACCGAACAGCCCTTCGTCCTCCATCAGCCGATGCACGAAGTTCCAGTCCGTTTCGCTCTGCCGGCAGTACGACCGCGACGGAAACGGTTTCGACAACGCGAACTGGTATCGGCCCCTGGCCTGCGGATGCATGTCGAACACGTCGGCGAGAATCGCGTCGACGGGCTTGTCCTGCCAGTACCGCATGTCGCTGCGGAACTTGAGGAAATGCATCCATGACGCGAAGCGCAGCTGGTAGCTCGACAGGCTGCCGTCGGCGCCGAGCCGCCGCGCCGTGTGCACATAGCCGTTGATCGGCAGATACGACTTGTCCGCCTGCTGGATCCACAGCGTGATCGGTTGCGCGATCAGCGTCTTGAGCTCGACGTCGCTCGCCGTGGACACCAGATCGAGCGTCACGCTGAAATCGCGACCCAGCTCGGAACGGGTCACGGCGCGGCGCGGCACGAGCGCATTGTTCGGCAGCGACGGGATGTCCGTCTTCAGCAAGCGGTCCTGCTGAATCAGGCCGCCGCGGATCGCCTGTGCCAGTTCGGTCACGTTCATGCGTCTTCCTGTTCTTGTTGCCGCGAGCCAGCCGGGCCCGCGCTCTCAGGTCAAGGTTCCGTCGTTCAGGACTGCTCGTCGGGCCTTACCCCGAGCAGTTCGCGGATGTGCGACAGCGACCCGTCGTCCTTCACGACACTCTCGAGCCACTTGTGCAGCGGCATGTCGGCCCATTCGGCGGCCTTGTCCGCGAGATACGCGACCGGGCTGTGCGGCTCGGTCTGGCGGAAGTAACGCGCGACGGCACGCAGCTGGTCGACGGCCTGCGCACGGTTCTGGATGCCGGCGATCATCTGCGTCACCGGCGGACGCGGAGCGGTCTGCGACTGCACGTGGGTCTCCTCGCTGTGGAACGTGTCGCCGAAGCTCGGCTCGATACGCTCGGGCTGCGCCTGCGGCGCCGACGGCGCATGCGGCGCGCTCCCCGTATATCCCTGCTCGCGCGCGAAGCGCTCGACGAGCCGATACACGGTCTCGAACGCGTCGCGCGCCTGCCGGAAGCTCGGCGCCGAATCGCCCGCGCGTTCGACGAGCCGCTCCTCGAACGCATCGAGCGCGAACTCGAACGCCTTCAGGTTCGCGAGCAGCGTCGTGTAGAACGCGATCGACGTCACGCGCCGCGACGCATCGACCTGCTCGACCGACGGTTTGCCGCGCGCGATGTCGTCGGCGTGTTCGGGGTCGCGCTTCACGGCCTGCGCCACGTGCAGCGCGACTTCCCAGTCGAGCGTGGTGAACGCGTTCGACGCGCCGTCCGTCACCGGAATGCCGCGCAGCAGCTCGGCCGTGCGGCCGGACAGCCACGCGACGTTGCCGAGCCGGTATTCGACGTCGTCGCCTTCGGGTAGCGGATGCACGGTGTCCCAGTAGTCTCGGCACAGGCCTTCCAGCAGCGCATAACCTTCGGTGAGGCCGGTGATGCCGTCCTCCAGCGCGAGCGCCTCGGTCAGCCACACGGCGAGCCGCAGATCCTTGGTGCGCGTGCGCAGCAGCCCGCCCGCGTGATCGACGACGAAGCCCCAGTCGGCCTCCTTGATCTCGGTCACCCACTCGCCCTGGTCGAGCGTCGGATCGTCATAGCGCCGCGCGTCCTGAATCGCGTCGAATTCGTTCGAGAACAGCAGGTCGTCGCCGCTGGGCGACGTGTCGCTGATCGGCGTCAGCAGCTCGGGGAGATTGATCGGCATGGTTCAGTGAATCCGTTGATGCATGAGATGTCGCGCGCGGGGCTCATTCGACCGTGTACGCGAATTCGCCGGCCTCGTCCGCGCGCACCGCGATGCGCGCGATGGCCGCGCCGTCGGCGATCCGGCCGAGCACGTGGCCCGCGATCTCCGGCAGCAGCGTGCCGTTCAGGATGTGGTCGACGTTGCGGGCGCCCGAATCGACCTCGGTGCAGCGCGCGAGCACCGCGTCGACGAGCGATTCGTCCCACTCGAACGCGGCCTTGTGGTTCGCTTCGATGCGGCGGCGGATCCGTTCGAGCTTCAGCTCGATGATCTCGGCCAGGACGTCGTCGGAAATCGGGTAGTACGGCACGACCTTCATCCGGCCGAGGAACGCCGGCTTGAACGTCTTGTACAGTTGCGGGCGCAGCGCCTCGGCGAGCGCGTCCGGATCGGGCAGCTCCTCGGCCGGCTTGTTCAGGCATGCCTGCATCACCGCCGCCGACCCGACGTTCGACGTCAGGATGATCAGCGTATTGCGGAAATCGATCTCGCGCCCTTCGGCGTCGTCCATCGTGCCCTTGTCGAATACCTGGAAGAACATCTCGAGCACGTCCGGGTGCGCCTTCTCGACCTCGTCGAGCAGCACGACGGAATACGGATTGCGGCGCACGGCCTCGGTCAGCACGCCGCCCTCGCCGTAGCCGACGTAGCCCGGCGGCGAACCCTTCAGGCCCGACACGCTGTGCGCTTCCTGATACTCGCTCATGTTGATCGTGACCATCTTGCGCTCGCCGCCGTACAGGATGTCGGCCAGCGCGAGCGCGGTCTCGGTCTTGCCGACGCCCGACGGCCCGACGAACATGAACACGCCGCGCGGCTTGTTCGGATCCTCGAGGTTCGCGGTCGCCGTGCGCACGCGCTGCGCGATCGCGTCGAGCGCATGGTCCTGGCCGATCACGCGCGCGGTCAGCAGCGGCTGCAGGTTCAGCACGGTGTCGATCTCGTCCTTCACCATCCGGCCGAGCGGAATGCCGGTCCAAGCAGCGACGATCTCGGCGACGACGTGGCCGTCGACCTGCAGCGGCACCATCGGCTCGCCGCCCTGCAGCGCATGCAGCGCCGCGACGCGTTCGGCCAGCTTCTCGCGCGTGGCCGGCACGTCGACCGGCTCGCCGTCTTCGGACGGGCCGCGCGCCTTGTCGAGCGTCTCGCGCAGCACGGTGATCTCGGCGACGATCGCACGCTCGGCTTCATAGCGCGCCTCGTCCTCGGTCAATTGCGCGAGCGCCGTGTCGCGTGCGCCGCGCAGCTCGCCGAGCCGCTCGTCGTGCGCCGCGCCGCCCGCCGCCTCGCGCTCCAGCGATGCGATTTCCGCGTCGATGCGCTCGATGCGCTTCTTCGTGTCGTCGATCGCCGCCGGCGTCGCGCTGTGTGCGAGCGCGACCTTCGCGCACGCGGTGTCGAGCACGCTGATCGCCTTGTCCGGCAGCTGGCGCCCGCTGATGTAGCGATGCGACAGGCGCACGGCCTCGGTGATCGCGTCGTCGAGAATCCGCACGTTGAAGTGCTTCTCCATCAGCCCCGACATCCCGCGCAGCATCGCGGCCGCGAGCGGCTCGCTCGGCTCCTCGACCTTCACGACCTGGAAGCGCCGCGCGAGCGCCGCATCCTTCTCGAAGTACTTCTTGTATTCGCTCCACGTCGTCGCGGCGATCGTGCGCAGTTCGCCGCGCGCGAGCGCCGGCTTCAGCAGGTTCGCCGCGTCGTTCTGACCGGCCTGGCCGCCCGCGCCGATGATCGTGTGCGCCTCGTCGATGAACAGGATGATCGGGTGCGCGCTCTTCTTCACCTCGTCGATCACGCTCTTCAGGCGGTTCTCGAACTCGCCCTTCACGCTCGCGCCGGCCTGCAGCAGGCCCATGTCGAGCACGTGCAGCGCGACGCCGGAAAGCGGCGGCGGCACGTCGTCGGCCGCGATCCGCAGCGCGAGGCCCTCGACGACCGCCGTTTTGCCGACACCGGCCTCGCCGGTCATGATCGGGTTGTTCTGGCGGCGGCGCATCAGGATGTCGATCGCCTGGCGGATCTCGGCTTCGCGGCCGATCACCGGATCGATCTTGCCGTCGCGCGCGCGCTGCGTGAGGTTGGTCGTGTACGTGTCGAGCGCGGGCGTCTTCGACGGGCCGGCTGCGGGCGCGGCGCCGTCGGCGGCGGATGCGACGTCGCTGTCTTCCGCATCCGCCTGGCGCGGCTCGGCCTCGCTCGACCCGGCCATGATCTCCTCGAACTTGTGCTTCAGGTCCGTCACGTTCATTTCCGCGAACTGCGACGACATGCGCTGCGCGAACTGCGCGAGATCGGGCGCGGTCAGCAGCGCGAGCAGCAGGTGCCCCGAGCGGATGCGGCCGAGCTGCGAATCGAGCGACGCGATCAGCCAGGCCTGCTCGAACAGCGCGATCAGGTGCACGGAGAACACCGGCGTGCGCGTGTTGCCCGTCTTCAGGCGCGTGAGTTCACGCTCGAGATCGGCGCGCAGCGCATGCGGATCGACGCGGCTCGCGCGCAGCGCGAGCGGCAGGTCGCCCGTCGCCTCGTCGAGCAGCGCGAGGAACAGATGCTCCAGATCGACTTCGTAATGGCCGCGCGCCAGGCACGCGCTCGCCGCGCGCTCGGTCGCGTGCCGGCACAGCGGATTCAGTTTCGTGATCAGGGTCTTCAGAGGCGTGCTCATGGCGTGGATCTCAGGTTCGATTGCGTGTTTGTTGTCGTTCGGAATCAGTGAATCACGTGCAGTTCGTAGCGGGCATCCGAGCGGTCGTCGACCGCGTCGCGCGTGCAGAGGAACGCGTCCCAGCCCAGCCGCGAACCCGCGCCGAGCACGCTCGCGCCGACCTCGGTGCGCTTCAGCACGAGCTTCACCTCGTATTCGAGCGTGACGCCGGCGAGCAGCGTCAGCATCCGCTCGAGCGCGACGGCCTGCGCGCCGCCCGGCAGGAATGCCTCGTAGTCGCGCTTGGACAGCGGGCCGACGACGATCCGCGCGCGCATGTCGCGCTGCCACACGCGTTCGCCGACGAGCGCCGTCGCGCCGAGCACCGCGTTGACTTCGCCGAGCACGCTCAGCTGGTCGGGCGGCACGTCGTACCACTTGCCGACGAACTGGTCGATCTTCACGGGCACGCGGAAATAATCGGACAGCGTGCGCTGCAGGTAGGCGGCGGACATCGGCCGGTGCCGCGCGGCGAGCGCGTAGCCGGCGACGGCCTCGTCGAGCACGCCTCCCGCGCCGGCCGCGAGGCTGTCGCGCACCTCGTCGCTCGGCACGCCGGCGATCGCGAGCAGGAGCGGCAGGTAGCGCTCGTCGCGGTCGAGCTCGTAATGGAACGGCAGCCGGTATTTCTTCCACGCCGCGTAGAACAGCGCGGTCGCGCGGTTCGAGAACACGTCGAAGAAGGCGCGCGCCGCGTGGTCGCGCTTCAGGTGCTCTCGCGCGACGATCTGCTCGGTGTAGTGCAGCGGCAGCGCGCCCTGCCCGCCCAGCAGCCCGAAGAATGCGGGCGTCAGCTCGACGTGACCGAGCTCGCCGGCCGCGAGCGCAGCGCCGCGGTCCTCGCACGAGTCGAGCAGCGTGCCGCCGTCGTCGAACGAACGGGCGCCTTCGATCTCGCTCGGCGGGAAGCCGAGCGACAGCGTGTTGCGGAATTCGATGCGCTGTGCGACGACGTCGCCCTGCCGCCATGCGCCGGGGGCATCGGACGCCTGCCGCGCGAACAGCCCCTCGAGCACGCGCACCGCCTGGAAGAACTCGAAGCGGTGCGGCTCGTCGAGCAGCGCGTCGACTACGCCAGGATCGATTCGCCGGTCCGGGGCTTGCATCGGATGATCTCCTCGCCGGTGCGCTTCGACACCACGACTAGTTGAACGAAACTGTTGAGGTGGACGTACAGCCCGAAGAAGCTGTCGAGCACGCGCACGAACGACGCGAGGCTCGCGCCGACGAAGTGCTCCTCGTCGATCGTCAGGCGGATCTCGATGCCGCGCACGAAAGTCGCGAACGGCTTGCCGGGCAGCCACTGCACGGCGCCGCGCTGCTCGACGCCGGCGAGGCCGTCGATCTGGCGCATCGACACGGCGGTGCGCCGCAGGTCGTACAACGTCAGCATTTCCTTGAGCGGCGCGAGCCCGTGCGCAACCAGCGACACGTGGTTCAGCGCGAGATGCGACACGAGCCGCCAGTGCGCGGCGCGACCGCGCTCGAAGCGCACGCTTTGCGTCGGGCGCCGCAGCAGCGAGATGCCGCTCGTCTGCGCGCCGCCTTCCTGGAACAGGTCGCCGCCTTCGAGACCGAACGCGAGCATCGACGGCAGGTCGCGGTTCGTGCAGGTGAGGTCGAGGCTCAGCGTGTCGGTTTGCGGCGAGGTCGGCTCGAAGTCGATGTCGACGATCGAGATCTCGGTTTCGTAGCCGGGGCTTTTCTGCGCGACCCAGTCGTTGCGGCGCGCGAACCAGTAATGACCGATCCGCGCCGACTCGCCGTGATGCAGCGAATAGAACGGCCGGAACTCGATCACCGATTCTTCATGCGCCTGCTGCCGGACGAGCTTCACCGAATCGATCGAATACACCTCGTATGCGAACGCACGGCGCGCTTCGGCGATCACCGGGTACGACACCGCGCGGTGCGTGATGCGGATCGGCTCGCCGTGCTGGCGGAACAGGTTGACGATCGGCGTGCAGAACAGCCGGAAATGGCTGGCCGTGAGCAGCTCGAGCAGCCGCGCGACGTGCGAATCGCTGCGCACGTCCTGCAGCACCAGATGCAGCGTCGCGCGCTGGCAGCGGCCCGACGCGCGCGCGATCGCCGCAAGGTCGAAATCGACGAAATCGAACTTGTCGGGGAACGCGAAGTATTCGGTGAGCAGGCGATACGCGGGGTGCGACTTCGCCGGGTAGTCGATCAGCGCGTCGTCCTCGTCGAAGCCGGCGTGCGCGATCGGCAGCTTGCGCAGCGCGGTCCAGCGGCCGTTGCGCTCGGGCTCGACATACGCGCCGAGCACGTTCACGAACAGGCAGTCGGTCAGCGCGGCGACGAACGACTGCTCGCCGTGCAGGTGCGCGCGCAGCGTCGGCAGCTTCAGCGCGCCGAGATCGAGTTGCGCGGCGAGCGATTCGAACGTGATCGAGATCACGCCCGTCGCGTTGGACGGCAGCACCGTCGCGCTCGGCGCGAGCGCGACCGGCGTGAAGCGCGCCTCCGAGATGCGGATCGGCGCGAGCGTCACGTCGTATGCGGTGCGGAACCGGCACTGCACGCCGCGGATCGGACGGCTCTTCAGCTCGGTGCCGCGGTCGATCACGACCGGTTCGGTCTGCTGGCCCGGCGAGGCCGGCGTGAACTGCGCGATCGAGCACGACGGGAACGGCCGCAGGTAGTGCGGATACAGCACTTCCAGCAGCGCTTCGGTGAATTCCGGGTAGTCGTCGTCGAGCTTCTTGTTGATGCGCGCGCCCAGCAGCGCGAACGACTCGATCATCCGCTCGACGTGCGGATCCTCGCAGTGCTCGCCGGACAACGCGAGCCGCGCGGCGATCTTCGGATAACGTTCGGCGAAATCTCGCGAATAGCGCCGCAAAAACGATAATTCGCGCTCGTAGTACGGCAGCAATTCTTCCATCGACGACCCCGAGAACCTCAATATTTCCTGCCGGACCCTGAACCATCACCGGGCGGTCCGGCCCGCTCGGCGGCTTGATTTACAGCATTCTGGCCGCGCGCGTGCGCGTGACCGAATACTGCAGCGTCGACGGCTGCAGCATCGCGTCGAAACTCACCGGCTCCTCGGCCGGATGCACGACGAGCAGCGCCTGGATCGCGAAGTACAGCGCGTTGGTCGACTGCTCGTTCAGCTCGAACGTCACCTGCACCTGCTGCAGCCGCGGCTCGTGGCGCGCGATGGCCTGCTGGATCGACTTGCAGATGAACGCGCGGTCGTAGTGACTCGCGAGGCTCAGCCCCGCGAAATCGTTCAGCCCGTAGGTCAGCACCGACTTCTGGCATTCCGGCAGCGCGGCCAGCTCGATTTCGGTGTGCGCGATACGGGTGTTGAGGATCGCCTCGACGTCGCGGGCGACCGTGTTCTTGAGCTCGTCCAGCGACAATTGCCGCATCGCGGCCGAGGCCGGCAGGTGCGGTTCGTCGTCGAACAGCTTGTCGAGAAAACTGGGTTCGAATCGTTTCATAAGGGCCTGTTTCCGCTAATAACGCACGTTCCCCTGTTTTGAAAAAATCCGTTCGTGGGGCTGGCCCCCAAAAGGGCCGATCGCGGCGTCACGCTCCTCGCGAATACGTCGAGTACACAGCGAAAACGGCAACGGGACGCCGAGCGCCCCGTTGCCGCAACCGACCTTAGACCGCGTAGGTCTTGTCGTTCTTCGTCAGGCTCCAGGCGCCTTGCGTGTTGCCGCCCTGGTTGCCGCCGATCTTCTGCTGGGTCTGCTTCCACTGCACGGCCGCGTACTTCAGCGAGAACGTCTCGAGCGGCAGACCTTCTTCGCGAACGCTCGGAGCGATGCTCGAGATGATCACGTACTTGAGCTTCACTTCCAGATACTGCACGCGCTTGCCTTCACCGTCCGCGCGCGAGAAATGGACCGTCACTTCATCGAACGTCGTGCCGCCCGATGCGTGCTGATACAGCAGCGGGCTCGACGAATCGATTTCCTTCGTGAAAATCATGTCGCCGTGCTCGCAGCGCGTCATCGTGTGACCGCCTGCGGTCGATGCCGTTGCCGAACGCGGCTGAACGATCGAGTGATCCCACGATTTCAGTTCGATCCAGCCCTGATGGTCTTTGTCCGCGGATTCGCCCTTCACCGCCGGACTACCAAACTGCAAGTGCATATGTAACATGGCCCTTCGACTCCCCAAAGAGGTGGTTTTAACGTCCTACCCAGGCGGCCCGCCCGGGCGATTTACTCGCTTATGAATTTGCCGGTTTGGGCAGATCAGCGACAAGTCGCAGAGAAATCGAGAGTTCGTCGAGCTGAAAGTGCGGACGCAGGAACGCGACCGAACGATACGAGCCCGGCTTGCCCGGAATCTCCGACACTTGTATGGATGCCTCGCGCAGCGGGAATTGCGCCTTCTGTTCCTGCGACGCGTTGTCGTCGAGCAGGACGTACTGCGAAATCCACCGGTTGAGGAAAGTCTCCACGTTCTGCGCCGATGCGAAGCTGCCGATCTTGTCCCGCATCATCGCCTTCAGGTAATGCGCGACGCGCGATACCGAGAAGATGTACTGAAGCTGGGCGGACAGGACGGCGTTCGCATTCGCGCTGTCGGTGCTGTATTTTTTCGGTTTCTGCACCGATTGCGCGGCGAAGAACGCAGCGTAATCCGAGTTCTTGCAATGCACGAGCGGGATGAAGCCGAGGTCGCTCAGCTCCTTCTCGCGGCGATCGGTGATCGCGATTTCGGTCGGGCACTTCAGCGCGACTTCACCGTCGTCGGTCTTGAACGTGTGGGTCGGCAGGTCCTCGACGAGGCCGCCGCCTTCGACGCCGCGGATCGCCGCGCACCAGCCGAAGTCGTCGAACGCGGCCGTGAGGCGTGCCGCGAAGGCCCATGCCGCGTTGCACCAGAGGTACTTGTCGTGCTCGGTGCCGTCGACGTCCTCGACGAAGTTGAAGTTCTCCGCGGTCTGGCCGTCCTTCGGATTGAACGGCAGGCGGCCGAGGAAGCGCGGCAGCGTCAGGCCGACGTAGCGCGAATCCTCGGCGTCGCGGAACGACTTCCACTTCGCGTATTCAACGGTGTCGAACACCTTGCCGAGGTCGCGCGGCTTGCCGAGGTCGGAGAACGACTCGAGGCCGAGCAGCTCCGGCGACGCCGACGCGATGAACGGCGCGTGCGCGGCCGCCGCGACGTGCGACATCTGCTCGATGAAGTACATGTCTTCCGGCTGGCGCGAGATCTCGTAGTCGCCGATCAGCGCGCCGAACGGCGAGCCGCCGAACGTGCCGAATTCTTCTTCGTAGACCTTCTTGAACAGCGCGCTCTGGTCGAACTCGCTCGCGCCCTTGAAGTCGCGCACGAGGTCGCGCTTCGGTGCGTGCAGCGCCTTGATCTTGATCGTCTGGCCGGTGTTGCTTTCCTTGACCAGGTAGTCCATCCCGCGCCACGTGCTTTCGAGGCGCTGGAATTCCGGCGCGTGCATCACCGCGGACAGCTGCGTGGAGATCAGGCGGTCGAGTTCCGCGACGCGCGCGTCGATCGTCGCCGACAGGTTGTCCGACACGATCACCGTGCCGTCGAGCACCTGGTGCACGAGTTCGCCGATCAGGTCCTTCGCGCGCGCATGCTCGGAATCGGATTTCGCGACCTTGCTCTTCTCGACGATATCGTCGAGCAGCGAAGTCCCGGCGGCGTAGTCCGCGCCGCTCGCTTGGGCCGCAGCCGTTTGCTGGTTCATCTCAACACTCCGTCGTCATTCGCCGTCTTTGTCGCCGCCGGTGCCCTTCGCGAGCTCCTGCAGCTGCTGCGTGTTCTTCAGCACCTCGGACAGCAGATCCTCGAGCTTGTCGTTGCCGGCGAGCTTGTTGCGCAGGTCGGCGAGCTTCGAGCGCGCCTCGAGCAGGCGGCGCAGCGGCTCGACCTGTTCGACGACTTCGTCCGGGCTGAAATCCGACAGCGAACGGAACTTCAGGTCGACTGCGAACTTGCCGCCTTCCGGGCTCAGGCGGTTTTCCACCTGGAACGCGGCGCGCGGCTCGATCGCCTTCATCACGTCGTCGAAGTTGTCACGGTCGATGTTGACGAACTTGCGGTCGCGCAGCTTCGGCTGCTCGACTTCCGACTGGCCCGCCAGATCGCCGACGACCCCGACGACGAACGGCAGTTCCTTCACCTCGATCGCGTCGCCCTTCTCGACCTCGTAGGTCAGCTGGACGCGCGGCGGCCGTATTTTCTGCAAGCTTTTCTGAATGCTTTCTTTCTTGGCCATCTCGACGGCTCCCAGGTTAGTTGTGGTTATCGCGTCAGTTGCGTTCAGTTGCGCAGCGCGCTGAACGGATCGGCGCCGCCCTTTTGCGGCGCGGCGGGCGGCGTCGGCGCGGTGGTTGCTGCTGCGGCTGCCTCGGCTGCCGGCGCCGCGCCGGCCTTCGGACGATGAATCACGCGACGCGCCGTACGCGCCTTCGTGGTCCGCTGCTCCGGCGGGAACAGCGCCGATTCGCCGAGCGTGTCGCGCAGTTGCTTCGCGAGCGCCTGCGCATCCGACTTCGCATCGCCCGCGAGCGATGCATCCTGGCGCAGTTCGCCGAGCGACTGCGTCGCGATCCGCAGCCCCGCGACGGCGAGCACGCTCTTCGCCTGACGATCGGTTGCGTCGCGCTGCAGTGCCTCCTGCGCGGCGACGATCGCCTGGCCATAGTGGTTCTGGGCAAACTGGATCTGCGCGATGCGCGACCACGGTTCCTCGCGCGTCGGATCCGACTTCGCGAGCTGCTGGTACAGGCCGAGCGCCTTGTCCTGGTCACCCGACTTCGCAACGGCGTCCGCATCGGCCAGCGACTTGTTGAACACCTCGGCAGTCGGCGGCGCCGGCGGCTGGCTCGCACAACCGGCGATCACGCCGCAGGCCAGCACTACCCCAGACAATTTTGCGAAGAGACGGTCTTTCATCGTTATATCCACCGGCGCGTGAGTATTAAAATCGTTGAGAATCTGGTTCTTTTGCTTTGCAAGAAGCGCGCGGGTATAGTACCGATCAATTTTTCATAATTCAATCGCTGCGTGCAGAGTAATTCCTTTTAAATCCGTGCGCTACCCCCTCGAAACGTCTCCGGCAACGGCCCGGCGGCGGTTTTTCGAGCGGCCGGAATGCGCAAGTTTTACTTGCTCGACAACGCTTCGCGCGGGTGACGGAAAAAATTTCCGGAAGCGCGATGCGGCGCACGTGTGCTTAATAGTTGAACGGCAGATAAGCCGGCATTCGCGAGGAACGCGGAAATGCCCGGTAGTTTTGACAGGGGAGTTAAAGGCGGCACGCCGGAAACACGATGAGATCGTCCATGATTCGCTATGCGCTGCCGCTGATCGCCTGCGCGCTCCTGGCCGGATGCGCGGCCGCCCCGCTGCTCGGCTCCGCCGCGAGCGCCGTGATGCAGGCCGCCGGCATCGGCAAGCCCGAACTGCCGGATGCCCAGAAGCCGCCGCGCAACATCGGGCTCACGCTCGCCGCCGCGCCGAACCTCAACGCCGCGAACGATCGCAAGCCGCTCGCATTAGTAGTGAGGCTCTACGCGCTGAAGGATCCGACTTCGTTCCAGCAGGCGCCGTTCGACGCATTTACCGATCCGGCCAAGGAAAAAGCCGCGCTGGGCACCGATCTGCTGAACGTGCGTGAAATTACGCTGATTCCGGGCCAGCGCTATACGGCGACGGAAAAAGTGTCGCGCGAAGCGCAGGCATTCGGCATCGTCGCACTGTTCCGCGATCCCGCCATCCAGCGCTGGAAACTGACGTTCGACCCGGCGAAGTCGGAGAAATCCGGCATAATCATCGGCCTGCATAATTGCGCGATGACGGTCACAGATGGCTCCGTCATCGCACCGCAACAAGGTGCGCCTTCGCAACCGCTGAATTTGCTTTCGTCGGTCACCTGCGGTTAAACATGACGCACGAGTGTCAATTAACAAGAGTTAACAAATTGGCGATTAATTCGGGCACGACCAAATCGATTAGATCGCAACGCTACATTAACCGGATTTGACATGAGTTATTCGGCCAAGGTGCTGTGGGGGGAAGGGCTGTTCCTCCGGCCTCAACACTTCCAGCGGCAGGACGCCTACCACGAGGCGCGCCTGTTCGAGTCCATCCAGGCGATCCAGCCGTACAACTGGGGCGTGCGCTCCGTGCGTATCGACCGCGATGCGCTCGGCAGCAACGTGCTGCGCGTGGCCGAGCTCGCGCTCGTGTTTCCGGACGGCGCGCTGTATGCCGCGCCGCAGGCCGACGACCTGCCGCCGCCGATCGCGCTCGACACGCTGCCCGACGGCATCAACGAATTCGTGTTCTATCTCGCGCTGCATCCGCTGCGCGAGAACGGCACCAACTACAGCGACGATCCGGCCGCCGGCTTCATGACGCGTTTCGTCAGCGAGCAGGCGAGCGTCGCCGACAACTTCACCGACGCCGCCGAAGCCGACATCACGTTCCTCAAGACGCAGGTCAAGCTGATCGCGCACAGCGAGCCGCGCGACCAGTTGCTGTCGGTGCCGCTCGTGCGCGTGCGCCGCACCGCGACGTCCGGCTTCGAGATCGACGACAGCTTCGTGCCGCCGTGCCTCGCGATCGAAGCTTCGCCGATCCTGCACCAGCGGCTGCGCCAGCTCGTCGACGCGCTGCAGGCGAAGGTGAACGCGCTGTACGGCTTTCACCGCGAGCCGTCGAAGAACATCATCGAATTCCGCTCGGGCGACATCGCATCGTTCTGGCTGCTGCACACCGCAAACGCCGCGTTCGCGACGCTCGCGCACCTGCACCAGCATGCGGCGCTGCATCCGGAGCGGCTGTTCCAGGAACTGCTGCGCCTCGCGGGCCAGCTGATGACATTCTCGAAGGGCTACACGCTCGCCGACCTGCCCGTGTATCGACATGACGATCCGGGCCCGAGCTTCGCGCGCCTCGACCTGATGCTGCGCGAGTTGCTCGATACCGTGATTTCGACGCGCTACTTCGCGATCACGCTCGACGAAGTGCGTCCGTCGTTCCATCTCGGCCGCCTCGATTCGGGCAAGATCGACGACAAGACCGAGTTCTACCTGGCCGTGTCCGCGGACATGCCGAGCGTCGAGCTCGTCGATGCGGTGCCGGCACGCTTCAAGGTCGGCGCGCCCGACGACGTCGACAAGCTGGTGCTGTCGGCAATGCCCGGCGTGCGGCTGTCGTACATGCCGCAGGTACCGCCCGCGATTCCGGTGCGGCCCGGTGCGTGCTATTTCCAGCTTGATTCGCGCGGTGCGCTTTACGAGCGCATGCTGCAGGCCCAGTCCGCGATGATCTACGCGCCGACTGGCATCAATGACCTGAAATTCGAACTGATCGCGGTCACATCATGAGCTACGCGCCTTCCCTGTTCGGCGACAACGCGCCGGCCCCGCTGCATACCCCGGCGTCGACCGACGCCTCGTTCCAGGCCCGTTCGCTGCTCGACCTGTTGTACGACGGGTTCTTCATGCTGTTCCTGCTCAAGAACGGCCGCGAGCCGGACAGCGCGAGCGAGTTCAGCACGAAGATCCAGGAGTTTCTGTCGGATTTCGAGCGCGGCGCGAAGAAGCTCAACATTCCGGCCGAGGACGTGTATGGCGCGAAGTTCGCGTACTGCGCGGCCGTCGACGAGATGGTGCTGTCGTCGCAGTTCAAGATCCGGACCGACTGGGAACGCCGGCCGCTGCAGCTCGTGCTGTTCGGCGAGCAGCTCGCGGGGGAGAAGTTCTTTCAATATCTCGAGGAATGTCGGGCGCAGGGCGCGGCGCGGTTGCAGTCGCTCGAGGTGTTTCATATGTGCCTGCTGCTCGGGTTTCAGGGCAAGTATCTGCTCGAGGGGCCGGAGAAGCTCGCTTACCTCACCGCGCGGCTGGGGGACGAGATCGCGCATATGAAGGGCAAGCGCGCCGCGTTCGCTCCGCATTGGCCGCTGCCGGACCAGATCGCGCATCGGTTGAAGCGCGAGGTGCCGGTCTGGGCGATCGGCGCCGTGTTTGCGCTGGTGGCCCTGCTCGGGTATCTCGGGCTCAATACTTATCTGAAGGACAAGACGCTGCAGGCGTTGGCGCCTTATTCGCAGGTGATCAAGGTGGGGCCGGAGTCGGCTAATTTGACGATTTCGTTGCCTTGAGGGGCGTTGAGTCGTCGTTTTAACGCGGCTGCTGCTTCCTGGAAAAGGACCGCCCGGCGGTCCTTTTTTGCTGTGGCGTGCGGGACGCGCCGTCAGAGCAGAATGAACTCGTCGTTTTCGACGTAGTACACGAACGCGTCGAACAATTGCGCGATGCTCGGTTCGTCGACCTGGTCGTGCGCGTTGATGACGACCTCTTCGATCGTCGTGCTGTTCAGCGTCACGCGCCAGCCGGGTTGTGGGGCTGTGGTAGGTGGCGTGTCGGCTTCTGGGTCGTGTGGATCTTCGATGAATGCGCCGTCTGTATCGACCGTCCATGGCATCGGTGGCAGGCTCAGCCATCCGGAGAAGTCGCCGGGGTGTTCGAGGATATGTTTCAGCGACGCGGTGGTCGCGGGCGTGCTCAGCATGAGTATTGGGGCTATAACTGGACTGAAGTCAATGCAGGGCGGGTGACGTCGCAGGCACGAGTGTGACTGTGACGCAACGCTCGCGTCAGCAAGCCGAGATTATGCCAACTTCGGCTGCGATAGATTCCAGCGGGCCCAATTTACCGGGTCGCACACAACCTGCTCGCCCGGAAACAGCAAGGGCCACTCGTGAGCGGC